>DIYZ01000105.1:2154-6348 GCA_002427845.1 Chloracidobacterium sp. UBA6041 | reverse complement strand
GTAATGAGTGATGAGTAATGAGCAAGAGGCGTTAGTTAAAACTGACCCTTCATCACTCATCACTCATTACTCATTACTCATTACTCCCCACTCATTGGTTTGATTCTTGTTTTCTGCCGGTGCTCATCCACTGCCACGTAAACAACCTCGGCTTCTGTCACTCGCACTTGCTCCGTCGATGCTCCGACTCTTTCCGTTTCGACAATCACGCGAATGGTGATTGACGTGTTTCCTATGCTGACTGTTTCGGCGTAGAAGCTCACCAGGTCGCCAACAAACACCGGCTTGTGAAAGATCACTTCCCGCATGGCGACCGTGACGAACCGCGGCATATGAGTGCGGCGATGGGCTTCAATCGCGCCGGCCATGTCGATGTAACTGAGAATGATGCCGCCGAAAACTGTGCCTTGCGAATTTGTGTCGCGAGGCAGGAGCGTAATTCGTATTGCGGGATCGCGGTAAGATTTCATTGAATTCCCTGCGTGTGTAATAGCGTTTCGTAAACCTCGTGAACTGGAAAAAACGGATCGAGATCTCAACTCGCTGCGGCAAGCTTACACCCGGCTGTCCTGCCACTTCTCAACCAGCGAAAGCCCCGATGTGATTTAATCCGTGCAGCAACACAAGCAAAGGTACGGGCGTGCCGGGTTTCACACTCTCCGAAACGTAGATGTAGTAGCTGCGCTTCTTACCTTCAGAAAGGATCGAGTCTTTTCGTAATCTTTTGCGAATAGCCGACAAGCGGGGCGCAGGCAAAGAGTATCGCAAAAACTGAGACTTTCCACTGGAGCATTTGCATGAACCTAAATCTATAGTTGCCGCCTTGTCCAGTCTGTAATGGCCTGCTTCAATTCGTCTAGATGGCCCTCGAAGAAATGGTCGGCGCCTCTAATAACCGCCAATTCAACATTCGTATTATTCTCTTCGATCTTCGCTACCAGATTTCGCAGCTTCGAGACCTCACCAAACTCATCCCTGTCACCATGAACAAACAGGATGGATTTTCGACAGGCTTCGAGAAAAGCAAAGTCGTACTTGTCAACGGGTGTGCCAATGCTAATCAAGTCACGAACGCGCTCATCTGCAATACCAACCTCCAGGCCGACGCGGGCGCCAAATGAAAAACCACAAAGTGTGATACTTCGCTGCGGATAGTTATCGGCGAGATACTGCAAACCCGCGCGGACGTCTTCAAGTTCACCTCGCCCGGCGTCGTGCTCGCCGGTGCTTTGGCCCACGCCGCGAAAGTTGATACGCAGGGTAATTAATCCCGCATCGTTAAGCGCGCTGGCCGCGCGAAACACGACCTTGTTGTGCATCGTGCCGCCGCCAAGGGGATGCGGATGAAGCACGAGAGCCACGGCGGCGACGGCGGCTCCCTGCGGCTCTTTGAGAATCGCCTCGAGTTTGCCGTGGGTTACCGGAATAAAAAGATTGCCTGCGGGATACATTGGCCTGACGCTATCAAATGCAGGAGACAAATGTCACGGCGCGACTACCCAATTAGCACACGCGCCTTGCAGCTCAATAGAAGTTTGACTTCGAAAGCGTGAAAGTTTAGTTTTCCTCGTCTTGACCGGTAACTTCCAGTCTACGATCATCTCAGCATCGTGTTTGGCGGATTGAGCGCGGAGGGTGGCAAATAATGGCCCAGGACAAACCAGCGGCGCAGTCTCCAGCGCCTTCGCAACTTGCCTTTCAGGATGCTGTGGAAAGCTCGCGCGTCATTGCCGAAACTGCATCCGACGCCATAATCACCATCAACGAAGACAGCACGATTCTCTTTGTTAATCGTGCCGCCGTAAATATTTTTGGCTATGCGATAGAAGAAATGCTCGGCTCGGAATTAACGATGCTGATGCCTGAATATCTCCGGCACGTCCATCGCGCGGGAATAGAGCATTATGTGCAAACCGGACAAAAACACATTTCCTGGGACGCTGTCGACCTGCCCGGACGCCACAAAAGCGGCAAAGAGATTTCGTTGGAACTTTCTTTTGGGGAATTTCGCAGAGACGGTCAATGTTTCTTTACCGGAATCGCCCGCGATGTGACCAAGCGCAAACGCGACGAACGCCGCCTGGCGCTCCAGAATGCAGCGACGGCAATTCTTGCCGACGCGATCTCCCTGGAAAAGGTTACCCCGAAACTTCTCGGAACAATCTGTGCAAGTCTTGGCTGGCAATTCGCGGCGTTATGGACCGTAGCGGCGGAACAAGACAAACTGCAATATGTCGGCCACTGGGCCGCGCACTCGTCTCCCGGCGTGGCGGAATTTGAAGAAGCTTGCCGTCTTTTTCACTTCACTCCGGGCATGGGACTTCCCGGAAAAGTTTGGGCCGGACAGAAACCGATTTGGGTCCCCGACCTTGCAACGGATGAAAGTTTTTCTCGCTCGCCAGTTGCCGCCCGTGCAAATCTACATTCAGCGTTTAGCTTTCCCATACTTGTGCGCGAAGAAGTTATCGGAGTCGTTGAGCTCTTAAGTGTAGAAATCCAGGATGCGGACACGACCACGCTCGATACTCTGGCCGCCATTGGCAGCCAGATCGGACAGTTCATTGAGCGCAGGAAAAGCGAGGAGGAACGCGTAAGCGCCCTGGCGCGCGCCAATGAAGCTCGTCTTGAAGCGGAAGCACTCAGCAAACAACTCGAGGCGTTACAACGAATAACAGATTCGGCGCTCGCCCATCTGTCTATTGATGACGTGCTTTCAGAATCTCTCAATCGCATACGGGAAGTACTGCGGGTTGACACAGTGGCCATTCTGCTGCTGCGGAAAGAAGGAGACGAGCTTGTCGCCTGGGCTGCCCAAGGTCTCGAAGAGGAAGTCGAACTCGGCGTCCGCATTCCGGTAGGAAAAGGTCTTGCCGGTAACGTAGTCGCGCACGGCAAGCCCATCATCATTGACGATGTAAGCCAGGCTGATCTTTTCAATCCCCTGTTACGCGAGAAAGGCATTAAGTCGTTGCTGGGCGTTCCCCTGTTTGTGGAAGGTCGAGCTATCGGCGTAATTCATGTCGGGAGACTGGAGTTTACCCACTTCACAGATGACGATGTCAGGCTCTTGCAGTTGGCCGCAGATAGAATAGCGCTGGCAATTGAGAACGCTCGTCTCTATCAGGTAGAACGAAATGCGCGCACCGAAGCCGAAAGCGCGAACCGCGCGAAAGATGAGTTTCTAACAATGCTTTCACACGAACTCCGGACACCACTCACGCCCATCATTGGCTGGATTCACATGATGCAGAACGGCATTGTGCCCGCCGCCGAATTTAACCGGGCTTTGTCGGTCATCAACAGAAATGCATATAGTCTCAAGCGCCTGATAAATGATCTGCTCGATATGTCCGGGATTTTGAGTGGCAAGATGCAGATCGAAGAGACCCATCTCAGGCTCGCCGATGTTTTGGAAGAATCCATCGAGACCATGCGTCCTTATGCGCGCGACTCTAAGGTAGAGCTGAAACTTACAATTGCCGAGCAAGCCGCCGCTACAACCATCAATGGCGATCACAGTCGTCTCCTCCAGGCCTTCTCTAACATTCTTCATAACGCAATAAAATTTTCGCCCGCCGGCGGCCTCGTCGAAGTCAGGTGCGAAACCAATGGATCAGAAGCCATCGTTCGCGTCCAGGATCAAGGTCAGGGAATACCGGCGGAGTTTTTACCGCACGTTTTTGAGCGCTTTCGCCAAGCCGACGGTTCTCGGACCCGCGCATTTGGCGGCTTGGGTCTGGGCCTCGCATTGGTAAGGAGTTTTGTGGAAACCCACGGAGGAACTATCGAAGCAACGAGCGAGGGAGCAGGCAAAGGCAGCGTCTTCACAATAAGACTTCCCACCCACGCTGCGCTCCGCGAAAACATGCAAAAAGAGAAACAAAAGCGTACTGCTAAAAATAAGCAAGCTCGCGTGCGTATTCTGATCGTTGAAGATCAACCAGACACACTCGAAATGCTCGCAGCGAATTTTCAATCTCGAGGCTACCTGACGCTGCCTTGTAGTTCGGCATTAGAAGCCCTCCAACTCGCCGACCGAGAACATTTCGACATATTAATTTCCGATATTGCGATGCCCGCGATGGATGGGTTACAGCTAATCAGAGATTTACGTAAGAAAAAGGGCCTGGAGAAGATTCCCGCTATTGCACTGACGGGTTATGCCTCTCAAAACGATGCTGACACTGCAATTGC
>DIYZ01000105.1:0-2027 GCA_002427845.1 Chloracidobacterium sp. UBA6041 | reverse complement strand
GTCTAAACGGAATTCCTAGACAGGAATTCTTCTTTCGGCTACATTAAGTTCCCCGTTTTCAATGAGGCGCAGTTTTTGATCCGATAATTGCGGAAGTTCTCGATGATACACCAAAGTTCCTCGGCTGCCTTTCGTAATTCGTGGAATCCGATTCAACTTTCCAGTCAGTTCCTGCCTTCGCAAGGACGGCAGACACCTTCGCCTTCAGCCGGCGAGGAGCAGTCGATTGGAAAGTCTGAAGGGCACCGCCTGGCGCTGGTTGTAGATGACGTCTCAGACGTGACCGAGATGCTTTCGGTATTAATGACACACGCCGGTTATGAAGTTACGACCGCCGCTTCCGCCCAGGACGCAATTGCTTTAGCCCGCGAAAATCAATTCGATATGATCATTTCCGATATTGGCATGCCCGAGATGAACGGCTACGAGCTTGCCAGGGCATTAAGATCGCTGCCGGGTTACGAAACCATTCCGATGGTCGCGGTAACTGGCTATTCCATGTTTGACGATCGCAATCGCTCGATGAGTGCCGGGTTTAATGAGCATGTAACCAAACCGATCGATCCGCGCGCCTTCCTCAATCTTATCGAACAACTGTGAGATTAAGCAGCCGCGCTGCTGCGAAACAGTTGGCCGGTAAATGAAAACCCCGTCGCAACTTGGCAAATTCTTAAAGTCTGACTCTGCAGTGCGTGGCGTACAACTGTGCGCCGGCGCCATCGCGATTGGCCTGATTTTCTGGAAACTACAGTTCTCAACCGACGCGATCTGCTGTGGTGATTATGATGGTTACTATCACATCAAGTGGAGCCGCATGCTTTGGGAATCGTTGCGCAGCAAAAGTTTCCCGCCGCAATTCGTCTGGCTGCCCCTGACTACTCTTGATCCCAGACATTACGTAGATCATCACCTGCTCTTCCACGGTTTCCAGATACCGTTTACGTGGTTTGGTAATCTGCGGCTGGGCGCGAAAATTTCCGCGGCGATTTTTGCGAGTGTGGCAGTCATTTCCTGCTACTGGCTCATAATCCATTACCGTATTCGTTATTCGCTCATCTGGCTCCTGGCTCTGCTTGCCTGTTCAGCGCCATTTCTCTACCGGCTTAACATGGCAAAGGCGCCGCCATTCGCGATCATTTATCTGGTAATCGGAATCTATCTGCTGTTCACGAAAAAATACTGGCCGCTCGTGCCGCTGAGTTTTATTTTCGCCCTAACTTACGACATGTTTGTGCTGTTAATCCTGATGGCCTTCATTTGGGTGGCTGTTGTTGGTTGGACCGAACGCCGCTTTGAATGGCGACCAATCGCCTGGGTTCTCGCCGGAACAGCAGCCGGCTTGATTATCAACCCCTACTTCCCTGCGAATCTCCACCTTTTATACGAACACGTAAAAATAAAAATGACGCCGGCGGATTTTTCTACCAAAGTCGGAAAAGAGTGGTATCCCTACGACTCGTGGGAATTCCTTGGCAACTCGGTGGTCGCCTGCATCGCCATGGTCGTCGGCTATATTGCTTTTGATCCGGCAGATCGCAAGCGCGCCGGTCACTCGCTGTTTTTTCTGGTTTTTGCCACTGCTTTAATGATCATGACTGCGCGCTGGAAGCGCATCGCGGAATATTGGCCACCCTTCGCCGTCATTTTTTGCGCCTTTGCGCTTCAACCCATGCTTCAGGGCGCCCGTTCAAGCTTGAGCGGCTTACCGATAGACATGGTCGATGAGTTGCAACCGTTTCTCGATAGACCCAAATCCGGGGCCTTAACAAGAGATGACGAGCTGCGAGCGCTTTGGCACACGATTGCGATCGCCGTAGTAGCGGTCGCGCTGGGAATAGCTCTTTTTTTCAATCTTCGAGCCACGATCAAGGATATCGCTTCCAGCGATCGCCACGACTATTACCGGGCGGGGGCAGAATGGATGCGGTCGAATGTGCCGGCAGGACAAATGGTTTTTAATACGGATTGGGAGGGCTTTCCGCGATTGTTTTATTACGACCCAGACCACCACTACGCGTCGGGGCTGG
>DIYZ01000163.1 GCA_002427845.1 Chloracidobacterium sp. UBA6041 | reverse complement strand
TAAAGGTTTTGCAGAAATTTACCCGGTCAATTCACAGAAGAACACAGACGGCCAAGTAGGTACACCGACAATACTTTAAGATTTGTCGTGTTCTTCCTTGGCCTTCGGTGAATGCAGGTATTTACTACATTTTTTACTACAGTGAACCGCGGCGAAAACAGAGCTACTAAGCCGTTTGGTTCGCGCGGGCGTCACCCATACGAATTTACGGACTTGGGCTCGAGGTCGGATGAGCGCTCAGTATAATGAGTTCCCAACGACTTGTAATCACCCCTTCAACCCCGTCTTACCTCATGCACAACAAAGTTCCTCCCAAGAAGTTTGCATCGGAGTACATGAAGAAGGTCGCTAACGGTGTACTTTATGCCACGAGTTGCTGGCCCTAGCGCGCCCAGGTTAACGAAGCTAAAATGAGCGGGCTTCAGTCTCGTGGAACCTTGTTGAAAAAGCGTTGACCACACCCATTAGTGCAGGCACACGACTAGGCCGTTATGAGATTCGCTCGCTGCTCGGTGCAGGCGGGATGGGCGAAGTTTATCTGGCGGAAGATGCGCAACTTCGGCGTCGAGTGGCATTGAAGATATTGCCCGGTGACCTTGCATCCAATCAAGATCGAATGCGGCGCTTCATTCAAGAGGCGCAGGCTGCGGCGGCGCTCAATCATCCGAACATCGCCACCATCCATGAAATAGGCGAGAGTGACGGTGTGAACTTCATCGCCATGGAGTTTATCGACGGCTTCACGCTGCGTGAATTGATTCATGGCAAACAGACAGAGATGTCAAAGCTCTTGCGCCATCTGCGACACGTGGCCGAAGGTTTGGCAAAAGCTCACGCCGCGGGAATCGTCCATCGCGATCTGAAACCCGACAACATCATGATTACGCGCGAAGGGCACGCAAAGATTCTCGACTTTGGTTTAGCAAAACTCATCGAGCAGCGTCCCGCACAAACATCGTCAGAAGGCTCCAGCGAAGTGGCCACGGCAGTGATGCCACAACACTCAACCCCAGGCGCGATCATGGGTACGGTCGGTTACATGTCGCCAGAGCAAGCACAGGGCAAGACCAACGAAATCGATCAACGATCAGATATTTTTTCTTTCGGCTGCATTCTGTTTGAGGCGGTGACCGGCCAAAAGCCATTCGAGGGCGAGTCAGTGATCAAGTCTCTGCACATGGTCGTGTACGAACCGGTGCCACCACTCGCCGATCTCAATCCATCTGCTCCTCCGGAACTGCAACGCATCGTGCGCCGCTGTTTAGCGAAAGACCCGGAAGAGCGTTATCAGTCGATCAAGGAGGTGGCGATCGAGCTGAAGGAACTGCGCCGCGAGCTGCAGGGCGTGGTCGCGCTCGACACGACTGTTTCGCCATCAAGAGACGAAGTGACGGGTCAACAGAGCGGCGATGCTGCAACTCACGCGGCCTCGGCCGTAATTAGTCAGGCTGGCTCGCTGAAGTCTGCAGCTTCCAGCGCCGAATACATTGTTGGCGGGATCAAGCAACACAAACTCGCGGTGGCTCTCGTCGTCGCCGTGCTTCTTGTTGGCGGCGTCGGTCTGGGTCTTTATCTGCACGCGCGTAATACGGAGATCGCGATCGAATCGATCGCCGTGCTGCCTTTTGAAAATCAGAACCGCGATCCGAATACGGATTATCTTTCAGACGGCGTCACTGAGAGCATCATCAACAGCCTGACGCAACTTCCCAACCTGCGAGTGATCGCGCGCAGCTCTGTCTTTCGTTACAAGGGAAAAGAAACCGACCCATTCGCGATTGGCAAAGAGTTGGGCGTGCGCGCGGTGCTTGTCGGGCGCATGATGCAGCGCGGCGACAGCGTCACCATCAGCACTGAGTTAGTGGATGTGCGCGACAACAAGCAGCTTTGGGGTGAACAGTACGAGCGGAAGGCCTCAGACCTGATGTCCCTGCAACGTGATATCGCCGGCCAGATAGCGAACAACCTGCGATTGAAAATCTCTGGCGAAGAGCACAATCGCATGATGAAGCATTACACAGAGAACCCGGAGGCCTACCAACTTTACTTGAAAGGGCGTTACTACTGGAACAAGCGGAGCGATGAAGGAACCAAGAAGGCGATTGAGTACTTCCAGCAGGCGATAGACAAAGACCCGAGCTATGCGCTGGCTTACGTCGGATTAGCCGACAGCTATATCGTCGGTACGGGGCGGCCAACGCCTAACCAGCGGGAGGTTGATCAGAAGGCGAAGGCGGCGGCACTGAAAGCACTGGAAATTGATGATACGCTCGGCGAGGCTCACGCCACGTTAGGAGTTATTAAGGAATGGGAATGGTATGCATACGCAGGCGCAGACGCCGAAAGAGAATTCAAGCGGGCCATTGAGCTAAGTCCAAACTATCCGACCGCGCACCACTGGTACGGCGAGTTCCTTGTCACTCGCGGGCGGTTCGACGAGAGTTTCGCGGAGTACCAACGAGCACTGGAGCTTGATCCGCTTTCGCTCGCCATCAGCACAGATTTAGGACAAGCGTACTACTATGCTCGCCAGTACGACCGCGCCATCGAGTATCTCAAAAAGTTAATCGAGATGGACCCGAACTACGTGCGAACACACTTCTACCTTGCGCAGGTCTATGAGGAGAAGGGAATGTTCGAGGAAGCCATCGCAGAGAATGAGAAAGGTCTCATCCTTGGCGGAAAGAATCCGAATGAGGTGGCGAAAGCGACGGCAGCTATGAGAGATGCGCTGAGGGTATCTGGCGCGAGAGGTTACTGGCAGAAGACGTTTGATCTTGGCAGGGAAGATGGGCAGAGTCCTAATCCTAACGAAACGGCAAGCCTGTTCACGCGACTAGGCGAGAGGGATCAGGCGTTTGTCTGGCTGGAGAAAGCATACGATGAGCGAGTACATATGGAATGGCTTAAAGTCTCGCCGGAATGGGATAACTTGCGCTCCGACCCGCGCTTTCCTGAACTTGTGCGCCGCGTTGGTTTGCCGCAGTGAGATGCAAATCGAATGAAACGCTGCCCTGCATGTAATCGAGTTGAAACCGATGACGCGCTAGCATTCTGCCGCGCGGACGGCACGGCGCTGATTAACGATTCGGCGTCTTTGGGCGCCGATGAGAGAACGGCGAGGTTCGGCTCTGGGTCGGTCGCAAGTGAAATAGAGACGAGAATCCTGCCGCAGACGGTGACGGATGCAGACATGAGCCGTCCCACTGGGCCAACGACTGTGCTTGATCGGCAGCAGACGATTGGCCGAACGCAGGAACTAACCAAACACCAGCGGCGCAAAATTCTCGCAGCAATAACCGTACTAATCCTCGCCGCCATCGCCGTTTCCGCTTATTTCTACCTGGCAAGAAAGAACATCGCGGCCATCCAATCAGTTGCCGTGCTGCCGTTCGTCAACGCGAGCGGCAACGCGGATGTAGAGTATCTCTCTGACGGCATCACCGAATCGCTTATCAACAGCCTGTCGCAGCTTCCCAATCTCTCGGTTAAGGCGCGCAGCACGGTGTTCCACTACAAAGGTAAAGACGTCACTCCGCAACAGGTCGGATCGGAATTGTCGGTGCAGGCTGTTTTAAATGGGCGTGTCACACAGCGCGGTGATCAGTTAACCCTTAGCGTTGAGTTGGTTGACGCACGGACCGGCAATCAGATTTGGGGCGAGCAGTACAATCGCATGACGGCGGACCTTGTCTCGTTGCAGAGCGAAATCGCCCGCGACGTTTCAACCAAACTGCGAGTGAAACTGTCGGGAGCGGACAAGCAGAAACTAGCGAAGAACTACACTGCGAACCCGGAAGCGTACCAGCTTTACTTGAAAGGACTCTTCTACTCGAACAAGCGCACTCTGAAAGACTCCGAAATTGCCGTGCGCTACCTCCAGCAGGCTACCGCCGCCGACCCCTCTTTCGCCCCCGCTCTTGTCGGTCTCGCCGACTCCTATGTATACATCGCGCTGTCCGAAGGCGGCGCACCGGCGCACGAGGTGATGCCCAAGGGGCGGGATGCCGCACTCAAAGCTCTCACACTCAATGACGGCTTGGGGGAAGCGCACGCCGCGCTCGGCTTCATCCTGACTTGCTACGATTATGACTTTGCCGGGGCGGAACGCGAGTATCAACGCGCCATCGAGCTAAGTCCGAACTTTGTGAACGCACACCAGAGATACAGCCTGTTGCTCACTTTACTCGGCAGACACGAGGAATCACTCGCCGAAGCGCGGCGGGGGTTGGAGATTGATCCGCTCTCGCTCATCGCCAACAGAGGCTACGGCGAAAGGCTGATTGAAGCCCGCAGGTACGAAGAAGCCGTCGCGCAACTCAAGAAGACGCTCGAACTCGACAGCAATTTTCCGCTCGCGTACTCAAGCCTCGCGTCGGTTTACCAGGCGCAAGGCGACTACGCCGCGAGCGTTGAGGCAATCGCCAAATCGTACGAGCTGACCGGCAGACCGGAGTATGCTGCGCTGGCGCGCGAGAGTTTCGCCAAGGGCGGCTGGTCGGGATACCTGCGGGCGATGCTGGAACGCCGACTCGATTTGCGGGCGTACACAAGGGCAACATACCATGCCGCGCTCGGTGAGAGGGACAAGGCGTTCGCCGAGCTGAATAAGGCGTACGAGAACCGCGAAGGGGGCCTCATCCGGCTCAAAGTTGACCCGCGCCTCGACCCGTTGCGCGACGACCCGCGCTTTCAGGAGTTGCTTCGGCGCGTCGGGCTGCCGCAGTGAGAATTAGAGATGGCGTTGACAGCTGGCACAAAACTAGGCCGCTACGAAATCCGCTCAAAGATTGGAGAGGGCGGGATGGGTGAGGTTTATCTGGCCGAAGATACGCAACTGCGACGAAGAGTGGCGCTGAAGATCCTACCGGCTGAAATTGCTGCTCATCAGGATCGGATGCGCCGCTTC
>DIYZ01000021.1:27985-38651 GCA_002427845.1 Chloracidobacterium sp. UBA6041 | reverse complement strand
CTTACAAGTGAGTATGCTGGAAGATGACCTCTCAGCCTTGGTGATGAAAATCGAGGTGGCTTTCGAGGGTTAGAGCGCACCGCACAAGTATCGCTGTAGTTGCTAGGGTTCCGAAATACAAGGTATGTTAGTTGTCCGGTGGAGCTGTTTTGCGATGAAGAGATCTAAGATGTCTCAAGCTGATCTGAAGTCCTGAAGGTTTTACTGTTTTCCAATGTTCGCTGACACAAAGCTCAAGAAACTCAAAGGATCGTTGCCCTGGCTCGCACGTTACCCTTTTTGGCGCATTGCCGATCTATTTAGAACGAGAGCGAGCCAAGGTCCCAGCCACGTTATTCTCACGATCGCGAACCATTTCGAACCCGGTTACAACGAAGAGCCTAACGAACAAGGTGGCTTTGGAAAGGCTCTGGACTGGTCCACTCAAATGTCCCGCTTGGATCGCTGGTGCGAACAAGCGCGAAAGATTGGCGCAGCCGTTCGTGATCACGATGGCACTCCCTTCAGGCACACGAACTTTTATCCCGCTGAGCAATATCACAAACCTCTACTTGACCAGCTTGCCGCTCTCCAGGCTGAGGGTCTTGGCGAGGTTGAGATTCATCTTCATCATGGCGTAGACAAACCCGACACACCCGAATCCTTCAAACGAGTGCTGGTGGATTTCCGTGATGCCCTGGCACAGGAACATAAATGCCTTTCGCGATTGACTGAGAATGGCATGCCGATGTACGCCTTCGTCCACGGCAATTGGGCCTTGGCGAACTCCGCAAACGGCAGATTCTGCGGAGTCGACTCGGAGATGCAGATCCTGGCCGAAACGGGTTGCTATGCCGACTTGACGTTGCCTTCAGCACCCGATGTTTCCCAGGTACCGCATATCAATGCGATCTACCAGTGTGGCCACCCTTTGGACGAAAGAAGCCCGCATCGTTCCGGGCCCAACCTCCGCGTAGGTAGCCAACCGACTCTGCCGATTATTCTTACTGGCCCCCTGTTGTTTGACTGGCGACAGCGAAAAGCCGGCGTTCCTTTCCCGCGGCTTGAGAATGGTGCCCTCACAGCAAAAGCACCTCATACCCTTTCCACCTTCCGACTTTGGTGCGATGCGCACATAGGAGTACGAGGAAGAGCTGATTGGGTATTTGTGAAGCTATATTGTCACGGCTTCTTCGACGCCGATCAGCCCGCGGTCATTGGGCCTGAGATGACTCACTTTCTACATGAGGTACTGGATTTCGGAGATCGAACGGGTCAGTTTAAGTTGCACTTTGCCACAGCCCGAGAAGCATTCAACATGGTATCCGCTGCGATAGATGGCCACGAAGGGAACCCTGACACATACCGCGACTATCGGCTAAAGCCCATTATGAGGATCGGCCACTCGGTGCCAACCGAAATCAAGGAAGTACGCTCAGACTCCAGTATTGACATGACCATCCCGAATTCACATGAAGAGTGCTAACAAGAAACTTAGAATGGGAATAGCACTCATAGTGGTCGGCGTCTCAGTCGCGTTGGGATTTATTGTTTTCGCTCAACGCCGCTCAAATCCTCCGCAAACTAGACCGCGTCGCACCGTCTCCGCCTCCGGCGAGATAGTTTTGCAGGCGGGAGATGATTTACAACAAGCAATCAACAATGCACGATTTGGCGACACGATAGTGCTTCAAGCGGGTGCAACTTTTACTGGGCCCATAGTGCTTCTAGACAAGGGGGCAGGCACCGGAACAGACGCTGATTTCATTACCATTCGCACAGCGAATCTCTCCGGTATTTCCGGTGAGGGAGAACGCATTAAGCCTGATAGCAACATGGCCAGGATCGTCGCTCCCAGTTCGTCGGCGGCCATAAGCACAAAAGAGAAAGCCCACCACTACAAGTTCATCGGGGTGGAATTTTCCCCAGCCCAGAATTCTGACTATGTTTACAATCTTATCGATTTGGGAGCGTCGGACTATAGTTCAACTTCACAGTTTCCGCATCACCTGGTGTTCGATCGGTGCTACGTTCATTCCACTGGACTCAATAAAGCGCGACGAGGATTTGCGCTAAACAGTGGCGAGACATCAATCATAAATTCTTACGTTTCAGGTTTCGCCGGAGCCGGTGATGAGACCCAGGCAGTTGCCGGGTGGAACGGTCCCGGTCCATTTCACATTATCAACAATTATCTCGAAGGTGCCGGTGAGGTCTTGTTGTTTGGAGGCTCTGACCCTTCGATAAAGGGCCTGGTTCCTTCCGATATCGAGATCAGGCGCAACTTCTTTCATAAGGCGGCTGAGTGGGCGGGTCGGGCACTTATCAAAGGCACCTTTGAATTGAAGAACGCCAGGCGGGTGGTTGTAGATGGCAACATCATCGACACCGGCATTCGCGTCAACGCCTTTGTCATTACGGTGCGGAATCAAAATGGTGGCGCACCCTGGAGCACAATTGAGGATGTGCAGATTGTAAATAACATCGTCAGACACGCCAGCACCGGCGTAAATATTCTCGGAAGCGATAATGAGCACCCCAGTCAGGAAGTCAAGAGGATTAGTGTTGTTAATAATCTCTTTCTGGATCTGGTCTCGCCGGGAGACATCGCCTATTTTCTCCAAACGAACGGTGCGGAATCGGTGACGGTTTCACATAACACAGTTCAGCAAGCGGGCAATATCATTACCAGCTACGGGAGCCCAACCAGAAACTTCTCATTCATCAATAACATCGTCCAATACAACTCCTATGGGATTTCTTGCCAAATACAGGGAGGGGCATGTGCGGAGTCTGCGTTTTGCCGTTGCTTTCCGAAGGCCATGGTAAAAGGAAATGTCATCGCAGATAACTTGAATGTTTCGGCAGCCAGTCCGATTCAGAATAACTTCCCATTAGGAAATTTCTTTGTTGCCTCCTATGAAAGAATAGGATTCATTAATTACGCTGCGGGTAACTGGCAGCTTACCCCCACTAGCGGCATTCGAAAGAAGGCTACTGACGGCAAGGATCCCGGCGTCGACTTTGACCTTTTGAATTCGTCGGGAGTGAATTCTGCAGCTGACGGTGGAACACCGAAATGAGGTGAGTGCAGTAACAAAGACGCTTACTTTCGGTCCTAAGTTGTTCGTGACCATTATCTATTGCTCCAAACATGCGATTACCTTCAAACAGAGTGTTGGCGTTGACTACTATCCCAGGACTTGTTCTTGCTGCCGCCATCGTGTTGATTGCTCAAAGCGGCGAAGATGTAGGCCGGCAAATGAGGCCTCGCCGGGCGTTGACCGCTGGGATCAATGCGACTGACGTGCGTGCCGGCGGAAACCTCCAGGCTGCAATTAATTCATCAAGGTGTGGTGACGTGATTGCGTTGCAAGCAGGTGGAACTTGGGACGGCACGTATATCCTTCCGAACAAGAACTGCAGTCAGTCTACAGCAATCACGATTCGTTCTTCTGACATGGCCTCACTGCCGGCGGGCAGAGTAGGAGTAGGGGACGCTTTGCACATGCCGCGTATCCGGGCGTTGGCAAATGGTGCAGCGTTCCAAGTTGCTGCCGGGGCTGGCTGGTGGATACTGGACGGACTGGAGATAACTGACAACGCGGGTCGGGGTTTAGTCAACGCGCTGGTGGATTTGGGGCTCTCTGCCACAGGTGTGCACGACATCACAGTGCAGCGGTGTTACTTTCACCAAAAAGAGACGGGCACCAATTACAACCGCGCAGCGATGAGGGCGGTATGGTTTGAAGGTAAGAATCTGACCTTCAGGTGGAACTATGTTTACTTGATAGGCTATTACTACGCGGAAATCTCTGGCACTGACTATTACCAGATGGACACGACCTCGGTGCTTTCAGTAGGGGGGCCAGGGCCTATCTTGATGGAGGATAACTATGTCAGCGTGTGGTGGAATGGTTTCTTTCTTGGTGGTGGTGATACAGCCCCGCAGAACACAGCAACTCTGACAGGAGCGACGATGTCGTCGGCTACGTTCTCGAACACGACCGGTTTGGCACCCGGCATTGTGGTTCGGTTTAGCTTGGCGGGAGTAGGGAATATCAGTAACGGATCGACATTGCTAACCACGACGAACGGGATATTTTCTTCCGCTGATGTGAATCACTACATTGGGATAGCAGACGGAGGAGCAACGCGTCTTGCGAAAATTACCGCAGTCATTGGCAACCGCATCAGTCTCGCGCCACAAGGTAGTCTTGTAGCTGACGGGACATACAACTTTGAGGTCTATGAAACTGCGCAGGTAACGAGTGTGTCCGGCAGCACCGTGAACTACACTGCCAGTCTGCCGGCCTCGAATGTTGATGCCTTGCAGCATGCGCCTACCGCGGCGGCCTGGAACTATGGCGACCAGGGATTGATTAACGACGTTACAGTGCGCCGGAACACCTTCTATGTAGATCCTGCCTTTGCGCACGATGTCTTTGTTCACAAAGGCTATTCACCTAAAGGCGCATTCGAGATCAAGAACGTCAACCGCCTGGTCTACGAAGGCAATTACAATTTGGGTTATCCGGCAAATTGGGCCATAACGCCAAGGAATCAAAACGGAACCGCGCCGTGGACTACCACCTCTCACCTGATTCTGCGAAACAATTGGATGGCCACGGACACTGGCTACCCTGAAGTATCGGGCCGCATGGCGGTCATAGCGCTTCAGGATAACGAACACACCTCCACTCCGGCGACTGACATTCAGATTTACAACAACTTTGCGAAGAATGTCGCCAACATGCTGCAGATGAAAGGTGGGGATGGTTGGGTAGTCAAGCACAACACCACCATCAACGATCTTCCTGTCGCAAATGCATATCATGTAGCTGTAGTCCTGGAGGGCATACCATCGACAAATTGGACCTTCAGAGACAATATCGTCGGGTATTCAAACTACGGCATGAGTTGTTCGATTGACGGGAAGCTTGGTACCTGTTGGCCAAACGGCATATTTCAAAACAATGTAGCGGTCGACTTTGTGCAGGGAGGATTTGATACGCGTACTTGGGGAGGCAGCGGCATTCTTTCCTTGGTACCTAGATCCTTCGCTCAGATTGGCTTTGTTGACGCAAGCAAGGATAACTATCGCCTGGCTCCTTCGAGTCCATATAAAGGTAAAGCGAGCGATGGAAGTGATCCTGGCGTTGACATGGGTGCGCTAGTGGCCGCGTTAGCGGGCGTGACGAAACCAAGTGCAGGTGAACTGTTCTGAAGGTTACTAACATGAGAAGAACTGTGGATCTTTCCAGGGAGACGAAAACTCACAATGCGGGTTCCTGTTCCGCGCAGAACGAGCCGCTTATTGCTCGTCTGCTAGCAGAGCTTGAAGCTAACGGCATTGTGGCCCTACCGAATCTTGTGAAGTCCGAAGAGCTTGCCAGCATGCGGAGGGCCTTCGAAACTCGGCTGCGAAGGCTACGCTGGAATAACTTTGAGGGATATCAGAAGACCGAACGATACCGGCACATGGTCGAAGATGTTTTACTTCTCGATCAAGGCTTCGTGGACATCGCGATCCATCCACTCGTCCAAAAAGTCCTGGACCGTTATCTCGGGAACCAGTATGCGCTAACTGAAGCAAAAGGCTGGAAGTCTCTACCCACAAAGCGAGATTTTCACGGCTGGCATGGGGATGCCTGGTATGACCAGCAAACAGCGCCAGACATCCCCCGGGAAATTAAGCTGGCAATGTACCTCACCGACGTGAGTAGTGGCGCTTTCAATTACATCAAGGGAAGTCATAGAAAACAACACCCTCGTCCGGTCCAAAACGATGAGGTTAAGGATGTCGATACATCCCAGATCGCTGAGATGAGGGGTCCTGCCGGCACGGCGTTCTTGTTTGACACGTCCGGGGTCCACCGCCAGGGTGTGCCTATGTTGGAGCCACGGGAGGCTATCTTCTACAACTACCACGATCCAAACGTGCCTCTGCAGCAAGAGGATTTGGTCTACTATCGTTACCACCCGCTTCTACTCAATTCCGCGTTTCTGGGCAATTTATCCGACGACGATCAAAGAATTTTGGGCTTCGGCGATAAAAGGAATTTCTTACCTGCATTTGAAAGATCGAGTAAACCGCCAACTTCGTACGCGGCCTATCACGCTGTTTTTGACACTCAGCTCTTCCTAAAAGATGTTGTGGGAAGAATAAACTCCAGATTGAAACGGATTTTCAACTGACTAACGTGCCACTCTGGTTCGTAAGATCCATGATCGCCCGAGCGTAACCCTTGAGTAACAAGGAAGAGAAATGCCGACAATCGTTTCGGTCTTTGGAGTAGAGCCTATTCGCATCGGCGGGACGGAAACGTTCGCGCGTGAGTTATCGACTCAACTCGCCGGTCTGGGTTGGGACAGCGTGTTGTGTTTTCTTGATGAGCCTCCGATGGAGGTCCGACGCTTCCTTGACCTCCCTAATGTCACCATCGAAGTATTGCATGACTCAATTAACGTGAGTTGGAAATCTGCCAAGGGGCTCGCGTCGATTCTTCGCCGTTATCGGCCCGAGATTTTACATCTTCATTTCACCGGTTTTCTGGGTGTTTATCCCTGGGTAGCTCGCCTCTGTTCCGTAAAGAGAGTTTTCTTTACCGATCAGACATCCAGACCTGCCGGTTACGTACTCCATCGTGCTTCGCTATGGAAGCGGGGACTGGTGCGCGTAATCAATCTGCCGCTGACCAAGGTCAGCTGCGTGAGCGACTATGGCTATCGCTGTATGACTTCGTTGGGAGTCCTTCCCGATGACCGGTACGAAATGATCTACAACAGCGTCGATCTTTCGCGAGTATGCCCAAGCGCTGAACGCGCCGCCAAGGCTCGGCGCAGATACTCAATTCCTGAAGATCGAACCGTTGTCGCTCAAGTAAGCTGGATAATTCCTGAGAAAGGCATTCTTGAATTGGTGGAAGCGGCACGCCTCGTACTGCAAAAGAACGAGAAGGTTCAGTTTGTTTTTGTCGGTGAGGGATCCTTCCGCGAACAGTATGCGAAGGACGCCGTGGCAATGGGCCTGGGCGATCACGTTACGTGGACGGGTCTGGTTCAGGATCCTTTCGGCGACGGCGTGTACGACTTGGCGGATATTGTCTGCCAAGTATCCAATTGGGAAGAAGTCTTTGGCTGGGTGATTGCGGAGGCAATGGCCTACGGCAAGCCAATCATTGGAACAAACGTGGGTGGGATACCAGAGTTGGTGGCAGATCAGAAATCGGGATTCATCGTGGAACGTGGCGATTCCGCTGCGATGGCCGATAAGATTCTGAAACTCGTTGAGAATCCTGAGCTACGAAAAAAGATGGGCCGCCTCGGGACCGAAGCCGCGAGAACTCGGTTTGACTTGCATGCTAACGTCAAGAGACTGGTGGAGTTGTACGGCGTGGGCGGCAATGACAACAGTCGGCACGGGGGTTGATCTGGCAAACAAGTTTCGCTGACCGACCCTCCTTAACCATCTCTCGGCAAGTAGACTCGTCGACTCAATCGCTGAAAAGTTTTCCTTGCATTCCGTTATAGCTCCCTCTCCCTAAATCTGGTCAAAGTTCGCAGTTGCCGCGGAGGCGAAAAGTCCGGACTCCAATGTGCTATTTGCCGGTGCCCCCAGGTGGTTTATCGGTCACGCAATTGCGGAATACGGGGCGCTGACCCCAAACGCCTCGGCCGAACGCCGCTACCCAGAACATTTGCCCGGAATACAGGACTTAGCCGCAGTAAAATAGGCAATTTGCAGGCCAAAATTACGATAATTTCTGTTGACAAACAGTGGCCAACATCGTTTATACTACGGTTGCGTTTAAGCGCACTGTTCTTTCCCAAATTAGCGATTGCACCGATAAAGGCAAACCTGCTGCGAATCAGGGGCGCAAAGCCGTGAGTCTCACGGATTTTGATCACTTTCGAACTCGATCAAGGTCTTCTTGAGATTGTCTGGTTGCCGAAAGCGATCGGAGAGAAATAGCTCAAGCTCCTTGGCGACGCAGGTCGCCAGGATGGAAAGCTATCTTCGACCCATCACAGCACCTCGTTATCGGTGGGTCCTCCTCATTCTTCCCGTTCGTACTCATCTTTAATCAAATTTCGTCAACTAGCCTAATCACGTACTTTAGCGATTTGTTTTAGATCGTGGTTCTTTAAACACGTGTCCAGCAATGGACACGAGACCTTAACCGATAACCGGCAAACCCGTCGCGAGGCGGGGACGCAAAGCCAAGCACCTCTTTGAGAACGGCTGGCTACCGAAGTGAGGAGAAATGTTTAAAGAAATAACGCTCTTTAAGATCAGCAAGGCTATCTGGTTTTGCCTGAGTCTTGCAATTGCTTCCATAGTCGCAGGACTTATCATAAGCATCATTGTTGCAGTTCGTTTGTCTGCAACCGAGGCGATGATACTTACCCTGCCTTGGGAAACCATTGGTGTTCTATCCCCGCTGGTGATCCTTCTGTTTCGCGAGGCCGAACGCAATCGAAAGTGGTTCATCGAACTCTTGGACCGCCTTCGAGATGACATTCGCGAGAAGCGAGCGCTTAAGCTTTTCGAGTCGATCGAAGATGGCTCCGCTCGCGACACGGCGCAAATGCAGTTGGCTCTTAGTTTGACAGCGTCAGGATCTTTGACGCAGACACGAACCTAAGCAGTCTGCTCTAGGTCCAGTTCTTTAGAAATGTACGTTAACCCAGCGTCGTCCAACGGCGCTGGCCTTAACCGAAAAACGGCAAAACCGTCGTGAGGCGGAGACGCAAAGCCAAGCACCTCTTTAGATAGAGAGAACGGCCGGCTACCGAAGTGAGGCACAATGTTTTTTCTCTCCCTTTCACTCAGGCGCTTATTCAAGCAGTCCTTAATCCAATTCACACTTACTGTTTCGATCCTGGTAATGGTTGGAGCAGTCAGCAGTTCAACCAAAGCGGCGACGATCATCGTGCCCGCTGGAGGCGATCTTCAGAGCGCGCTTAACGCAGCGCAGTTTGGTGACACGATCGTGGTGCAGGCCGGAGCGACGTACGCGACTGGCGTGAGCTTCACTTTGCCGAACAAGGGAGCGGGAACCGGGACAGATGCTGACTACGTAACCGTGCAGACCTCGAACCTGGCGGGCCTTGCGGCCAGCGGTGTTCGCCTGAATCCGGCACTACAAGATGCGGCGCTAGTGAGGCTGATCAGCACGGGAGGTTATCCGGTGATTGATGCCGGAGCTGGGGCGCATCATTGGAAACTGATTGGACTGGACATCAGCACCAATGGGGTGAGATATACGCCGGACCTCGTCGAGTTTGGGTATCATCCAGGCCCAGCGGACCACTTCGTAGTTGATCGGTGTTTCATTCACCCGGCGGAAGTTACTGCGTCAAACCTGCTGCCTACGATTCTGCAGCGCAGCGCGGGTCGAGGCATCGGGCTCTGTGCCAGCGAAGTCATGATAATAAACTCCTACATTGCGGGCTTCGCCGGGCAATTTCCGGCTAACGATCCAAACGTTGGACAGAACATCGACTCTTACGGAATTTATTCACCGGTAGGCCCTGGTCCCTTTCACATACTCAATAACTACATCGAAGCGCAATTCAACAACATCTTTCTCGGCGGCTCTGATCCGGGCACGAGCAACAGGGCGACGATCTCGAACGCCACGATGAGCAGCGCCACTTTCAGCAATGTGGCGAACCTGCAAGTAGGCGACCTGGTGGCGATGCAGACTGCGAGTGCTACACCCAAGCCCTGGCAGACGGGACGGGTGACGGCCATCAGTGGAAACGTCGTCAACTTCACATTGTTGCGCGGGCAGTATGCGAGTCCGAACGTAGTGCCGGACACGCCGGGCCAAGCGCTCTGGCGTGGCGATAATATTCATGATGTGGAAATCAGAGGGAACACGCTGAACAAGCCTGATGCGTGGAACGGCTTTTCGAATCCGAAGGCCTGGATTGAAATCAAGACCGGCGTCAACATAACCATCGACGGCAACGACATGTATTCAGGTGTAGGCACGTGTAACGCGCTTACGGCTCGCAATCAGAATGGAAGTGCGCCCTGGGTCACGATTCAAAATGTTCAATTTACAAATAATCGGATGGTTGGATTCAAATGGGGCTTTTCGATCCAGACACTGGACAACGAGCAACCGAACACAGTCGGCGGAAACTTCACGATCAGCAATAACCTGTTCTACAAGCCGCTGCAGGTGGATCAGATACCGCAGTTCTTGCAGGTTTACGATGGCAACGGAATTGTGGTAACGCACAATACGGTGGTCACGAACGGAGCTGGTCTATTCAGCGGTAACGGTAACGTGGTGAACGGCCTCACACTCAAAGATAACATTCTGAGTACTGGTACCTATGGGTTCAGTTGCTTCAATGCAGACAACGTGTGTTGGCCAGGGATGGGGTTGCAGCAGAACGCAATCGTGGATACGCGCGCCGATACGCAGACATCGCTCTCCAGCCTCTATCCGGGCAACTATTATCCAGCATCACAAGCTGCCGTTGGCTATGTTGATGCAGCGAATAGCAACTATCAACTGGCGCCGAGCAGCCCCTATTGCAACGCGGCAAGCGATGGTAAAGATGTTGGCGTGGACATGGTTGCCTTGCTGGCAGCGATTGGCGGAACAGGACCCAGCCCCACGCCAACTCCGACGCCAACTCCGACGCCAACTCCAACGCCAACTCC
>DIYZ01000021.1:6250-27805 GCA_002427845.1 Chloracidobacterium sp. UBA6041 | reverse complement strand
CAACTCCAACGCCAACTCCAACGGCTACACCCTCGGCCAACGCTAGTTTTGTTCAGTTGGATATGGGCACAGAGGGCAGCTGGAAAAATGCTTATGGTGGCGAAGGCTACAACACCGTAAACGACTCAGTGAGTTATCCAAGCTACGCGCAAGTGGCGGTGACGGGTTATTCGTCGCCGACCTGGATGGCTTCCACGACGGACGTACGGGGTCTTCAAAAAGCCGCGGCAAGTGATCGACTCGCCGCACGATGGGATTCAAACTCTTTCATTACAATTGATCTAAATCTGACCGACGGTGCGACTCATCGTCTCGCGATCTACGGTCTGGACTGGGATGGCAATAACCGAGCGGAACGAATCGACGTTTTAGACGCCGCCAGTAACACGGTGCTCGACACCCGAAATATTTCCTCATTCAATGGTGGTGAGTATTTGGTTTGGGACATAAGCGGTCATGTAAAGATCACAGTAAACAAGACTGGCGGTAAGTCTGCAGTAGTCAGTGGCTTGTATTTTGGTGGTCCGGTAGCAACGCCGACACCAACACCAACGCCAACGCCCGCACCAATTACGAATTTAGGAAAGCATGTCGGGCAGGCGAAACGGACCGGGCAGAATTTGGCTAATCAACTGCTGTCTACGAATAGTACCGCTGGACCCACTAGTAGCTCCGACGGGTCGACTATGGACCAGTCAGCCATGACAGCCATGGGGGAGTTTGTCTCCGAGGTCCAACAGTCTTGCGCGGTTTTCAACGATGACAAAGACCTTTACCCAGCAGCAGCAAGGATCGACGTTGCACTGCAGGGAGCGTTTGGCGCAGCGTCCCAGGCGAACCAGGCCGCAACTCAGGGAGATCTCGCCGGAGTGAAAAGTCATCTGCGTGAAGCAATCACTAACCTGGAGTTGAGTGATGTGCTTATCACGTACGGCGATGTCGCCAACCCCATCGACTTCGCGTCCTACATGGTGCGGCAGCAGTATGTAGACTTCCTTAATCGGGAGCCTGATCAGTCGGGCGATGATTTTTGGGTCAATCAAATTGCCAGCTGTGGCACTGATACCTCTTGCGTGGAAGTAAAACGCATCAATGTTTCTGCGGCGTTCTTCCTGTCTATCGAGTTTCAGCAGACGGGGTACTACGTCTACCGTCTATATAAATCTTCGTATGGGCGGGTCCCGGTGCTGCAGGAGTTTCTGCCAGACAACGTGAGTATCGCTAGCGGTGTGATCGTTGGAACAGACGGATGGGAGGCGAGGCTCGCAGGAAACAAACAAGCCTTCGTGCAAGGTTGGGTGCAACGAGCTGACTTCCAGGCGCGCTACGCTGGGTTGACGAATGAGCAATACGTTGACACGCTGATCGCCAACGTGGGAGTGACGATCACTCCGGCGGAGCGAGACGACCTGGTTCAGGACCTGGTCAATGGAAAGTCGCGTGCGGATGTGCTGGGTAAGCTGGTAGATAACCCGACGTTCACGCGCGGGGAATTCAACTCCGCGTTCGTCTTGATGCAATACTTCGGGTACCTGGGACGCGATCCAGACAGCGCAGGGTTCAACTTCTGGTTGAACAAGCTCAACCAGTTTGATGGCGATTTCGTGAATGCGGAGATGGTCAAAGCGTTCCTCAACTCGGCAGAGTACCGTCACAGATTCGGTCTGTAGGCGTTATCAGTAGCGCATATTTATCGTAGGCGGCACCGGGCGCAACTCCGGTGTCGCCTATTGCGTTCATGGTGGTTAACGTCACAGGTCAGGAGCGGGGCGCGGCTGCGCCTTGCCCCCTTCCTGACCTGTGACGTTTGTGGAGTTGAGTGGTTAATTGATGAGTGGCATTCAAACTTGAGCGGGGGCGCGGCTGGCTCCTTGCCCCCTTCCTGACCTTAAGAGATCCCCAAAATTTATCCCAGCCAGCACAGTGCCTGGCTGATTGAAGCGGGTTTCGGTACTTCTGAGTCGCCTGGAGGGATTTGCGAAAGAACCGCCGCGTTGGTTGTTTATATTTACTGTTCCATAGGCTTTTGTGTTTGTCACAAGACGCCGGTTTGAGATAAGCTCTGCAGCGAGTTTTCAGTTTTGGGAGACAGTTAAGTCCCCCGCTCGTTTTTCGTGAGGGAAATTGCCCTTTTTCTTGCGAAAAGCTTCAAGGAATTTGGTATGAGTGTCCTTCCGCTTAAGAATCCCTGGCGAGCCCTCGCCATCGTTTCTGCTCTTGTCTTCGTCTACGCTTCCGTGCTCGCTAAGCTCTCGCACGATTGGTGGGTGGACGAGAACTACTCGCACGGTCTCCTAATCCCATTTGTTATCGGTTACATACTCTGGGCGGAACGGGACAAACTACGTCAGGCCCGTTATAAACCCTCCGTGCTATGGGGCGGAGTCGCGATTCTGCTGGCATTGTTTGCCTTGTGGACCGGCGTGGCCGGCGCTGAACTTTTCATACAGCGCACTTCACTAGTGCTCATGCTCGCCGGAGTGGTTGTCTACTTCTGGGGAGGGCATTTGCTTCGCCTGGTTTGGGTGCCTCTGAGTTTGCTGCTACTGGCGATTCCAATCCCGGTCATCGTTTTCAACAAGATTGCCTTCCCCTTGCAGTTGTTCGCTTCTCGTTGTGCAGTTTGGTCGATGAGGCTCTTTGATATTCCGGTTTTGCGACAGGGCAACGTCATCGAGCTAATGCCTCTGAATTCCCTGGAAACTAAAAAGCTGGAAGTGGTTGAGGCGTGCAGCGGAATTCGTTCATTAATGACATTGGTGACACTGGCAGTGGTATTCGCTTACTTCAGTTATCCTCGAGCGTCGAGTGGAACCGGTAAAACCGGAGATGGATCGGGAAAGACTGGACTATTCAGCTCGTTGAGAAGCTGGGGCTTTTGGCGGTCCACACTTATCGTGCTGTCGGCAGTTCCGATTGCAATTTTGACAAACGCTCTAAGAGTAAGTGGGACAGGCGTTCTTGCACGCTACTATGGAGTAAAAGTATCAGACGGTTTCTTCCACTCCTTTTCGGGTTGGGTAATTTATATTGCTGCGTTTCTTTTATTGTTCGGGTTTGGTTGGGGCTTAGATCGTTTGCGCTCGTTATTTTCAAATAACTCACGCGCGGCTTTAGAGCAAATCGATTCGTATAAACCGTCCACGGCTTCGTCGTCGCACGTGGCGGAATCAGAAGGGGCCGATTGAGATGAAGAGTTCCTCGCGCTTTGGGCTTTTGCTTGTGGTGCTAGTTGCGGGTGGCATACTCGTGAACACTTGGGCATATCTTGGCGAGGCGCACGTAGAACGCCAAGAATTGAAGAATTTTCCGATTCAGGTTGGCGCCTGGAAACAGGAGGGTGTCGACCAGCGCTTTGATGCCCAGACGATGAGTGTCTTGCGCGCCAGTGATTATCTTTTGCGCGACTATCGCCTCGGTAATGGCCAGATGGCTAATTTGTACATCGGCTATTACGCGACGCAGCGAGACGGAGCGAGCTATCACAGTCCGCTGAATTGCTTGCCGGGAGCCGGCTGGAGCATGGTAGACCCCGCGATGATTACAATCAGATTGCCGAACGGCAAAAGCTTCTTAGCAAATAAGTATGTGGTTGAGAATGGCAACATCCGGGAGCTAATGATCTATTGGTATCAAGGACGCGGCAGAATGATTGCCAGCGAGTACTGGGGCAAGATTTATACGGTGCTGGACAGTGTACGTCTCCGGCGATCAGATGCAGCGATGGTGCGTGTGATGGTGCCGATGACGGCGTCAGACACCGCTGCCATCGAATCCGCGAGAGAGTTTGCGGCCGTAACATCAGAAGTACTGCCGGAATTCGTTCCTAACTGAACATATGTTTGCACCGTTCCTAAAACTCGGAGAAAAGTCTTATTTAGTCCGCTTTTGCGGAACGAGTGAGCAATTCTCCATCTTTATTAGTGTCTTAGTTTGTGAGGCATCAAAAGGCAATTGCCCGCCGAAGATGCATAACGAAGTCACGATAGCGCAAATTAATCTACCCGAAATTGGCCAGGCTTAATCTGCGAGGAGCCGAAAACAGAATGAATACCGAGCGCCGAAAGTTCTTTTACTACTCAACTTTACTTTCCCTTCTTTTGGCGACCGCCGTGTCCCTCGGTGGCTGTAGCAATCCCGAAAAAGCTAAAGCCGGACATCTTAGCAAGGGCGAAGCTTACCTGAAGGATTCCAAGTTTCAGGAAGCTTCTCTTGAGTTTCGCAACGCTCTGCAGATAGACGACAAACTTGCGGCGGCCCACTGGGGCCTGGCGCGAGCCTATGAGAGCCTGCAGCGGTTTCCTGAAATGCGCGAGGAACTGAGGAAAACAATACAACTGGATCAGAATAACCTCGAGGCCAGAAACAAACTTGGTAACTACTATCTAGCTGCAAGTAAGGGACGGCCTGAACTTGTTACGGAAGCCGAGCGCCTGGCGAAAGAGGTTCTGCAAAAGGATGCGAAAAACATCGAAGGCCACATCCTGCTTAGCAGCATCCTGTTTGCGCAGAACCAGAAGGACGAAGCTCTGGCCGAACTCAATCGCGCAATCGACTTGGATCCCAAACGTGTTGAATCTTATCTCA
This sequence comes from Chloracidobacterium sp. UBA6041, assembly GCA_002427845.1. Taxonomy (GTDB): domain Bacteria; phylum Acidobacteriota; class Blastocatellia; order Pyrinomonadales; family Pyrinomonadaceae; genus PSRF01. Next base: position 23,218 of record DIYZ01000021.1, on the reverse strand, counting down.
GCCTCGCCCGCTTCTACATAGTGACCAACGATCGGGTCAAAGCAGAAGAACTGTTCAAGAAAGCAATATCAATCGACCCCAGCTCGGCGTTAGTGCATACCGAATATGGAAAGTACTTAGTTCAAGCGAACCGTCCTTCCGAGGCCGAAGCGGAGTTGAAAAAAGCGGTGGAAGTAGCGCCGACTGATCGGAATGCCAGATTTACCTTGGCGAGTTTTTACCTGGTCAACAAGCAGCTGGATAAGGCTGAGGAGGCCTACAAGGCGCTCGCCGGTCTTGAAAAAGATAAACCCGAAAGCCAGGCGGTTCTGGCTGATTTTTACTCATCCATCAATCGCACGGATGATGCCGTGCGAATATTTCAAGACATCCTCGCCAAATCCCCTGATTACGCACAGGGTCGCTATCGGCTCGCTGAAATTCTATTAATGCGTGGTGACACGAATGGGGCCAGCGCGCAGATTGAGGAGGCGCTTAAGAAAGATCAGCACGACAGGCAGGCACTTCTTCTGCGTGCGCGACTGCGAGCTCAGGGCGGACAGGCGGATGGTCTGAAGGCCGCGATCGAGGATTTGAAGGAAGTGTTAAGACAGGAACCAAATTCACGGCCGGGGCTGTATTTTATGGCCCAGGCAAATTTCAATTTGGGGGCAATAGATCAAGCAAAAGCCTTTGCCGGAGATTTGGAAAGAAACTATCCTGATTACCTGCCTGTTAAGTTAATGCAGGTGCAAATCAATATTGCTGGGGGCGATCCCAAGACCGCGTTGAGGTTAGCCTCAGATTTACTCGACCGGTTGAGTAAAGCTGCTCCGGATCGGGAAAACTCACCGCAATTGCTGGAAGAAATTCGGGCAAAAACTTATCTGGCCCGCGGTTCCGCGCAAGTACAACTGCGCAACATGACTGCCGCTCGCCAGGATTTCGAAGCAGCCCGCCAGGCTGCACCTAACGAAACTGAGATTTACAATAATTTGGCTGCGGTTTCCCAGTTGGAAAACAAACCTGACGAAGCGGTGGGCTTCTATCAGAGCGCACTTAAAATTAGCGCGACGGATTTCAACGCGCTAAGCGGGCTCATCTCCTTATATGCGAGAAAAAATGAGCTTGACAAAGCTCACGCGGCAATCGACCAGGCGCTGAATTCCTACCAGAACAACGCGTCATTACATTTTTTGAAGGCCCAGGTTTATGGGTTTCAGCACGACGCGCAAGGTGCTGAAGGCGAACTACGCAAAGCTTTGGAACTTGACCACAACTACATACTTGCCTACTCGGCTTTGGGTGCTCTTTTCATCAACTCCAAACAAGAGGACCGCGCCATTGCGGAGTATAAAAAGATCCTCGAGCTGCGGCCGGATGATCCGGCCGCCTACACCATAATCGGAATGCTCGAAGACTCCCGGAAGAACTACGATGTGGCCGCGGATAACTACCGCAAGGCCTTGGAAAAAGATCAAAACGCAGTCATTGCCGCTAATAACCTTGCGTGGCTTTATGCCGTTCAGGGCAAAGGCAATCTGGATGAAGCGGTGCGGCTGGCCCAGGGCGTGGTCCAAAAGAATCCCAACATCGCTGGGTTCACCGATACATTAGGCTGGATTTACTATAAAAAAGGACTTTATGGGGCTGCGGCCGAGCAGTTACAACAGGCAGTTTCAATAGACGAAGCGGCTGCGCGCAGTAGTAAAGCGTCTCCGAGCGCAACTTATCATTACCATCTCGGTATGGCCTTGAAAGCTAAAGGCGACAAAGCCGGCTCTCGACGCGAGCTGGAAGCTTCGCTGCGCCTGGCTGACAAATCACCATTCACCGATATCGACGAAGCACGCAAGGCATTGGCTAGTTTGTAGGAAAAACATAGAGGCCAAGATTTTGCGGAGAGGGAAACCTGGAGCAGAAAAGTAGGCGAGAAAACAAGATCTCAGATTCGCCGGCTGACGGGAAAAACCTCAGGTTGAAAGAAACAGAAATAGGAGTGCTGTATGAGTACTGAATTTCGCCAGCGAAGCCCCAGCGAATACTTAAAGATAATTCGGCGACGTAAGTGGCTGATTATCCTACCTATCATTGCCGTGACTTCGGCAGTTGCCTGGGTGGTTTACCGGTTGCCGGATGTTTATGAGTCGGTCACGCTAATTGTTGTAAAACCTTCGACCCTGCCAACAGCGGTGGTTCCGACAATCACGGAAGACAGCCTAACGCGTCAGCTGACGAGTATTGCTCAGGTTGTCACCAGCCGCAGTTCGCTGGAGCCACTCGTCAATAAGTATGAGGTCTATAAGCCGGAGCGACTTCGCGGAGAGCCAATGGAATCGATTATCGACATGATGCGCAAAGACATTAAGGTCGAGGTCAATACCAGCCGCAACGATATTACTAATGGCTTCAACATCACTTACCGTGGTCGTGATCCAAAGATTACTCAGGCGGTGACCTCGGAGTTGGCCAGTAAATACATTAACGAACAGACGAAGAATACGGTCAACTCTACCAACTCGGCCAAGCAGTTCATTGACCAACAGGTCAGACAGGAAAAAGACGAGCTTGATGCAGTAGATAAGCAGCGGCTCGACTTCATGCAGAAGAATGTTGGCAACTTACCGACGGAAGCCACCTCGCTCGTCGGTCAATTAACCGGCTTGCGCGAACAACAGAAGGCTTTGATTTCGGAAGTGGGCCGTTTGCAGGATCGGAGTTCATCCTTGGCCACGCAGTTGACGCTGCTGAAGAAACAATCCCAGCAGACCATTGACGACTACGCCGAAAACACGACTGACCCGAAGACGACTCTTGCCTGGGCCGAGCTGGTAAAAAGGAAGAGCGATCTCCAGTCGGAACTGCAGCGCATGATGACGGAGCTAAAGCCCAAACATCCTGACGTTCTCGCCAAACAAGCCCAGCTTGACTCGGTTACCAAAGAGATGGACCAAATGGTTGCCGAATGGAAGGAACGAATCGTAGAAAAGCAACAAAAGTTGCAGAATCGACCGGATTTGGGCGCCGCCGACACCGAAGCGCAAATCAAGTTAGTAGACGGTGAAATAAAGCGCGAGCAAAAAATGCTTGACGACAATGAAAAACAGATAGGCGCGATCCTGCAGCGCATCAATAGCGTTCCCGGTGCGGAGGTCGCTCTCGGGGCGCTCGAACGTGACTATCAAACAAAGAAAGGCGCCTACGATCAATTGTTGCTGCAACAGCAGAAAATCACCTTGGGCGCTGATGCGGCTTCGCAGCAACAGGGTGAGGGCATCGAGGTGGTCGACCCCGCCAACTTGCCTTCTAAACCGGTGGCACCAAAGCGATTCATGCTTTCAGGGCTCGGTCTTGCCTTTGGGCTAGGCCTCGGATTGATACTAACGGGCATATTCGAGATTCCCCGTCTCCTTACCATTCAAAGCAGCGAAGATGCACGCCACTACACCGGGTTGCCGGTGCTCATTTCAGTCCCTGAGCTGCTCACGCCAGAAGAAGCTCGGGCAATTCCTCGGCGTCGAAGGCTATTGCTCGCTGCCGGTGTAACTATGACTATCGTGACCATTCCAGTGCTGGCGCTGGCGTTGAAGGCTACCCATGTTTTCGAATTCCTATCGTCGGGGGGCTCCTTATAAAGAACTCGATAAAGAACTTGGGAAGTGATTTTCGTCCCGAAACTTGGAGGTTCAAGAAAGTGTACACAGAATTCTACGGGTTAAAAGAGTTGCCTTTCGCGCTGACGCCGGATCCGCGTTTCATTTATTTCACGCCGTCGCATACGGAGGTGATGGCCAATCTCCACTATGGTATTGAAAGCGGCAAAGGACTGGTGGTGGTGACGGGCGAAGTAGGCACTGGCAAAACAACAATACTGCGATGGATGATGCGGCGGCTGGACCGCACGGTTTTGGTCGCTTACATCTTCAATCCGCGTTTGTCGGTGCCGGAATTCTACCAACATGTAGCTGCGCTGCTTGACGTTCAGAAATGGGAAACAAAGTCGGAGCTGTTGATGGAATTGGGCCGCAGTCTCGAGTCGCGCCATTCAAGGGGACTGCGTACAATTCTTATTATTGATGAGGCTCAGGGTTTATCTCCGCACGTGCTCGAAGAAATTCGTTTGCTTTCAAATTTTGAATCGGACACCGCCAAACAATTGCAGATCGTTCTAACCGGACAGCCGGAATTGCGCGAGGTCTTGAACGATCCTGATTTGCGTCAGTTAAAGCAAAGAATTGCACTGCGTTGCGTGATTAAGCCCTTGCCGAATGTCGAGGAAACCAAGCGGTACATCACATCCCGCCTGCTGGTTGCGGGCGCTGAGCGCACCGCCATTTTTTCCCCGGGCGCCATCGATTACATCTTCCGTTGCTCGGAAGGAATCCCCCGCAGCATAAACAATCTTTGCGATAACGCTCTCCTGGCCGGCTACGCAGCCGGTGAGATTACGATCGGCCCTTCGATTATTGAGGATATTGCAGAAACCTTCGACATGCTGCCGCGGTCGGATCGCGGAATGCAACCAGGTGAAGAACGAGAGGCGCCAGCCAGAATCTTCTCTTCCGCCGGTCGGTCTGAGTTGTGGGCCACGGGAACTTCAGCGGCAGAGAGCGACACGGAGAGTGCAGCGCCGGTGCCGGTGGAGCAAGGACAGTAACCAGGTCATGCGAGCGCTCCTAAGATTCATTTATGGAGTTTGAGAGGTAAATTGATGGGAAGAGTTTTTGACGCTATAAAACGAGCGAGCGCCGCTGACCAAGGCGGCGAGCAAAAGCGACATCAACCAGATTTAGAGCGCCACGGCGAAAGTCCCAGTGTCCCTGGGTTGCCTTCCGCCAGGCAAATTGAAGAGCAGCTCCCTAGCCGCTCATCATTTCTGTCAGTCTCTCATGAGACGGCGCAAAATTCAGCGTCCTCTGCGCACACTGCGGATATACCCGGCGGGTTGGCACTCCCCGGTGGAAAGGCTTCGCGTGATGCTGGGGCAACTTTGGGCGCTGCCGGGGCGGCGCGCGTTGACGGATTTGCCACTTATGACATTTCCCCCGCGCGCGTCGAACCTCACCTTGTCGCTGTTAGTCAACCCCGTTCTCCTTACTGTGAACAGTTTCGTTCACTACGCACGAAACTGCTACAAGCCGGCGAACGCAAGCAGATGCGTGCCTTTGTCATCACTAGTGCTGGAGTCGGCGAGGGCAAAACATTAACCGCGCTCAATCTAGCCTGGCTCTTAGCCCAAACCGACGGTGTGCGAGCGCTGGTTATCGATAGCGACCTGCGCCAGCCCTGTGCTACTGAGTACCTTGGCATCGACGCACCGATAGGGCTTTCGGAGGTTCTCGGCGGGGCCGTGAGACCAGAAGAGGCTATCGTCCGCTTAGATCCTGCGGGCCTGTATCTGTTACCGGGTGGGAAGGCTCGAGACGACGTTGCCGAGTTGCTTTCCGGACCTTCTTACGCTCGCATTCTGACCGATGTCAGGAGAATGTTCGATTACATCATCATCGATGCTCCGCCATTGGGAATCTTTACGGATGCCAACGTTTTGATGAACCGTGCGGACGGCGCCCTGCTCGTCGTTCGTTCCGGTAAGACGCGCTACGCCTTAATCGACCGGCTGCTGGAACAGATCCCACGCGAAAAATTGTTGGGGGTTGTCCTGAATCGCGTTGACGAGCAATTTGATGAAACCGCCTACTATTACCAACGCCACTATTACAATAGAGACCGAGGACTCACGGAAGCAAAGACGAAACAACTGCCTGGTGAGCGCCAGGAGGAGGTCGCTTTAGTTAATTGAGAGCCTCGCGATTAAATGGACGAACCGTGTTGTTGCTTCTGGCCGAGGCGGCCTTAATGTTCGCTGTGATTATCGGCGCTGTCTATTTGCGTGTTGGTGTGGCAGGAGCGCCGTACGAACTAATCGAGAAGCATGGTTACTTCAAGGCCGGCTTTGCCACTATATTCTGCTTAGCGGCTTTCTATCTTTTTGACTTATACGATTTCATCGTTATGCACGACCGCCATGAACTGGTGTTGCGGCTGGTGCAGGCGCTCGGCTTGGCTTGGATCGCCCTGGCGCTTTCGTTTTACGCGTACCCGCGACTAATGCTCGGTCGGAGCATTTCCCTGATCGCGCTTCCCATGGCGCTCGCCTTGATGGTTGGTTGGCGGATCTCCATTCACTGGTTTTTGGGGCATCCTGACTTCGGCGAAAGGATTCTAATCGTCGGGTCAGGCAATCTCGCCGTAGAGGTTGCCCGGCAGGTACTCAACCGGCCTGACGCGGGCTACAGGATTGTGGGATTTGTCGGCACGGATTCGGAACTGCTCGGCAAGAGTTTGATAAACCCGCGCGTTATCGGCCTGACCGAGGACCTCGACGAGATCGTGAAACGGGAAGGCATAGACCGCATCGTTGTCGCCATGGGCGAAAGACGCGGTCAACTTCCGACTGACAAGCTGCTCAAACTAAGTCTCGCGGGCGATGTTTCGATAGAGGAGGGGGCGACTTTCTACGAGAGAGTTACCGGACGTGTCTCGTTGAATATGATTCGCCCTTCGTGGCTTATTTTTACCGGGCGAGGCCGCCAGGTTAGGTTGGCCGCGATTAGCCGCAGCGGTGTGCACAGATTAGTCGCTTTGACGGGCGCCGTTCTTTCGCTGCCGCTCGTGGTGCTGACGGCGATTCTGATTAAAATCGATTCGCGTGGACCGGTTTTTTACAAGCAGGAACGTGTCGGCAAAAACGGACGCCCCTTCGTTCTTACCAAGTTTCGCTCGATGAGACTTGATGCTGAGAAGGCCGGACCAGTGTGGGCCAGCAAGAGGGACGAGCGAACCACGCGTGTGGGCCGCATTATTCGAAAGATTCGCGTTGATGAGATACCGCAATTCTGGAATATCCTGCGCGGTGAAATGAGTTTTGTCGGTCCCCGTCCGGAGCGTCCTCATTTTGTGGCTCAACTTGCACAGGAGATTCCTTATTACGAGCAGCGCCATCTGATCGCGCCGGGATTAACAGGATGGGCTCAAATTAAATATCCGTACGGAGCTTCCATCGAAGATGCGCGACAAAAGCTTCAATACGACCTTTTCTACATCAAGAACCATAGCTTGTTTCTCGATGCAATCATCTTGTTTGAGACGATCAAGATAATTCTCTTTGGACGAGGCGCTCAATAAGACGCCGGGGGTTTTGGAGGTTTGAAATGAAGATAACGAAGAAATTAATAGTGTCAGCGATTGTGACTTTGTCTATGGCCTCATCCATTGGAGTTCTGGCTCAAACGCAAACCGATGCGCAAAAAACCAGACAACGAACAGCGGCTATGCCAAACCAGGTCAAAGACAAGACTAAGAAGGTTGGGCAAGATCCGACCACCAATCCACAATCAGGAGATCGGCTGGAACCTGATGACACAGGGCGTAGGCCTTCTGACGTGCCTCAGGAAACAGAGGCTAATAGGCATGAGCAACTCTCGGAGGAAGCAGCCATTGTTCCCTATTACAATAATTTTTTCACCACCTACCGGCTTGGCCCCGAAGACGTAATTTCTGTTGTAGTCTTCAATCAGGATCGATACTCGCGCTCAGGGATTGTCGTGCCACCCAGTGGTCGCATCTCGCTCTCGCTCATACCCGGCGGGGTTTTCGTCAACGGCAAGACAGTTGACGAGGTTGCGGAACTGATTAAAAAGAAATACGACGAGTACATCATCGACCCGCAAGTTACCGTATCGCTCGATAAGGCATCGTCTTATCGTTATAGCGTCATCGGTGACGTGGGCCAACCAGGTATCCGCCTGATGAACCATCGCATGACAGTGACGGAGGCATTGGCCGAAGCTGGAGGGGTGCTGCAGACAGGCGATAAGAGCAAAGTTGTGGTTCTACGCCGTCAGGCCAACGGCATTCTCTCGCCGATTGCGGTGAACGTCTCGGCGATCTACAAAGGCAAAGCCGCGGACAATACTTACCTTGTGCCCGGGGATCAGATTGTCGTACCGGGAAACAAGCTGAAGACCCTGCAAAAGATCATGGGCTTCACGTCTATCCTCAGCTTTGCGCGGATCTTCACTGGTGGACTGCCTTTCTAAGGAAGACACGAGGGGGGTAGAAGGGTGAAGCAGGTTATTGCGATGGATAGATATTGGATTTAGGTGAGAAGAGGTCAATAAGATGGGTATTGGAGTTCGCGGTCGCCAAGCAGACAAAGCGTCATCATCGTGGCGCGCAGCGCGTTTGCTGTTTCCTGCCGTCTGCTGCTCCTGCCTACTGCTTACTTTCCTTTGTCTGCCTGCCCCTGCTCAGACTGGCGCCTGGATGCGTCAACGTGTGGGATCGCTGGCCTGGCTTCACGCAGTTTTCTTTCTCGATGAAAACCGTGGTTGGGCTGTAGGCAGCAGAGGCACGCTGTTGGCAACAATGGATGGCGGCAAAAGCTGGCAGGCAAAATCTCAGCCTACGGTAGACGTCTTGCGCGACATCTATTTCACTGACGACCAGAATGGCTGGCTTCTTTGCGAGGCGAATCTTTATGACTTGAAAAGTAAAGATGACCCGCGCACATATCTAATGCAAACAAGCGATGGAGGCGAAAACTGGAAACGGATAAATATCCGTGGCGCTGACGTGGACGCTCGCCTGGTGCGGGCGGTTTTCAGCCAAGGGGGACGTGGTTGGGCCTTCGGTGAAGAAGGAACGATCTTTACTACGCGTGACTCCGGCGTAAGCTGGACTCGCTTGCAATCACCTACTCGACATCTGCTTCTAGGCGGCACCTTCATTGATGAGGATCGCGGTTGGTTGGTGGGCGCGGGCGCCACAATTATACAAACGTCGGATGGCGGAGAAACCTGGCATCTCTCACGCTTGGCCGATGCGAGTCAGAACGGCGTCCGTTTCGCTGCTACCTCATTTGTCAACAATCGTTTGGGTTGGGCGGTTGGGAGCGGCGGCACTATCTACCACACCATAAACGGCGGACGCACTTGGCAACAACAGGCCTCCGGTATTGCTACCGATCTGTTTGATGTAAAGTTTCTGGACGCGGTTGAAGGCTGGGCCGTGGGCGCCGAAGGCACAATCATCTACACGAATGACGGTGGCCTGCACTGGACTGCTGAGCGAAGTGGCACTGAACATCCGCTGGAAAGAATATTTTTCGCAGACCGCAAGCACGGTTGGGCGGTAGGCTTTGGCGGTACAGTGGTCGCTTACGTGCGCACGGAAGCTCCCCGATTGAGCAAATAGCTGGGCAGATAATTTTAACATTGCGTGTAGAGAGAAAAAGTTTTGAAAATCATCACGACTACTCAAGTTTTGTTGTCGCTGGCGCTGGCTGTGACTCTTGGCGTCGCGGGAGCTTCTGGTCAAAACAATTCGGGGAAGAACAAACCCAGGCAAGCATCTAGTTCCTCGTCCGCTGCAAGCAAGTCGCGCGGGCGGCGCGTAGTTGCCAACTCATCTGGTGAACCCGCACCATCAACTACGGACCAGCCAACCGCTCCCAAGGCAGTCGAGCCGTCCAACGAAAGTTCCGTCAAGCCAACCGTTGCAGCAGCCAAGGCCGATGAAGAACCGGCCGAAACAACTGGCACCAAGGCTACTGAAAAGCCCGGTGACAAATCCAGTGAAAAACCTGGCGATGCGAAGCCGCTCCCGGTTCCGGCTGCTGACACCAAAGGCACCAATGCTCCTAATGCCTTCATATCATTGCGTGATCAGATTGACGCGGCGCCAAGTGGACCGGAGCGTATTCGTTTGCAGTTAAAGCTGGCAGAGCAATTGGTTGCGGCCGATAAAAAAACGGAAGCGACTACGGAATTGCACGCGATCATAAACACCGACGTATTTGACCCTCAGGGATTTTACAATGCCGGTAACGCGCTCGCCCGCCTGGGCGATTTCGATGAGGCAATCAACGCCTACCGCAAAGCGATCGGGCAGCGAAAAGGAAAGTATTCGCGCGCCCTTAACAACCTCGGTGTTGTCTTGCTGCGAGAAGGACGCTGGGATGAGGCTCATGACGCGCTTTTGTCAGCCCTGCAGTTGGAGAGCTTTCACTACGCAGAAGCGAGTTACAACCTCGGCCGTCTTTATTCCGCTCGAGGGGAGAGGGATCTGGCAATTAGGGAATGGCGTCGTGCTTTAACAGTTGACCCTGAACACAGTGGGGCCGCTCACGCTCTGGCTAGCGGGGAAGCCGGAATTGTCGTAAGGACCGAGGCGTCTGCAAAAGCGCCGAGGTTCACCAAGAACATCAATCGCGTGCCGGAACATCGTGCGGGGAATACCGTGGTTTCAGGGCGCTCCGGAACCAGTCCTGCGGCCCGCAGCCCGGCAGCAACGAAGGTTCTGGCTCTCGATGCTGTCAGTTATGATTTTCTGCAGCGCGCGCGCAGTTTAGGCGAGCATGGCAAACTACAGGAAGCAGTTGAAAATTACCAACGAGTAATCGCGCGCTCGGGTGGCTACTTTCCGCCGGCGAATCTCGAGCTTAGCTACGTGTTGATAAACCTGAAAAGAAACGATGAAGCGCTTGCAAATTTGCTGCAGGTGGCGAACCGCGACGGTGCTCGCTATCCAGTTAGTTACTATTATCTCGCCCGCTTGTATGAGGTGAAAGGCGATCTGATATTAGCTGAAGAATCGTTTGCCAGAGCGGCCATGGCTTACAAAACAAAAAACAATTCGGTTCTCTTGGATCTCAGCCGCGTCCGTGAACGACGGGGAGATTTCAAAGGAGCGCTCGCGGCAATGGAGGAGTATGTAGCAGCCATGGAACAGCAGGGTCTAAAACCTTCCTGGGCAGATGAAAGTTTGTCTGTTCTCCGCAAGAAAGCTAGCGGCGAACCAAAGTAAAACCAACCGGTCGCCCATACTATCTAGATACTTTAGATTTGCGGTATACGGTGAGGTCTCCGAAGATCATGAGCGTCCAAAGTCTAGAATTCCAGTCTGAGTCTTGGACGCTGGCCCTTGCCAAGTGTTGGCGTCCCCTCAAAAGCTTATTAAATTTAGCGCTTCTCTTCGATGCGCATTCGGTTGAGCTGCGGCCCCCGAGTTGCTTAAGGTATGAACGCATCTCTCCCGATTACAGATCTGCCGACTAGCCTTGGCCCCAGGGTTATCGGACAGCCCCCGTCAAACGAGCCCGAGTGCGAGCGGGTTTTCGAGTGTTATCATCAGGACTTCAGTTGAAGTCCGTAGCGTTTCGCTAAGTACAGGAGAAACAACAATGGGAACTTCAATTCTTTCGATTCTTAAAACAATTACTCTGAGCATAGCTGTGGTTGCGATCATGGCGCTTAGCCAGAGTATGGCAAAAGCCGACGAAGTCAGTTTTGCCGGCAACACTAACGGCTGCTTCGGCGCCGCATGCGCTCCGACCAGCCCCGCTACGCTGTTGGGCTTGACCTACACTGGCTCCACGTTCAGCGGTACAACCGCCGGCGGTTTTCTAGCCTTTGGAGGCGATCCGACGACGAACGTGAACAACTTCGGCGTGTTTACTCTAGCAAACTCGAATGCTACCTATACCGGCAACACGTTCACGCTGCGTGTGACTTTCACGTTGCCAACTGGTATTGCCGGCGGCGGGTCGCAACTGTTTACCGCCACCATGACAGGGACAGTGACAAGCACGGGGAACGGTGGCGCCAATGTCAACTTCGACAACACGCCAATTTTATTCACGTTCTCGAATGCAACTGCCCATGGGTCTTTCTCCCTTACCATCAACGACGTGGCGATCAACCCAGGACAGCAAGCGTCGATCACTGGTACGATCACTAGTGCTTCGCAGACCACGATTCCAGAGCCAGCCAGTATGCTTTTGCTGGGAACCGGGCTTGTTGGTGTAGCGGGTGCAGCGAGACGGCGCTTTAGGGGCCGCAGCTAGGATTAGGTTTACAGCGCAGTCGTCTCTGAAGTTGCCCATAACCGTGCGGTGCCACTATGCCGCCCGTGATTTAGTCACGGGCGGCAGCCGATTTTATATATGGGTGAATATTAGGTGTATATATAGTTAGCCATAATAATTTGGCTTGGCGGAGTAAATGGATGCAATCATATCAAGGGGAAGGTTTGCCGATGTATAGACGTGTAGTGTTTTGTCTTTTGCTGGCGGCCGCGTGGTTAGTTTTTGACAATGGGATAATTCCACGTGGTGGGTTCAATTCTGGTTTAAGCTCCGCGCAGCAGAGTTTTACGATTAGTGGTCGTGTCACGGAGCCACCTTCTGGAACCGGGCCCAGCATCACAGGCGTGACCATAACGTTGTTACTCCGTCCCAGCACGCAGACCACTACGCAAACGGACAGTAATGGAAATTTTTCCTTTCCGACCGTCCCGTCAGGGAGTGATTATGAAGTGACCCCTTCAAAGGTCGGCTGGGTTTTCAATCCAACCAGCCAGGGAGGCATCCTTAACCAGGATAGTACAGCCTTTTTCACCGGAACCGTTTCTTCGCCGACCCCCACTCCAACACCAACTCCGACACCTACGCCGACACCTACGCCAACTCCGACTCCGACTCCAACGCCGACTCCAACGCCGACTCCAACGCCGACTCCAACGCCGACTCCAACGCCGACTCCAACTCCGACACCAACGCCAACTCCCACCCCAACGCCGACAGCGAATTCATTGCAGTTCGCAGCCAGCACGGCTACCGTCACCGAGGTGCCGAACGTCACGACGAAGGTTGAACTTACTGTTACGCGCGTTGGCGACGCTTCGGGCTTGGCTTCAGTGAATTACGCGACAACCGACGGAACGGCCAGCGAAAGATCTGACTATCTGACCGCGATCGGCACGCTGCGTTTTGCAGGCGGGGAGACTTCGAAGACGATAACGGTGTTTATAGTTAACGACTCTTACGGCGAAATCCCCGAGAGCTTCAACGTCACGCTATCGGATCCCGTGGGTGGCACGCTCGGCGCTCCCTCAATAGTCACTGTTACCATCAACAGCGACGAAAGTGTGGATGGGCCAAATCCGGTTAGAGACGCCAGCTTCGACACCGATTTCTTCGTGCGTCAGCATTACGTCGACTTCTTCAACCGTGAAGCAGATGCGGATGGACTCAATTTCTGGAAAAACCAGATCGACGAATGCACCAACCAAGAGTGTCGTGATTTGCGCAAGATTAATGTTAGTGCCGCCTTCTTCCTGTCGATCGAATTTCAGCAAACGGGCTACTTAGTCTATAAGGCGTATCAGGCGTCGTTCAATTTTGGCGAAACGCTGAAGCTGCGAGACTTCCTGCCGGACACGCAGGAGATTGGCCGCGGGGTCGTGATAGGACAGCCCGGCGCAGAGGCGCAATTGGAAGCCAACAAGCAGAACTTCTTCAACGACTTCGTCCAGCGCCCGGCGTTTCTCGCCGCCTACCCAACCACGATGTCGGCCGCACAATTCGTCGATCAGCTCAACTCAAATACATATGACCCGCGTAATACCGGGTCGGGCGGAGCTCTGACTCAGAGCCAGCGTGATGATCTTGTGGTCCAGTTGTCAGCGAATCCGGCGTCGCCAATGTTGCGCGCATCTGTGCTGCGCACGGTGTCGGAGAACGGGCTCTTCAGCGCGCGGCAGAACAACAAGGCATTCGTGTTGATGCAGTATTTCGGCTATCTCAGACGAAACCCGAACGATATTCCAGACGCGGACTTCGCAGGGTACAACTTCTGGTTGGGCAAACTGAACCAGTTCGACGGCAACTTCATTAACGCCGAGATGGTCAAGTCCTTCCTCGTGTCCGGCGAGTACATACAGAGATTTGGTCCGTAATAACTCCGTGGTGAACGTGCAAAAATGTTGTCTCTTGAAACTCACAGCACGTAGCTATACTCATAGAAGAATCGCGGCAAACGAAAGCCAACCAAAAACGCAGAACGGCGAGCTGGCCATCTTAACTACAGCGAGGCCGCATACGGCTTTGTAGCTTGGGAGACCGAAGAGGGTCTGAACACTTTCTGCCCTTGCGGCGTACCTAAGGCGAAAGTGTAGTGGAGCTCTGCGTGCTCTGGGAGACAGGGGGTTTTCATTTAGCGGCTGAGAAAAGCCTAAGGCACGACGACTCTCAAACCTTTCTGCCGTATGCTGGATCTTATGGCTACTCTACTTGTCGGTGGTTTTCTGGTTGCTCTTCATTGACTTCTTCCAAGCGCCATACAGCCCATTAGCCACGTCCTCCGCTCGTAACTTAATGCTATCTCGGCAGCGGCTCGCTGGCCCCCATACCCAACGTACCCCAAAATCATCGCTCCATAAATGATGGCCGTCTGCAGCCAGCAGAGAGACCGAGGTTCTGGCTTTTGTAGTACCCTCTGCCAACTGAGTTGATAAGACACCTTTGAGAATCGCATCAGCCTCTTCTGGCTTGTCTACCACGGTAAAATATTCTGAGAGTTTTTCTGCGCGCAACATGCGGAACCGCTCCGCATCATCCGAGTGTTAGTGATTTATCCTTTGAGATATAAGTGGATTCTACAACTTGGAGAACGGGAGTTTGGCCGAATTACGGGGCCAATGGCTGGCCCGGTTCTGCCATAACCCTTACGGGAGTTTGTGTCCGGAATTCCTCTATGACGTCCAAATCCACTTACCCTTTATCGGGGACATCGTGTATGATCCGGCGTTAAGCAAGCGATGTACATTAAGCGAGCGGAGCAGCATTTAGAACAACCTGCGGCGTTCCGCACCTAAACACGCACACCTGGCGCGAGTAACAATTCCAAGCAACCTGGTAATACCCATGAAGAAAGCACTATTGATTGGCATCTTTTCATTACTGGCGCTCGCTCCATTCCGTTGCGCTCTGGCGCAGACTGGCAGTAACACCCCGGCCGTAAAAGCAGTTGGAAAGTCTTCCGCAGGCGTCGGCAGCACGACTGATGAGCGCAAGATCCAGGATCCAGCGTCGGAAGCAGCCGCCAGGAATGCAACTGCCAAGAAGCAAACCACCTCGCCAACGTTGGCAGAATCAACCGAAGCAATTTCGAATGTACTCCCCAAAGCTGCATCGGAAGCACAGAGGAACTACAACGCCGGCGTCGCTCTTTACCACTCAGGCAAACTGGACGAAGCGATTAGTGCCTTCAAAGAGGCGAACAAGCTCAAGCCAAATGATCCACAAACTCAGTACATGCTGGGAATGGCTTATTGGAAGGCTAAAGCCTACAACGACGCCGTAGATTCCTTTAAGCGTGCAGTTCGGTTTAAGCCCGATTGGGCGGAAGCGTATTTCAGATTGGGACTGACGTATTATGTGCTCGGACGAAAGACCCAGACGAACGAAGCATACAAGAAACTCCTGGAACTCAACTCACCGCTAGCCAACAAGCTCTACCGAATAAACAATGACGCTAATCCGACCAATGTTGCCGAGAATGAGCCCACAGCCTCAACCACGAAACAAGTTGAGGTAGTTCCAGTTTCAGCCTCTGCTGCTGTTGCTCCGCTTAACGAAAAGCCACGAGCGACAGGTAGTGAATCGAATAACTCGTCAACAACTGCTGCATCCTCTAACAAAGCGATACCCGCAGTTGCTCCGCCCAACGAGAGGCCGAGTACCGCAGTTAGTGAATCGAATAACGCGCCAACAACCACTATCTCCTCTGCCCCGGCGACTGCGACGGCGACAGCTCCAGTTACACGAACCGCGAACGGCGATCCCGCATCTAGCAACAAGGCTATAGCCACTGACGATTCAGCGCTGACAGATATCTACAAAGTTGGTGTAGGAGATGTGCTTGATATACGACTGCTCAACTCAGCCGCCAATCGGTCTACTCTCTACAGCGTCCTCGAAGGCGGCTTGATCGATTTTCCGATTGCCGGCGGACCGATACCAGTGGCAGGGCTGACAACAAAAGACATTCAGGCACGCATCACCTCTGAACTGAAACGCCTGGCGGTGGAAGAGCGAACACAGGTTGCGGTGGGAGTGAGACAATACGCCAGTCACACCGTGATCATTACGGGGCTGGTCAGCAGTCCTGGTACAAAGATTTTAAGGCGCGAAGCAGTTCCGCTTTATGTGCTGCTGGCGGAAGTTCAGCCGCGCCTGGACGCCGCCCTCGCAGCCATAATGCGCGCTGGGGCGCCCACCCAAGTCGTGGATCTGAGTGACTCCGCCGCCCTTAACTTTATTGTCCGGCCCGGCGATGTGATAAACCTAACTGCCCGTCCGCAGGAATTTTATTATATTGCTGGGCGCATCAGCTATCCCGGACAAAAGACTTTTCAGCCAGGAATCACTTTGGTCCAGGCGATTCTCGCCGCCGGTGGTTTAGCTCGTGACCATGTAGTCGAACTCTCCCGCGAAGGTTCGGACGGCCGCCTGGCCACTACAAAGTTCAACCTGAAAGAAATCAAGTCCGGCAAGATTCAAGACCCAAAACTTCAGCCCGGCGACCGCATAGAAGTCTTCCACTAAACCCCGCTCACGTAAGTTAGGGGAGGTGAGGTCAATTCATGAAAGTTATCATATTTACTGTCTGCTTCTGTCTTTTTGCTTTGGGGCTTGCTCAGACCATCCAGGCGCAGGATCAAATCGCTAACTCTTCTCCCTCTGCCACGGGCGGTGGCGGCAGCAGGCAGCAGGATGGATTAAATGGCCAGGTGCGCAGGGTTCGGGTGGAGACTGTTAACCTTCTATTAAAGGAAGGCAAAACGGTAGAAGGACCCCGCGTGGTCCGAGAGATAACTACTTACGACCAAAAGGGACAGAAGATTGACTCCGTTGCCTACGCCGCGGAGGACAGCACGGTGGTCGGCAATAAGCAGCAGTATCTGTACGACGCAAAGGGCAACATTATTGAAATGGTCTTGCGGGGAGACGACGGCTCTATTTTGAACAAAGAGAAGTATGACTATCAGTTTGATGAATTCGGGAACTGGAAAAAGATGACTGCTTCCATCGCGGTCTATGAGAATGGAAATGTCGGCTACGAGCCATTTGAAATCACGTATCGGACT
>DIYZ01000021.1:0-6021 GCA_002427845.1 Chloracidobacterium sp. UBA6041 | reverse complement strand
CCCGTGAGTGTTGCCGCGACGGGAATAGCCACAAGTGATGTGAAGAAAACCAGCAACGCTGCCGAGGCTATCGTAGTAAAGCCTGAGAAGAGTGAACCATCGATCTCGGCGCCCGCAGCAGTGACACCCAAAGACGACGCGCCCAAGCTGCCGGTTATACGAGTGTCAGAAGAAGCACTCAGGAAGGCGGCCATCGACTTGCCACAACCCCAGTATCCGGAAGCGGCAATGCTTACGGGAGCGGAAGGAAATGTGGAAGTTCAAATACTGGTCGATGAAAAGGGCGAAGTAATGAATGCCAGTGCACTATCCGGCAATCCACTGTTTAGCGAAGTCGCTGCGGCAGCAGCACGAAAAGCGAAGTTTTCGCGGGCCAAACTTTCCCCGGATCCGGCGAGAATCTACGGAGTGATCAATTACACTTTCACTTTACCGGGTCATCAGTCGGCCGCGTCGCCCGCTGCAAATGGTACGTCAGGCGAACTCAAGACGAGCCAATCAAATCAAGGAATATCAGACTTAAAGATACTCCAGCCAGGAGATTCTTCGGAGGACAATCCGAAGCCCGCAACCGACTCGGTGGCACCGGCAGCTTCATTTTACGCGAAAGGCTCGGCGTTCCTGGCGTCGGGACGCAATTCCGAGGCAGCGGAAGCACTCAGACAAGCGACCGAGCGTGATCCCAATGACGCGGCTGCTTATGCAAAGCTCGGGATAGCTTACGCAGCGTTGCAGCAGTACCAGGAAGCAGTAGTCGTGTTGAAGATGGCGATTCGGATCAAACCAGAGATCGTTGATGCTGAAGCGTATTATCAGTTGAGTAATGCCTACACCGCACTCGGGAAGTTTCCCCAGGCGCTCGAGGCCATTAAGCAAGCGATGTACAATAAGCGAGTGGAGCAGACTAATCCTGAGGTTACGAACACTCCCAGGTCTCCGTCATTGGCGGACCTGCACTACTCCACCGGACTCGCCTATTACAACCTGCGTCGTTACAGCGGGGCGATTGAAGAATTGAAACAGGTCATCGTGCTGAATCCGCAGCTAGCGCAAGCCTACTACGGACTTGCCTTGTCTTACATTGCTATCGGGGATCGAAAATCGGCGGAGAAACAGCAGGAAACTATTGAATCTTTGGACCCCGTCTTCGCCGCGAAGATCGCCAAACTCCTCTCATCCAACCCTAATACTCCGCAGCAGGGTTTCGGATTTGTCTTCAAAACCAAGCCATAAGTGATCCAGGCTCAGTCAAACGCGTAGCCGAATGGTGTAAGAAGAATCGCCATCGCCGCGTGAAGGACCAGTTCAACCGGCTGAATGCCAAGCTTCGTGGGTATTACAACTACTACGGAGTGCGCGGCAACTATGCCAGCTTGAACGAGTTCTTTCAGCAGGTGCAGCGGCTGCATCTGAAGTGGCTGAATCGACGTAGCCAGCGCCAGAGCTATACGTGGGCTGGCTATCGCGAGCTGATTCAGTGCTTCGCTCTCGCACGACCACGTATTGTCGGGCGTACATCATGTCTGATCGTCTCGCGCTAGGTCTTCCTGCGGAGGCGAGTATCCACGAAGAACCCGGTGCGGGAAAACTGCACGCCGGGATCTGTGCTGGGGCTGTCGGGTAACCGGCAGTCCTACCGCGATCCGGACGGCGGGATAGCATCTCTTTCATGCTAATCTGTTGCGGTGTAGCTTGTGTGCTTCCCAAGATGTGCCGGGTGGTTCATATATAAATTCAACAAGCACACCTTATCGACATCATCAGGGAGACCGTCGGATATACCCACTCCGATATCAGCTACACAGACTCCCAGCGCGGTGACAGACAAGTCCTCTTCCACTAGTGCTCCCCCGGCAAGCGGGCAAGTTGACCCCGAGAGTTTAGCGACTCAAAATCTGAGTGGTGCATGGAACGTTGTTAATACTGTCGAGAAAACTTCCTATCAATCGTTTGCCAACCTGCGAATCGGTTACCGTCTGATAATTAGTCAGAGCGGAGCAAACTTCACGGCAGAAGGTGAGAAACTGTTGGAAAATGGGCGAACACTACCTACTAGCGGACGAACTGCCATCCATATGACGGGTGCAGTTGAGGGAGAAACCATTGGCGCAAAGCTTCGTTGAGGAAGGAGCGCGCCGCAAAACAAGCGGCAGATTTGCGTGGAGACTCGATCCACTAATGCTGATCATGAGTGGAATGGCATGATGAGCGGGGAATTCATCCCGAATGGCTTCCACCGTTGGACAGCGCTAAATATTCCGCTTGTCCGTCGGATTAGCACCTCCCGACTCAAGAGTGGTTCGGTTTGAGACTTAGGCAATATCGAGGAAGTTTTGGCTGGAAATGGACGGAACTCTGAATAACCATGGGCTACTGGATGTGATCGCAACCCTTACCTCCAGAGGTGAGAGCGGACGGCTTCAGATCACCGTTGCGGGATCGCGGGGTGCCTTTTTCTTCAAGAAGGGTAAGTTGGTAGATGCTCGCATGGGCCCTTTTTCCGGCTTTCCAGCTGTCAATCTTGCGGTTTCAATGGGAGAGGCTACTCTGAAATTCGACTCATCAATCCAGCCGCCGGCCTCAAGTCTTATCGCTATCAACGAACGAGTCCTGCTTAAAGAGCGCTTCGGTATTGAGACGATCGACCTCGAGCCGGTCGAAGATCAAACCACTGAGACTGATGGTGCTAAGCTCCCCGTTGCAATTACTCCGCAAGTTCCGCTTCCTGAAGCGACACTTTCCCCGGAAGCAAGCGCTCCTCAAGAGTATGCTTACAAACAGCCAGCGGAGGGCAACATTAAGAGGAGAGCAGGTGCGCGAGAAAGCAGAAGAAGAGCGGCCGGAAGTCGAAGAGCTGGCAGAAAGAAAAGCACAGGCGAAACACAGCGAATAGCAGATCAATTTCGTAATCAGGCGGAAGAAGAAGCTCGCACAAAAGTTGAGAAGGAGAAGAGCTTCGAGATGGCGCACCGCATTACTCAAGAGGAAAAGCCTGGCCAGATAACTAGTCCGGCAATAACGCTAGAACCCTTAACAAGTCAGCCGGCCAGGGATCCAAGAATCAAGACCAATGCTGAAGAGGAAAAGCCTAGCCAGACATCTGGTCCGGCAATAACGCTAGAGTCTTCAGTAATTGAGATGCGCAAGGATGCCGGAATCAAACGTTGCCCCAAATGCGACCGTGTTTATAGTGACTTTAGGATCTATTGCCGCTACGACTCTACTCAGTTAGTTAGTGAGAGCGATACTTCATTCAATGCCGCTGTAAAACCAGAAGCTGGAACGCGCCCTACGTTGTTGTGGATCTTGGTCATGATTACACTCCTGGTAAGCGGTATCCTCGGCTACTTGCTAAACAGTTACATCTCTATGGAGCCAAGTGCCCCTACGCCAATTAGAGTAGAATCAAAACAGCCTTCGAATGTGGACGAAGATCAACCCGTAGTTGAAGGACCGCTCCATGGCAAAGAAACCACTCTAGTGAAACCGGCATACCCGGCAAGGGCTAAAAGCGAAGGCGTATCGGGCAAGGTTACAGTTGCAGTTCTTGTGAACAAACAAGGCCTCGTTGTATCGGCGCGCGCTTTGAACGGTCACCCGCTGCTGAAAGTTGCCGCTGTAGTGGCTGCAAGAAAAGCGAAATTCTCGCCGGAGAAGTTAGCTGACCAGCGGTCCAAAATCTCAGGAACGATTACATACAGCTTCAAGTTATGAATCCTGGTGCGCCTTTACTTCCGTTACGAACCTCGTTACTCCAATCGCCGTATCAGTCCTGGATGCAAACGCGGGCCGTGTAGGATACTTGTGAAGTACATGCACAGGCCCCGTTGTAGTTTTACAACAGGTAGCCCGAATTCACCTTTGGATTTTCTTGTTCGCCTTGCTCCTTACATCCACAAACACCATTCCCACAAGGAAAGCCGCATCGTTAATCTATAGCGAGGGTAATAGCTCGTCACGGCACAGGGCTTGATGATGTGATTACGAAACGTATCAGGCCCGTATCGCAGTTTCAAAGCAGAGAAGATAAGATGACAACTGGCCCCCTCGCCCAGCCGGCCTCAGTTTCTAAAGGTGCCCGACGTCGCCGCTTTATTGAACATAAAGCCGCGCACGATCTACGAGATGGCTGCGCAGGGGAGGATTCCTTATCGCAAGCCGCCCGGCTCGAACATTCTGCGATTTGATCTTTAATTCTTCACGCCCATGTGTCGCAGGATCTCGGCCCACCAGCCGTCCCTTGCCTTCGCTTCCTCTCCGTCTGACGCGGCTAATTCAGCCAGGTCGGGCGTGGCTCGATGGCCTGTCATTCTATCCATCTTTAGGCGGTAGAAAATGGGTGTATCAGAGTGCGGGAATCGCGATGCGCGGCACCCAGATAGGCAGGCTCCCACCACATAGCATGCTTCTGCAGCAGTTCGTGAGCCTTTACTCTTGCCGCTTCATATTTAGGCAGATCCGGTAGCTCCTCGTATCGTCCAAAAACAATAATGCTCTTCCATTGATCGGGCGCGGTTCGCTCATCGATTTCGAGGCAGACCCGCGCATTGGTGCGCATGCACTCGATCTTTTGCCCGAGTGTGGTGAAAGCGTAGACGTGCTGTCCATCAAATGCGAAATAGATCGGAACGACATAAGGCTGATTGTCACGTGCGCATGCCAGCCTGCCGACTGTTGCCTGCTGTAAAGCCTGGCGACATTCAAACTCACTCATCTCATGTATAAACATGACAAACAAACTCCTGCTTTACTCGCCTACTAGTCAAGGATACAACTGGCAAAAAGCGTTCCGCCTATCACAGAGAATTTCCCTCCAAATACATGCTGTGTGTTCGCAGTGTTGGTTGCTTTACAGTGAGAAAACTTACGCAAGCATTGGTGAAAGCTCGCAGCTTGTTCGTTAGTTGCAAGATTCGGCAAACGTCTTGCGGATCAAAAAGCGGATTTTCCCCGCTTTTGCACGTATTTGGAAATGGGGGAACTCAATTCGTGGGCACAGGCGTTGCCTACTTTCCATTTGAGGATAATCTGAAATGCGATCAAGAAAGGGCACTACAGGACAGCGACTCTGAAGAGCTGCGCAGAGGAGGAGTCGCGGAAAGTAATGGGCGAAATATCTGACTCTCAGGAGGCCATTCGTCCCGCCCGGAAACTGCCGCCAAGCAGAGAAGCCTTTGAAATTCAGGGTAGCCTCCAGGATGTTTGTGCGGGCTTGGTTCACGTGGAGCTTTGCTGGCCCGGAAATCAGGCTGACCAATGGGGTGTTGCGACATACGGATATTGCATGGGAATGCGGAGCGAGAATTGATCCAAAACGATTGTGGCCAATGCGAGTCGGTCTCTTATGTCTGGATTGTCAGGAAGCTAGGCAAAGAAGGATTTTATTTTCAGCAGTCCACCTGTGGTATACTCCGCAGTTCGAAAAGCTCAATATACCTTTGAAACTCTATCGAATCCGAATAGAGGATGTCCCATCTCCCCAAGTTAGTCAGGCGTGATCGCTAGCTGATTTCCAAGCCTATCCATACAGCAGATTGAGGTACAGTTGTAAATGCGTGGGGTACAATTCTCCGATGGACACGAAGACAATTCGGTCCTGATCGTCAACGACTTACCCGAGCAACTTATGCTGATGGGCGGGCTCCTGCGTAAAGCAGGCTATTGTGTGCTCACCGCGGAAGACGGTCTCGAAGCTTTCAATCTAGCTAAGCAAGAACAGCCAGATTTGGTGATTAGCGACGTTTGCATGCCCGGCGTAAACGGCTTGGAGTTTTGCCGGTTGCTCCGCGCCGATAATCAGTTTCGCTCGGTGCCTATTCTGCTGGTGAGTGCGCTACAGAACGATACCGCAAGTGTGGTGGAAGGCCTTCGTGCCGGGGCAGATGATTATCTGGAGATCCCCTTTGATGCCCCGCGTCTCGTGGCGAAGGTGGCTCGGCTGCTAGAGCGCTCGCGCCTGGAAGCTAACTACCGGGACCTTGTCGAACAGGCTAGCGATGTGATTTTTACGCAAGATCTGTC
>DIYZ01000027.1:2562-3275 GCA_002427845.1 Chloracidobacterium sp. UBA6041 | reverse complement strand
AGGTTCTTGATGATGTCGTTGTCTATCTTAGTTGGCCGATACGCCATCTGCACGTAACCGCCATTGCGGTTGTTGTTAAATGAGAGCGGACCGAAGCCTTGTTCTCCATCGGGATCGTAAACGAAGTGGCCGACGTGCGACCAAACCCATTGGGCACGGAAATTAATCAGACCTTTGAGCAAGGTCGAATCACGTACGTAATTGAAATCAGCGGATTGCAAAACATTCTCTACCGCATGATCTCGCGGGCCGACTTTTGAACGTTGAATTCCGTATCCGACCTCCAGTTCTGGAATAGGAATGAATCCGACGTGGCCGCCAACCGCAACGTGCCCGCCGACGTTGCTGGTGTTGGGAAAGTCGAGCATGCCCAATTCAGAGAAGTCGTCCGGAGCGGTGATGAGACCGGGTGCATTCGCGACAAAGCCAACGTACTCCAGCTTGGTTGGGCCAAGAGGAACGACGCCGCGCAATTGCGCGCCCAGTTGCGACTCAGGCAGCAAGCCGTCGTAAACGGCGAGTGGCTTGTCCGGAAGTTTGTTCACCCAGTTCATGTGTTGCCGCTCGACAAAGAAATCCATCGGATTGAGGAAGCGGCCGACTCCTATTGTCATGTAGTCATTCAAGAGGTAGGAAGCTTGCGCGACTTCCAAATTGATCGTTGTTGCCCCGTTCTCGAATTCGAGTTCCATCTCACCTTCGAAGAAAAGCCG
>DIYZ01000027.1:0-2345 GCA_002427845.1 Chloracidobacterium sp. UBA6041 | reverse complement strand
GTTTCTTTCACCTGTGTCTTTAGCGTGTCTACTTCCGCCTGCAAAGCGGCGACGTCAGTTTGCGCGGCTGTAGTCGTGACAACCTGTTTTCCTTCGCTTGGCTTTGTCGCGGCCGCGGGACCTTCGGCGGGAGCTGCTGGGGCCGTTCCGGCCATTTGTCGAACCGCTGTCTTCAGCGCGTCGAGTTCCGTCTTCATCGCTTCGTGTTCGGCCTTCAGTTTGTCGTACTCCGCGCGCGACACGTAATCCGAGGATGGCGGGGACGGAGCGGCATCTTGCCCCATGGCCGCGAACGGAATGACCAACCAGATCAGCGCCACAAAAGCGCCTGCGATCGTCTGATTTATAATAATTGGAATTGCGCGCATAATTTATTTCCCAGCAAAAGTTCTGATGTAATTAACGAGCTCCCACCGTTGCGTCTCCGAAAGCGTCGCTTTCCACGTAATCATCGGGGCTCGTCCTTCCGAGATTTTCCAAAACAATTCGCCGTCCTTTTCTCCTGTTGTCCGGATGCGCGCTCCCAGATCAGCCGGTTTCTTTTCTAATGCTGCTGCACCGGGGCCGTCGCCTTTTCCGTTGGGGCCGTGACAGGTCAGGCAGTTCCCGGCGTAGAGTTTTTCACCGAGCGCCATTGCGTTGGCGTTTCCGGCAAGCGGGTTCGGACGATTGGCGGCCGAAGCTGGCGCTCTCCAATCTGAGCTGCTTTGCGCCAGCAGCGGTCCGCTAATCGAGAAAACTGCCAGTACGATCAGTGCTCTCGAACAACTGGCAGCGGCATTTCGTGATTTCATAGATTTGTCGAACTTTGAGCTACTGAAATGTATTCGGCTACGCATTTTTTGCGTTTTTCTAACCGCGAGTTGGCCAAACAGATGTCGCCTTCGCAAAATTCGAATGCCTGAGGAGAAGACAATATCGGCATAAATGCCAGTGCAGAGAAGGTTCGCCGAAATGTCAACCTTCAATGCTGTTTGGCCGCGCGGTGGTGGGTCAGTTTGAAAATCAGACAGGACAAAATCAACGGGTTACCGCTAACATCCCAGACGAGTTCTGGTTTGAATTAGCACGGTTGGAAGGCGTTCACTATGGACGAGTTCCGCTCTAAATTCGCCAAAGTGTTTCAAAAGACGCCGCTTCAAACGTCTTTCGACGACATCAATTGGAATATTGCAGCCTAAGCTCTATTTACCCCGACTTGAACGAGAATGACGCTGCGCCATTACTTTGACTCCGGTCGCTTTCTGAAAAACGGAAAAGGCGGTTTGAGCGAAATCGCGCTTCTCTTTTCTCGGCTGGGTTTTCGGTTTGCGCTTGGGTTTTGGCATGGCGAAACCGTGCCACAAGTCAACGCAGAGCGAAATTGCTAAATCCAAACTGACCCACTACCGCCCGCGCCATTGGCTTGACACGAAAGATCGACATCATCAACCTTGCCGCATGAACTCTCTGAATCGATTTACAGACCCCGTTTACTGCATCGTGCGACTGATTGTTGGCTTGGTGTATGCATGTCATGGCGGGCAAAAGCTTTTGGGGTTTCCCGGTGGCGGTCACGGGGCGCACGGGATCGCACTTATCGCGGGGATCATCGAACTCGTCGGCGGATTTCTGATCGCATTTGGATTGTTCACGCGCATCGCGGCGTTTTTCGCGAGCGGCGAGATGGCGGTGGCCTACTTCATGTTTTACGTGGGAGTTGTGCCTACACTGGAGGCGAAGTTTTTCCCGATCATGAATGGAGGCGAACTCGCCCTGTTGAATTGCTGGGTTTTCTTTTTCATTATCTTTTACGGTCCGGGACGTTGGAGCATCGATGCGCTATGGTGCAAAGACAGAAGCAGCGCGCCGTCCACCTGATCCAAACTTGGGTAGTGTCCTAATTTGAAGCGAAAAAAATCAGACCGCCAATTGCTCCGATGAGGGTAATCCTGCCTTGGCTTTTACTGCCCAAATCTTGCGCTGATCGGTCGGGTCAGTAGAAGAGCCGCGCGTTTTTTCGGAACCTATCGATCCGGCTTGTTTCGCTGATATTTTCTTTAACCTTGGCCATAACGCTTCTAATGAACTCATCGTCTATGCCGAAGGAGACCGCGCGAACGTGGCTGGTCAAAGTCCCGCCGAGTTTGAATCTATTAGTCGCCGCTCGTTCGCAGCATTTCTGCAGCCCGCCGGTGTGGCACTCGGTACAGGAGAACTCGGCATACTCCGCATCGATGCGCATGAAATCGTGACCTTTCGGATTCACTTGATTGAGTTTTTCGCCGCCGACCGAGCGGACTCCGGCAGAGCTGCGCGATCGTTGGCGAAGTCCGCGCAAGACCGTGCGTGATTATTGACGATAT
>DIYZ01000001.1 GCA_002427845.1 Chloracidobacterium sp. UBA6041 | reverse complement strand
GGGGCACACCGGCGGATTTGCTTAGGAATTGGCGCATTTTGCCTTCCGTTTGCTCACTTGTTGCATTAGAACGGATCGCTTTAGAAGTTTTGGTAAAACTCTTTTGTGCGAAATTAGGTCAGTCATTTGCGCAAAACCAATTCCAGTTGACTAAGATTGCGCAGCGCAGCAAAATATCAATCGCTTCGTTTATTGCTTCGTCACGAATTGGACCCGTCCGACTGAAGCCAAAAACCATGTCCGTGAGTATTCCGAGAGGCGGCCACGACTTGAGCTTTTGGATAAATCTTCATCCGCGATTTCTTTGTGCTCGACGAACTAATCTGCTATCCAAAATTTTGTAGACTCACTAGAATTTCGGATAAGCTTTATTACTTTCCGGATTTGCCGAAACTCAAATGCGCTCGAAATGACAGGTATTTAGACGCGTCATCATTCGCAGATTCATCGCGGAATAGTATCTGCGTGGGAGTAGAACGAAAACCAAAGAGACTCTCGCGGGGTTTAACTGCCCCACATGCCTTTAGACTTACTGACAAACAGGAAATCGGGTTGCGGTCTGATGTATTTGGCAGTCGGAAGGAAGCCGGTCTTTGATCCTCAAAGGGGGACCTCGCTCAGACCCGCCCGAAGATTTGGAACTGTCGTTTTTGGTTTTTCAATAGCAATGGCATCGTGTTTTTTGAAACGGTTGATTCTTGGCGCACTCTAAGTCAACCCGGATCTCAAACATCTTCCATCGGAGGAACCCATGAAAAGACAAAGTTTTCTGGGAAGCCGCACAGTCTCCATTCTGAGCGTGCTTCTCCTTCTCCTAGTGTCTTCGATTACTGCCTTCGCTCAGCAAGGCACTTCAACGGTGCGCGGCACCGTTAAGGATCCTCAAGGCAACGTAATAGCCGGCGCGGCGGTGACGTTGACCAACCTGGGCACGAGCGTCTTACGTACGACTACAAGCAGCGAAAATGGCACTTACTCTTTCGATTTCGTACAAGTTGGCGACTATCGGCTCGAAGTTGAGGCAAAAGGCTTCAAGAAAGCAGTAATAACTGAGGTCCATGCTCTGGTGGCCAAAGCGACACCGGTTGACGTTCACCTCGAAATCGGCAACGTTTCTGAGTCGGTGACGGTCGTTGCAGGCTCCGCGGAAGCGCTGATCAACCGCGATGACGCCACCCTCGGCAACAATTTCGTCAACAAACAGATTACGCAATTACCCCTGGAGGCGCGCAACGTTGTATCGCTCTTGACGCTGCAGCCCGGCGTGACTAGAGACGGTTATGTGGCGGGCGCACGCAGCGATCAATCCAACGTGACGCTTGACGGCGTGGATATCAATGAGGCCCAAACTAATCAGTTGGGGGCGGCGACCGGAACCGCATCGAGTGATGCGACGGAGTCTGATTTGACTTTAACATCGCCGGATACCAGCACGGTGATTCGTTTGAACGCCGAGGCCGTAGAGGAGTTCAGAGTTACCACGGCAAATGCGAATGCCAGTCAGGGCCGGTCTTCTGGGGCGCAGATTTCCCTGGTTACAAAGGGAGGGAGCAACGATTTCCATGCCTCGTTGTTCGAAAGTCACCGCAATACGATCTTCACCGCAAATGATTTCTTTAATAACCGTAGCGGCTTACCTCGACCCAAGCTGATCCGAAATACTTTTGGCGGCGCAGTTGGGGGTCGGATCATCAGGGACAAGGTGTTCTTTTTCTACAGCTTTGAAGGTCGCCGCGATGCCAGTCAGCAGGGCGTCACTCGTGTGGTTCCTCTCGCGAGCATGGGACAAGGTCTTTTACGCTATGTGAATCCTTCAGGCGGGATAACTACTCTAAGTGCAGCAGACGTCAACACAGTTTTCACCACAAGCGGGGCGACGGTGGGAACAAACCCGATAGCAATCTCTGCACTGGGGGCAGCAGCCGCAAAGTATCCGGCAAATAACTTCGATGTTGGCGATAGCACCCCAAGTGTCCAACTGAACACGGCCGGGTTTCGCTTCAATGCTCCTACGCCTGTAAAGCTCAACTCCCACTCAGCGCGCTTTGACGCGAATCTTACCTCAAAGCAACAACTGTTTGTGCGGGCAAACGTGATTTACGATCTTATCGGCGGTATACCGCAATTTCCGGACACGACACCTCCTAACACCTGGTCTCACCCTGTTGGTTTGGTAGTTGGACACACGTGGACTCTCAGTAACACGATCGTGAATAACTTCAGATTTGGATTTACCCGGGAGGCTTTCTCCGAGAGCGGTGACTCGGCGGCTAATGCTATCACCTTCCGCTTTGTCTTTTCTCCGCTACTATTCTCGCGAACTGTCAGTCGTAAGACGCCGGTAAAGAACATCACGGACGATGTCTCATGGGTGCGCGGCAGTCACACCTTCCAATTCGGAGGGAATATTCGCTTAATCAAGAACAATCGGATAAGTTTTGCCAATGCTTATGACTCCGCCGTGACGAATCCCTCGTTCTATTCCGGTGGCGCGGGAACTATCCTCTCGGATCTCGTTAATGATTTCTCCCCAATCGCAAATGGATTTGAATCGGCGGTGCAGAACGCTGCAACAGCGCTGATTGGTCGCTACTCTCAGTACACTGCCCGATTTACGTTTGCTCATGACGGCGCGTTTCAGCCGGCGGCAACACCTACTGATCGGACCTTTGCCACGCAAGAGTACGATGTATATGGTCAGGATATCTGGAAATTAACTCCAAACCTGACCGTCACCTACGGCTTGCGCTACAGCCTTAGCCGTCCCGTGTACGAGACTAAGGGCTTTGAGGTTAAGCCGAACATTCCGCTCACGGACTATTTTAACCAGCGAGTGGCAAGTGCAGCGGCGGGTGTTCCCTTCTTTGACCCCATCACGGTGGACCTATCCGGACCGGCAAATGGCCGATCGCCGTTGTATCGTTGGGACAAGAACAACTTTCAGCCTCGCGTAGCCGTAGCCTGGTCGCCAGGATTTAAGAAGGGTCTTTTAGCAAGGTTGTTTGGCGTCAATCATGAATCCGTCCTCCGCGGCGGCTTTGGCATCACCAATGACTACTATGGCAACCAGTTAGCAGTGAACTTCGATCTCAACAACCAGCTCGGATTTAGTTCTCAGACGACCATCTCTGCCAACACCTATAACATTGGCACTCGTCCGGCTCCGTTATTCACCGGTTTTGGGCAAGATGTGCGCAGCTTGCCGGGAATAACTCCTCCGGGCACGCTGACATTCCCCCAGCAGAAACCCGCCAATGATTCGCGCCGCATCGAATCGACGTTGGACGAAGCCCTGGTGGCGCCCATTAACTATAGTTGGAATGCCACCTTCGAACGCCAATTGCCTAAGGGACTCGTGGTGCAAGCGTCTTATATTGGCAGGTTGGGACGCAAACTGCTGGCACAGCGCGATATTATGGCGCTGAACAATCTAGTCGACCCGAAGTCAGGTATGGATTGGTACACCGCGGCCGGCATTCTTGAACGACTGCGTGCACAGGGTACCTCAATCTCGGCGGTGCAGCAGATCCCTTACTTTGCGAATCTTTATCCGGCCGATCTCGCTGCTCAGGTTAACGCCAACTATTTTGGCGAGACCGTACTTAATGAGACACTCAACCAGACGCAAGCCATTTATCAGATTGCACTGGAAGTGTTCGGCAACGATTGGACCGATACGCAAGATGCCCTGGATACGGGCATCAATGCTCACTATTTCTTTAATCCCCAGTACGGCGCTCTCGCGGCATTTAGCAGTATTGGCAACTCCTCCTATCACGCGGGTACAGTGTCCGTGCGGGAACGCCTGGGAGAGAAGTTAACGCTTGATTTCAACTATACACTCTCTCACTCGAGGGATGATGCTTCAGGCTTGCAGACGAGTGGCCTCCCGGCCTCCACTTTCGGCAACGGGTTCATCTTGAATCCGATCAGACAGCATGACTGGTACGCTGATTCCGACTTTGATGTCCGCCACATCATCAACGTCAATGCTGTATGGCAGTTGCCGATCGGGCGCGGCCAATGGCTTCTGGGCGACACCAATAGATGGGTAAACGGCATACTCGGTAGTTGGCAGCTCGCTGGTATTTATCGCTGGAATTCTGGCCTGCCGGCTCCCAATCTCTTCGACGATGCTCGCTGGGCCACAAACTGGAACGTGCAGAGCAGTGTGGTCAGGACTAAGCCCTTGCAATCTTGCCCGACTCGTGGCGGTCTTGACGCGCCAAAACTGTTTGGCTGCGATCCGAAGGGAGCTTACCAGAGCTTCCGAAACGCACTCCCTGGCGAGTCAGGAGATCGCAATGTCTTCAGACTGCCCGGCTACGTCAGCCTGGACCTCGGTTTGAGCAAGTCCTTTAACCTGCCCTGGGGCGAGAATCAAAAGTTCCAGATCCGCTGGGAGACCTTCAATGTGACGAATACTCAGCACTTCGGAAAGATGGACATTAGCCGCACAGGCACGGGGGTCACGCTAGACCCAAGCACTGCCACTCCACCCTCGAATTGGTCGAACTTCACGGCCATTCAGGGGACACCACGAGTAATGCAGTTCGGCTTCCGTTATTCATTCTGAAGCATTTCAACTGGTAGTTCACCGGGCCGGAACTTAGATGTTCCGGCCCGTATTTCTATAGATTGAAACCGGTTTTCTAATCATGACTAGTAACTTCGGTCGCTTCACTACAGTTGCTCCCATGAGTCTGGTGACCAAAGGCGAGAGGACGATACTGACTCTAGCGCTATTGACTATCCTCTTTCCAACGTCATCCGCCGCCCAAACGGGTGGCGGACATATGCTCTACGGAGATTTTAAAGTAGACGAAAGCAAAGTTACGGGTCCGAAGCCACTAAGCTTTGATCTCATTCTTTACACGTCTGTTGGCCGGGTAGTCGCACGACAAACTGTCGTAAACAATTCCCGTTACCGGTTTATGGACGTTTCGAATGGGGACTATGAGATCGTGGTTGAAGTGGAAAGCAACGAGCTCGCCCGCATACATGTGCTGCTTAACGAACTCTTCAAAACCGATATTCGGCAGGACATTGAGTTGGAATGGCGAGAGAATTTCATTGGGAAAAACGGCAACAAATCCGGGGCCGCTGCAGCAGATTTCTATGAGCGCACATCCACGAATAAGAAGCGCTTTGCAGAGGCCGAGAAAGCTATGGACGAGAAGAATTATGCTCAAGCAATGGTATTCCTGCGCCAAATTCTCAGCGAAGACGAGAAGGATTACCAGTCTTGGAGTGAGCTGGGAACTGTATACCTGATGCAAAAAAATCTCGGCGAAGCCGAAAGTGCATATCTGCGCGCCACTGAAGCAAATCCGGCCTTCTTCCTGTCCTTCTTTAATCTCGGTAGGTTGCGGATGGTGGAAAAGAAATTTGAAACAGCCGTCGAACCTTTGAGCCAGGCAGTCAAGATTAAGCCTGAGTCTCCGGAAGCCAACTACTTGCTCGGCGAAGCTTATTTGCAGATCAAAAAGGGTTCAAAGGCCGTGGTCTATCTTTACGAAGCGCTCAAACTCGATCCAACCGGAATGGCCGAAGCCCATCTGCGCCTCGCTGCTCTTTACAACGGCGCTGGCATGAAAGGTAAAGCCGCGGCGGAATACGAAGAGTTCCTAAAGAAAAAACCCGACTACCCTGATCGCAAGAAACTCGAGCAGTACATAGAGCAGAATAAGAAACCGTGAGCACGCGGCAAGAAGCCATAAGGAGTGCGTAGTAGACACTGAGCAGCAGAGGCAGTTGGACAACGATACTCTAGAGCCATTGTCGGCAAAAAAAAGTGGACGTAAACGTACCGATCCTTCAAAACTCTTCCACCACATCCCCGGAATCGATCAGTGCGTGAAAGCTACCCGCATGCCTCACGCCAGCGTAACGCTAGTTTGTTGTAACTTCTTAGCAGTGCGTCGATGCTAAGGGCCGTCACGCAGCTTTCTCGTTTCGTTGTTGCCAGACGGAGTACACCGCGGTCAGACAAAGCGACAGCCAGGCCAGCCCTTCGGCAATCGCGCCCAGCACGTCACTCAAGTAATGAGCTCCGAGGTATATGCGACTAAACCCTACCAACGCTATCAAAAAACTCGCCGTGAGAACGACAAGCAATCGCCTGTAAATGTTTCGCGTTTTTGCGACGACGTACGCAGCCAGAACACCGTAGAGAACCGTCGCCATCATCGTGTGTCCGCTGGGGAAGCTGTAACTCGTGAGCGTCAGAATCGGATCGTTGAAATGAGGACGCGCGCGATGAAATCCGTACTTCAAAAGTTTGTTGAGCAGCATTCCGCCGAAAACTGAGAGCCACAGCGCTGCGAGCCAGTAAGGCCGTCGTCGCCAAATGAGGTAGAGTCCAATAACTACTGCGATACAGCTAACGGCCGCAGTCGAATGAAGGGATGTCACTATCCACAACACCGTGGTCCATAGGTGAGAATTGTGGGTGTGCAGCCACATACTGAGCCGTGCGTCAGCAACAGTCAGTGGCTCGTGGTTGATTAAGTCTTCCGAGATCTCACCCAGGATCAAGGTCATCGCCGCAAATACAAAAAGACCTACGACGAGCGGTAAGGCCCGATACCTGTTTGCTGGCAGAGGGAATTTCACTAGTTAGTCGCGGTCCTTACGTTCTGACCCAGCCCTGTGGGGCGTGTATAAAACGCTCGGTCGTAGCGGTCTTAAACTCCGCGCCGTCCGGTTGCCATTCAAGTCGTTCCACCGCGATGTGCGGTCTGTCGACGTGAATCAAGTTGAAGGAATTGGCTTCACCACGTCCACGCGTGGAAGTGGCAGTTCCAGCTTGTAAAACAAGCGCTGAGTGCCCTTCGATCTGGTAGCGGGTGGTGCTGTGCGAGGTGTGGCTAATGTGGAGATGGCCCGCGAGAAACACGTCGGCACCACAACTCGCAAGAGCTTTCATAGCCATCTGCGCGCGTCCGACGAGCTTGCGTTCGTCGTGGCCTTCGGGCAAATCGAAGGGGTGATGAGTGACCACAATTTTCACGACTTCCGGATCGCAAGCACAGAGTCGTTCGCTCATCCACGCAACTTGCTGTTCGTTGATGCGGCCCCCTTTGATGGTCAGCGAGCGCGCGGTGTTGACGCCAATGACCGCAATCTCGTCGTCATAATAGAAAGGCCGAAGATCGGCAGTGATATAGCGGCGGTACTTGCGTAACGGTTGGACGAAACGCGCCGCCACATTATGCAGCGGCACGTCGTGGTTACCTGGCACTACAATCTGCGGCTTAGGCAAAGCGTCGAGAAAAGCACGCGCTTCCTTAAACTGATTTGAGCGAGCGCGCTGCGTCAAATCCCCCGACACGGCTACGAGATCGGGCTTGATCCGGCCAATCGTTTCGATCAAAGGAGTGATCACTGAATGATCGACGCGACCAAAATGCATATCGGAAAGATGTACTATCGTGCGCATTTCTTCTCCAGTCACCGGCTACGATCATTTTTTCCCACCAGCACGCGCAACGCCCTGGGACGCACGCGGTAATGAAGTGGTGGCTCAATGACTGTAACTTCGCCATCGAGTGCTACGCGCAAACGCTTATGTTTGGTTTCAATCCAAATTTCTTTCGTGCAAAAGGCCAGGAAATCTTTCTCCTGACGCAAACCGCCAAACAAAGCGCGCAGCGCCAGCCGGATCAGTCCCAACCGGCTGGTGCGGTTAGTCATATAAAGACTCAACTCTCCCGCGTCCAGGCGCGCTCGCGCGCCAATGTTGAGAGTTTCCATTTCATATTCGTTGTTGCCGATGAACACGAAGGGCGTGCGACTCGTTAACTCTTTACCGTCGATGCTCAAGCGAATGTTCAAGAACGGGTAGCGACGCAGCACAGAGACCGCGGCCCAAATGAAAGCAGGCCACTTGCCGAACCCCAGTCGCTGCTGCTTCTGGCGCTCGCGAACGATGCTGGGGTACAAACCCAAACTCGAATTGTTCAAAAAGATGCGGCCATTAACTTCGCCAATGTCAATTTTGGCTACCTGCCCGGCAGCGATCGTTTGCACCGCGCTCTCCAGATCAAGCGGGATGTGGAGGTCTTTGGCGAGGTGATTCATGGTCCCGAAAGGCAAAACCCCCAACGCTTTCTCGGAACCAACAATCGCTGAAGCCACTGAATTCATTGTGCCATCACCGCCGCCGGCCACGATTGTTTTGGCGTTGCCGCGCGCTGCTTGTTGCGCAAGAGTAATCACTTCCGCGCCAGTTTTGGCGAGTGAGATTCGCGCTTCCAAACCGGCCGCTTTGAATAGCTCCGCCAGACGAGGCTGAACGTCTTCTTTATCAAAAGAGCCGGAACTGGCGTTAATGATCACTTCGATTTTCACTGTCGTCATAGTAGGGCAAACTTGTTGCAAAGACGTAGCGAGCAATTGCAGCAGTGGCGCGACCATCCGGCGAGCTGACTCAGTATTGAACGAGATTTTCGGCTATACTCCTAAGCTCCTATGAACAAAACTTCTTCCGATTCCCATTCGCCTGATCTGTTTGCTATTGCGCATCGAACAATGATCGATGCCGGCTTCGTGCCGGATTTCCCCGCTTCAGTTACTGAAGAACTTCATTCCGTTGCTGGACGATCAGCGGCGACCGCTTCGGACTCTTCGGTGCGCGATCTACGTTCTCTGCTGTGGTCATCAATCGACGATCGGAGGTCTCGTGATCTCGATCAAGTCGAGTACGCGGAAACGCTCTCAAATGGCGACACTCGATTATTGGTGGGCATTGCCGACGTAGACGCGTTTGTTCCTAAGGGCTCTGCCATCGACAAACACGCGGCTGAGAATTGCACCTCTGTTTATTCGGGAGTCAAAACGTTTCCAATGCTCCCGGAACAGCTCTCTACTGATTTGACTTCGCTTAATCCGAACCAGGATCGCCTCACTGTTGTGACAGAAATGGTTTTGTCCTCCGATGGCACAGTGAAAAGCACCGACGTGTATCGAGCAGTCTTACAAAGTCGCGCCAAACTCGCTTACGAAGATGTGGGCGCCTGGCTCGACGGAAAGACCGACGTGCCTCCAGCGGTTAAGGCCGTGTCAGGACTGGAACAGCAGATCCGGTTGCAGTTTGAAAAAGCGCAGGACCTCGGCGAGATAAGGAAGCAAAACGGCGCGATTGAACTGGGCACGATCGAGGCGACACCGGTGGTCAACGATCTGGGAAAAGTTACTGAGCTTGCAGTGGTCGAGCAGGACAGCGCCCGCGACCTGATCGCTAATTTTATGATCGCAGCAAACGTGGCGATGGCCCAGTTTTTGGAAACCAAAAGTGGTCCATCGTTGCGCCGCGTCGTGCGCACGCCGGAACACTGGCCGCGCATCGTGGAAATCGCGGCGGAACTTGGTGAAACGTTGCCCACAGAGCCTGACTCTCGCGCCCTGGCTGATTTCCTGGCCCGGCGAAAAGTTACCGATCCCATTCACTTTCCCGATCTCTCATTGGCAGTCGTTAAGTCCCTGGGTCCTGGTGAGTACACGGTGCAAGTGCCCGGCGCCGAGAGCGAAGGACACTTCGGGCTTGCGGTCCATGATTACACGCATTCCACAGCGCCTAATCGCCGCTATGCGGATCTCGTAACGCAGCGCCTCGTCAAGGCAGCAATAGCGAAGCAGCCGTGGCCCTACACGGAAGAGGAGTTAAAACAGATTGGCGAACACTGCACCGAGCGCGAGGATGCGGCGCGTAAAGTGGAGCGAAAGATGCGGAAAGTAGCTGGCGCGATGTTGCTCAAGAATCGAATTGGACAGACGTTTGAAGCGATCGTGACAGGCGTAACTCCGAAGGGCACGTTCGCGCGTATCTTGACCCCGCCGGTGGACGGACGCGTTATGCGCGGCGAGCAGGGAATGCGCATTGGCCAAAAGGTGAGCGTTCGTCTGCTCTCAACGGATCCGGAGCGTGGCTTCATCGATTTCGCACGCGCGTAAACCAGGGGCAAAGCCTGGCGGAGAAGTTCTCGGCCATTTCGGCGGCACCATCAAGAAAGACAATGATGGCAACATCACTTCTTCGTTCCCTCTCATTCAACAACAAAGTGATAGTTGAGAGTTTCTGGCGGCGGCTCTTCCTCAATGACGAATGGTGGATTCAACTTGAAGTGCAACAGTATAACTCCAGC
Organism: Chloracidobacterium sp. UBA6041; assembly: GCA_002427845.1. GTDB lineage: Bacteria > Acidobacteriota > Blastocatellia > Pyrinomonadales > Pyrinomonadaceae > PSRF01. Next base: position 4,403 of record DIYZ01000001.1, on the reverse strand, counting down.
TGACCAATGCGTTTGTCAGCTTCAGATCGCTGAGTTGCACTTCTAAGTTGAATTCGCGAATGACAAATGAGAATTGAGAAATGACATATGGAAAATCTGGTGTCCAAAGCCATCTGTCCCAAGTGGGCCTTAATCGGCCAGTGGACTTGCGCACTAGCGTGCTCGTAAACTATCCACCGCACAAAATGGCGGGGTAGCTCAGCCGGTTAGAGCGTGGGATTCATAACCCCAAGGTCGGGAGTTCGAGTCTCCCCCCCGCTACCAACCTTATCCACTAATTATCAACAACTTACGTCAACTCAGTTCGTGGCAGGTACTGCCCTGCTCCGACGTTTTGTCGAGATTCTGTCGAGCTTAACAACTCGACCGGCTCCGTAATTGCCCACAAGCTCCATAGCCGCTATTTGAGACTCCGGAGTTGAGTGCGTGTAATCACCAGTAATAGTCGATGACGAATGTCCCAGGATGTCACGCCTTACCGTCTCATTCACCCCACACTCTGCCGCTCTCGTGCTCCAAGTGTGACGAAGATCATGAAACGTGAGTTCACTGATGCCCGCCTCTTCGCAAGCCCCACGAAAAGCGTGCTTGATGTCTTTCACATGCGAGCCTGTCATAGGGTTACCAAAAACATATCCATCCGAAGTTGCCTCAGTGCTGAGAACTTCTAAGATCCGCCTCACTGGCTTACTCAAGGGAACACAGCGTGGTTTTCCGTTCTTAGTCTTCTCAATGAGTAGCCAGTTTGGCTCCAAGACAATCCGTTCTCCCTTGACCGTGAAAGTGCGGTGCGTTTTGCCAAGGTTTACGTGCTCGCACTTCAACCTCAACAACTCGCCACGTCTCATGCCGGTCCAGATAGCCAGGTGAGCCAGCGGTCTGAGGTGCTCGCGACGGCCAATCAGTCCTGACTGAAAAAGTTCCTTCTCCTCATGCCAAGTGAGATAGCGATTCCGCCGATACCGTGCTGGAATCTTTTTTCGTACCGATCTCGGCACCTCCTCACATGGATTGTTAGTCGCAACTTTCTCTCTTTTGGCCATTCGAAAGATTGAGGAAAGCAGCGTTAGCTCCTTGTTCACAGTCGTCGGACTGCGCTTGCGGTTCACCTTTTTACCGTCCGGCAAAGTCTCCACCCGCACGGTTGTGCTGTTGAGCCGCTCGTTGACGTATTTGACGATGTTCATCATTGTGATTTCATCAAACCGCTTGCCGCTGAAGAACTCCTTCAGCACTTGAGTTCGGTACAAATCGTGGCCGTAACCGTCATGATTTTCCCGCGCGAAGGGCAGGTAGACCTTATCCACGAATGTGGAAAAGTCTTTAAGTTCTTCGCGTTCATGTTCTTCGTGGTCTTTGCCGCTGAGTACCTTGCGGCGTGCGATTGCCTCAAGGTCCTTAGCTTCCCTCTTGTCCTTGGCAATGGGCTTCCCTCTCTTGCCGTTAAAGGTTCCGGAGTAATGTTCATTATTAACCCAGAACTCATAATCGTAGTAACTACCTCTTTTTCTTACTGTCATTCAGGCGCTCCTTTCAATCAAGGTCGCGGTCGAAAGAAGCGCCCGGAGTTTACGCCTTGAGCTATCGTTCGACAATAAAAAAGATGAGTCACTCGACATCTCCTATTTGTTAAGAGCCGCTACGTGGCTCATGCTGGCGACCATCGGCCCAAGCTAGAAGCGCCAGCCGATTGAAAACTGTCACGCCCTCAAGGTCGGTGAAAGGAATTGGCCTTTTAGTTTGTCTTTTCCGCGCTTTACTGATGAGGTTTCGGACATGGCCGTCTGAACAACTCAGAAGCAACGCGGCCTCGCCGATCGAGATGTAATCCTTCGCACTGATGCGCGCCAACTTATCTCTGAGTGCCAATGCCTCCGGAGGTGTTCTAAGAGCTTTGTCGGGCCCCTGCCTCGCTTCAGCAAACTTACGGTCAAAAACACGTGCCGCTATAGCTTCAATTTCTTGGACTAGTGCGTCCATATGGAACTCTGCTCCTTCATGTCACCTGATAACCAATCTGTTCGCACTTGGTGTGTCGATTCGCCGGGCCACGAATTCCAAGAAAGCATTCGCAGGGAATCGCGCCCAACTGGGCTTTTTATACAGCGAAGATCCGGTCGAGTCGATTCATAAGATCGGAAAGAATTTAGATCGAGAAATTTTCAGGCGAGAAAAATGGGAAATAATGCTAATCCTATTTGTTCCTGTGTGAACTGCACCCAATTTAGCGTTGCGTCTTTAGCAACGAAAAGGTGTCCTCCCAGCTTGCCAATGGTAGGAGTTCAGCTTTCTGACAAGCGATCCAGCGCTTACGAAGAGTACTTGCGGGTTGCTTCTTATCCCGGAGGCTAGGAACTCTCCAGGCAAAATCTTTCAGGTTTGGTTTACTACCGGCCGGCCATTCTTTAGCTACGCGCCGCATTTCCTCAACATAACCCTCTCGAGAATTCTTACTGCGCCCGACCTTGATTCCGGGGTTCCGTTGACGATAAGAATGCTCAACTCCCTGACTGAGAATTCTTAACATCTTGGACTTGGGTAGCGGTTTATGCCCTTGATTTGTCCGAAGGTGATCGATTGCATCCATAAGCGTCTGCCAATCCAAAATGCTCAATGCTTCGCTTAATACCACCGAGATATTGCCTCTGACCGACCGCAGCTGCGCAACCAAGAGACTTGCGATGACTGGTTGTATTTGTTCTTGTTTGTAGCCCAAATCTAACCAACGCTGTGCCAGCCTTGATTCGGCGTAACCGGCGACAAGAGCTCCTATCATCGAAGCCCAATCGGGCACAAATTCTCCGACAGTCTTTCCATCCATAGAGAGAGGAACCCGTGAGGGAAGATCGGCAAGCACTGAGCGATAGAATTCCAGCGGCAGTCCGGCTGGAATGCTTGTGACTCTTGCCTTCTTGTCGGCAGAGTCGCGGGTCTTATGATCATCTGGACTGAACGGTTTTGTTTTGTCTTGAACCGCGGTGCCTCCTCGACGGCTGCGTGATCTTTCGTGTGACATTTTCGCCTTCCTTGCAGTGCAGGGTTCCCTATAGCTGGCTTACGAAATCGGCATCCGGTACTCTACTGGCTCAATCGGAGCAAACGCTCCCAGCTTTGCTTTGGACGCGGGGCAGCCATTAAGTATCGGAGTGTTGGTAGTTAGTACATTTTAAGCCCGACGTGTACTGCGTCAACCTAGATTACTGTGTGTTTGCCATCTGCGGTCAACGTTGCTGTCAGCCCGACTGTAATGAGCAGCAGACTCATAATCCCAAAGAGGCTTCAACACGCAGTTGCACTGAATGATATGGAGTAGCAAAAACAGCAGAATCTCTATTGCTCTGCTACTCCATATCACTCCATCTATACAGGTAGTCGCTACAGTTTTCGCTACAGTCGTTGGCAAGGCTTTCGTCCTGCCTTATCTCATCTCATTCCATCATCCAGTCGCGACGAATATTCGGTCCTAACGTACTTGCATGGCAGCCCTTTGCGACCGTTTGCACCATCACTACTCCCGCGATCCGCGAACTGAAACGGGATCTTTCAGACTCGCGCTCAACAGCAACTAATGAAAGGTTTCCAGTATGAGCAATGAATCGAGAAGAATTAGTCGAGAAGAGTTGTACCGCTTAGTTTGGTCAAAGCCTACCAGAGACATAGCCAGAGAGTTTGCGATATCGGATGTAGGTCTCGGAAGGACTTGCAAGAGGCTGAACGTGCCGAAACCTCCTCCGGGCTACGGGCAGTGTATCGCATCAGGTTACAAGGTGAACCCTCCTCCACTGCCTCGATTAGGCAAAGTCCAAAAGAAACCCGGGCGCTTTGAAGGCCGGCACCCCCTTCCGGGGGAGTCTTCCCCCACCCCCTCCTACGCCGCCAGGGAAATTCAAAGGCGAACTGTGCGGACAACCCACAAAGACCTATGTTTCACTCTTGGACCGGCTCTGGGTAATCCGCAGAGCACATTCCCTTTCTTTTTCTTTTTGTCCAAAATCGTCCATTTCCTCATCGAAATCGACAGAGCAAAAGAGAACAGCAGACAGAACAAAAGCCTCTTCAACGTAACATACCGATCAAAGTTGCAATCATTTATAACCTGGGTGGAGCGCAGGCTGTCGCTAGGGAAGATTTTTATTTGCTGAATAAAGATGCCATTCAAATATTTAAGGAAGGTGGTTTAATGAACGCTGAGAAACTCAAGGAACGTGGTCTAATCTTCAACGATGAGCAACGTTTTAGATTCTATTTTATCGTGGATCCATCAAAATTTCGCGAAGCCGTTAAGCCAAACATTGTCAAAACAGTAACCACTGATTTTGAAGGTAATGCCACGTTTGAAAGTGTGCCGGAAGGCAACTATTACATTTACGGCCTAACTGAATGCGTATTCCGGCCCATCGTGA
>DIYZ01000031.1 GCA_002427845.1 Chloracidobacterium sp. UBA6041 | reverse complement strand
ACTAGAGACCTCTAACCGAATTCGAGGCGGACTCCTGAAACCCTACAGTAAATTATGACCCGTCGCAGATTTTATGCGCCGCCGAGCGCGTTCAGTTCCAGTCTTGACGGTGTGACCCTGGCGTCGCACGAAGCGCGTCACTTGCGCGAAGTGCTGCGCTTGAAAACGGGCGAGGAAGTATATGTCTTCGACGGCGCCGGAAAAGAGTTTCGCTGCCGCGTGGAAGATAGCAGGCGCGATAGAGCTGGTCTGCAAGTGCTGGCTGAGGTCGCGCCCGCGCGTCCCGAATCACCCTTACTGCTGACTCTTGCGGTTGCTCTGCTCAAGGGAGAGAAGTTTGATCTCGTCGTGCAGAAAGCCACGGAGCTTGGTGTGATCAAGATTGTGCCGGTGAAGACCACGAACGCGGACATTCACCTACACGATCAGTCAGACGCGGTGAAGCGCGTGACACGCTGGCAACGAATTGCGCTTGAGGCCGCAAAGCAATCAGGACGAGCGCTGGTACCAGAGGTGACCAGCCCGATTAATTTTGCGTCCTTAATAGAAACGGCAAGTGCTGCCGGAAACGGTGTAATGTTTTCCGAGCGTGACGGGCGATCCTTATTCAAAGCTAGAGAAAGGTTACCAGCCAACTTGTCTTCGCTCACCGCCCTGGTGGGCCCGGAAGGCGGCTGGACCGACGAAGAGCTTGCGACCGCACGGGAAGCTGGATGGAAGATAGTCACGCTCGGCGGTCGCACCCTGCGGGCCGAGACGGCGGCAATCACGGCAGTGGCGCTACTCCAGCATTTGTTCGGCGATCTTGCTTGAAATGCCCCCAGTAATATGGTTGAGAGTTTGATATTCAGATGGTCGTCAGCCCCAATCGGCAAGCTAAAGCTTGAACCCGGGACGTCCCCAGGCGATGCTGACTTGCGCGCAGGGCGGACCATGCTTGATAATCCCTCTTGATGAGTGTCCTGATCCACATAAAAACCCGACCTGATCTTTTAAGGAGAGCATAAAGAGTGAAAGCGGAATTACAGCAATTAGTCGCTTTACAAAAACTGGATACAAGCATAAGAAAGCTACAAGCAGAATTAGAAGCGATACCACAAAGGCGCGCTGAGATCGAAAAAGAGTTCGATCAGCGCGCTTTTGAAATTCGCGCTCTGGAAGCGGCGCGGGACGACGCCCATCACACGCGCGCGCGGCTGGAAATAGAAATTGCGGAACAACGCCTGCGCGTGGAACGTGCCGAACGCAATTTGATGTCGTCAAAGAAACAGGACGAGTACACCGCTGCCATACGCGAAGCCGACGCCGCCCGCAAGCAAATCTCCACGCTTGAAACGCAAACTCTCGAACAAATGGAGTCATTTGAAAAAGCGGAAGCCTCGCTCAAGGAACGAGGCGAAGAGATTGAATCGTTAAACTCCGATCGAGAAGCAGCCCTCAAGGCCTTTGACGATGAAACTCAAGCGCAGACAGACAAGTTGGCGGCGAATCGCGCGGAACGCGAGCGATTAGTTGCGGCGCTACCAAAGTCGATGGGCGCGCTCTACGTTCGCATCAGTGCCCGCATACGCGATGGCATCGCGGTTGCTGAAGCTCGCAACGGCGCGTGTATGGCGTGCTTCATGGCGCTACGGCCGCAGGCGATGGCCCAGGTGCGGCGTGGCGAAGAAGTGATTACCTGCGATAACTGCAACCGCATCCTTTATTACACCCCTTCGGATTCAGCGCCCGCCAGTTCAGCCTCGACCCAGCCAAAGGTGGCCCACACGTAGCACTGTTGTAACGCAAACTGTTGGTTGGCGGTTCCGTGGTTGTAACGCAAACTGTTGGTTTGCGTTCATTTTTTGGCGTTAAGTCATCGAGTCATGGTGGCGCCGTGGCAACCAGCGCAAACTAACACTTTGCGTTACACAACCCCCCTTGAATTAGGTATCTAAATCGCCCATGCTGACACGAAAAATAACTTCGGCGAAGAAGAGTTCCGTCAAACTAACGAAACAGACAAAAGCGACGGCGTTATCAGTCGCAGAGTTTCTGGCACTCAAAGATCCAAAGGGCAATCTGACACTCGCCGTAGACGGTGAGCACGTCTCGCTGACGAACCTTGAACGCGTCTATTGGCCAGACGAGAAGATTACGAAATTTGATCTCCTTCGCTACTATCTGCATGTCAGTCCTCACCTAATGCCGTTCCTGAAAAATCGTCCCGCGATACTCCAGCGCTGGCCTCGCGGCGTTAATGCTCCAATGTTTTTTCAGCAGGATTTGGAAAGCGCGCCGGCTTTCGTCAAGACAGTCAGGCTCACTAACCAGGAGGGACGCGACCTCAACTACGCCGTCTACACCAACACGGCTTCCCTGCTGCATTTCGTAAATCTGGGCACGATTGAGCAGCACCCCTGGCATTCGACCACCGCGAAACTCGATCAGCCCGATTGGGTCGCCATCGATCTGGATCCGAAGAAAGCACCGTGGGAAAACGTGCTGCAGGTGGCGCTAATCGGCAAAGAAGTTTGTGACGAGATTGGCTTGACGGCGTTTCCAAAAACTTCCGGCTCTTCCGGGATACACATCTACGTGCCGCTGAAACCGGTGAATAAGTATGAAAGGGTGGCGGAGTTTTCCAGACTACTGGCCGGCGAGATTGCGCGGCGGGCGCCAAAGATCGCAACCGTTGAGCGGACTATTGCAAAGCGAAAAAAAGATCAGGTTTACGTTGATTGGATGCAGAACGCGCGTGGCAAGAGTCTCGCAGCAGTCTTCACTGCGCGGGCGAAACCGAAGGCCACAGTTTCTATGCCGTTGACCTGGAAACAAATTGAGCAGGGCGTGAAGATTTCGGACTTTACCGTCAGAAACGCTCCCGCCCTGCTCGCGAAAAAAGGCGATGCCTGGTCCGACTTTTTCAATCAGAGACAAAAGCTAAAGCTTAGCTGAGTCTCCGATCACTGCCGCTCTATTTGATCTTGCCGCGTCCGCCCTTTCGT
>DIYZ01000050.1 GCA_002427845.1 Chloracidobacterium sp. UBA6041 | reverse complement strand
GCGATTACGGGAAACAAAAGTTCGCGAAGAAGTTTCATGAATTTGAAGTTCGTGTCTTGTGCTTCAAGTTTGTGCTTTGATCCCGTCCTTTGATCTTAGTACTTTGATCTTTGATTCTCGCGCCTACGCTGCCGATGGAAGTGCAGCAACGAGAAATTACAAAGCTCAAAGTTTAAAAGTTCAAAAGAGAATCCAGTCGCAATCAGAAATTGGAAAGTCCGTCAGTGTCCGCGTGTCATTAACAAACCAATTTCTTCAATCGTGGCAACCTTTGGATCGACGTCGCCAACGATGCGGCCCTCGTGAATCACCAGTAATCGATCTGACAGCGTCGTCACTTCTTCGAGTTCAGCGGAGATAAGCAACACGGCGCAGCCGGCATCGCGCAGAGCCACGAGCTTACGATGTATAAACTCAATAGCGCCGATATCGACGCCTCTCGTAGGTTGAGAAACAAGCAATAGCTTCGGATGCAACTCAAACTCGCGCCCGATAATTAGCTTCTGCTGGTTGCCGCCTGACAGAGCGCGCGCCGGCAGATCCTGATTCGTTGGCCGCACGTCGAAGTCCTCAATAATTTCCGCGGCCCGACTGCGAATCGCCTGATCGTCCAGGAACACGCCGGCAAAAGAAACTATGGGCTTGCGGTAATGAACGCCCAAAATGGAATTTTCGGCGAGACTAAAATCAAGCAGTAGTCCACGTCTGTGACGATCTTCGGGAATATGCGCAATACCCACTTCTCGCCGCGAGCGCGCATCCAGCCGCGTGATGTTGCGACCTTCGAGGCCAATTTCGCCCGAAAGCTGCGAAGCCGCCACCAATCCCGCCAGCGCCTCAATCAATTCCGTTTGGCCGTTGCCCTCAACCCCGGCGATGCCGAGGATCTCGCCCTTACGCACCTCGAACGAGACGTCGTCGACGCGCTTTGTCCCATCCGCAGTTCGCACCGAGAGATTCTTCACGCTTAATTCCGTGGCTCCCACCTTCGCTTCAGGTTTCTCAACGCGCAGCAATACTTCTCGCCCAACCATCAATCTCGCCAACTCCGCGGCGTTAGTTTCCTTTGTCTGCAAGCGCCCCACAACGCGACCGTCGCGCATCACCGTCACCTCATCGGAGATGGCCAAAACTTCCGAAAGCTTGTGCGTGATGATGACGACTGTCTTCCCCTGCTCGCGCATGCGATGGAGAATGGCGAAGAACTCATCCACTTCCTGCGGCGTTAAGACAGCCGTAGGCTCGTCGAGAATAAGCAAGCGCGCATGCCGGTATAGGGCTTTGAGCAGTTCAACGCGCTGTTGCTGGCCAACAGAAAGGTGTTCAACGACTACGTTGGGGTTGACCGCCAGTTTGAATTCTTCAGAGAGCTTTTGAATATCGGCCGCTGCTTTGCCCAGGTCCAGGGCGAGTGTACTTCCCGGCTCGGCGCCAAGCACGATGTTTTCGGCGACGGTCATAGTGCCGACGAGCATAAAGTGTTGATGTACCATACCCACGCCGAGCGCAATCGCGTCATGTGGGGTTGAAATTTCTCTTACCTGGCCATCGATGAGGATCTCGCCGCTGTCAGCCTTGTAGAAACCGTAAGCAATACGCATTGCCGTTGACTTGCCCGCGCCGTTTTCACCAACGATGGCGTGGACGGTCCCCGGCTCAACTTTTATGTTGACGTGATCATTGGCGAGAACGTCGCCAAATCGCTTGGTTATGTTGCGGAGTTCTAGCACTGGTTTGGTGTTTGGCCTTTGGTCTTTGGTCTTTGATGGTCGGAACTCTCAGCGTTAGTTAAGTTGGGTGAGAGAACGTCGCCTCTTTTCCAATGACCCGATTGAGCGTAGATAAGCGTTCAACTTCGGTGTCAATTCTTTTACTGGAGGCAGAAGGTCATTAACCTGCTTCTCGCTAAGTAACCCTCTTCGGTAGGCTCGTCGGAGCCAATGCTGCGTCTCATATAACGAGCCCCCAGCTACTCTGAGGAAACGACGAATCTCGGATCGGTCCCCCTTCCACTTCCTTCTGCAATGTTGGCGCCAATGCTGTCGCCTGCGCGGACAAGTTGTTTGCCTACTGTGTCCTTTGCCAGCATGTCCCAACGAACAACAATCTTCCATAGCTGATCCGACAATTTCTCCGATAGTTTGTAAATCTGCAGATTCTCAAAATTGGTTTTTTCCATTTGAAAGCTCCATAAGCGGAGGGTTTGTTGTCAACGTACTGGGGCTAAGTACTACCTAAGACCAAAGACCCGATCTATTTCGTCATCGCATCTGTGACCTTGATTTCACCGTTGATGATCTTCTTCCGCGCCTCTTCTGTTTGCTGAATCATTTCCGGCGAAATCAAATCCTTATTAAACTGGTCCATCGCGTAGCCGACACCATCTTTGTCCAGTCCATAAACGTGGAAACCAGCCTGGAATTTACCTTTGACGACGTCCTCGACAATCGAATAAACGGCGTTATCCACTCGCTTGACCATGCTCGTCAACACGAAGCCGGGCTTGACCATGTTTTGATTTGAGTCTACGCCAATCACAAAATGCGTGGCGCGGCCGTTCTGTTTTCCGGCCTGCTCAACCGCATCGAAGGCTCCCAAACCCGAATTTCCGGCGGCGGTAAAAATAACATCGGCGCCTTTGCCAATCTGGGCCAGGGCGAGTTCCTTTCCCTTGCCGGGATTATTCCAGGCGCTGTCGGTGACACCGACGTAATTCTGGATGATACGAATATTGGGATTGACGGCTCGCGCTCCTTCTTCATAACCAGTCTCAAACCGGTGGATCAGCGGAATATCCATGCCGCCAACGAAACCAAGGGTACCGGTCTTTGTAGTCTTGGCCGCCAACATGCCAACCAGATACGAACCTTCGTGTTCCTTGAAAACCAACGACGCAACATTCGGAAGCTCGCTCACGCCATCAACGATCGCAAAATGAATGTTTGGATACTCTTTCGCCACCTGCTCAATGATCGGCGCCTGCGCGAAACCGACGCCGATGATGAGATCGTAGCCGCGTTCGGCGAAGGCGCGCATGGCGGGTTCGATCGAAGTGGGATTGCCCGGCTCAATGTCGCGCAACACGATATTCAGCGCCGGCTTGCCGCAACTCTCACCATTGGGCCATTTCCCGCTTTCCGCACATTTCACCCCGGCAAATGCCGCGGCATTAAAGGAGCGGTCGTCCTTACCGCCAATGTCGTAAACAATCCCGACGTGGACCTTCGACTTATCATCCGCGCCGTAGCTGCTGTGATTACATGCAGACGAAAAAACTGCCAGCAGGCAAAGCCCAAGTAGCATGGACCAGAATACAAACTTCATTCGTTTATTACTTCCCTCACCAGTAACGGTATTTCGGCTGGCTCATCACTGATTTCGTACGCGGCCTGAATACGTTTTGCTGCTTCCCGGGCTTTTGATTCATCGCGGCAAAAGATGGTGCCGAGCGGTGCAGCAGCGCTCACGCGATCGCCGATTTTGGTTTCTGCTATGAAACCCACGGCCGGGTCTATCGCATCGTCAATGCGCACGCGGCCCCCGCCGATAGCAGCAATCGCGTGTCCCACTTCAGCCGTATTAATTGTATTAACGAAACCAGAACGCGGCGATTCTACCTTAAACGATTCTCTCACCAAAGGAAGAAATTTGGCGGGGTCGTCACAAACGCGCGACTCGCCGCCCTGTGCTGCTACATTTTTTCGAAAACATTCGAGCGCCGCCCCTGAAGCAAGTATCTGACCTAAACGCTCGCGAGCGGCCTCGAGAGAATCGTCCACGTGGGAAAGAACCAGCATGTGGGCAGACAGTTCGACCGAGAGATCGAGGACCGGACGCGCACCTTCCTCAGCTTCACCACGCAACAGCTCGATACACTCTTTTACTTCCAACGAATTTCCAACCGCTCGTCCCAGCGGTTGATTCATGTCGGTGAGCAAGGCGCGAGTGCGAATGCCACAGGAGTTGCCGGTCCTGACGAGTGCGTGCGCCAAAGCCCTGGCTCGATCTTCCTCACGCATGAACGCGCCCGAGCCCACCTTTACGTCAATAACCAAGGCATCAAGACCGGCAGCTCCCTTCTTCGAAATTATCGAAGCCACGATCAAAGGAATTGCTTCCACAGTCGCGGTCGCATCACGCAGGGCGTACATCTTTTTATCGGCCGGCGCCAATTCTTTTGTTTGGCCTGACATGGCATATCCGACACTTTTGAGAACCTGTTCAAATTCGCCGGCGTTAAGATCCACACGATACCCGGGGATCGACTCGAGTTTGTCGAGTGTCCCACCGGTATGCCCCAGACCACGCCCGGAAATCATTGGCACGCAAACTCCGCAAGCAGCAACCATCGGCGCAATCAAGAGCGAGGTCTTGTCACCCACTCCGCCCGTAGAATGCTTGTCCGCTTTTGGTTTTCCGATGGCCGAGAAGTCCAGCGTGTTGCCCGAGTGCAGCATTTCCTCGGTCAGCATCTCCTGCTCGGCGTCGTTCATGCCGTTCAGGTAGATCGCCATCAATAAAGCACTAATCTGATAGTCGGCAATGGT
>DIYZ01000278.1:52389-54583 GCA_002427845.1 Chloracidobacterium sp. UBA6041 | reverse complement strand
TGTGCCCTGCTCTTTTTTGCTGCAACTATCAACTACGTCGATCGCCAGGTGATCGGCATTCTCAAGCCGACGTTGCAAGGACAACTGCATTGGAGTGAGAGTGATTACGGCTGGATAGTCTTTGCATTTCAAACTGCCTACGCGATAGGTATGCTGCTCGTCGGCCGTCTGATGGATAAACTGGGCACGCGCAAAGGCTTTTCCCTCGCCGTTGTTTTCTGGAGCGTTGCCGCGATGGCGCATGCTTTCGCCAGCTCCGCCCTCGGGTTTGGCGTTGCCCGCTTTGCACTCGGACTCGGTGAGGCGGGAAACTTTCCGGCTTCAATCAAAACCGTGGCCGAATGGTTTCCTAAGAAAGAGCGTGCGCTGGCGACGGGGATTTTCAACTCCGGCACAAACATCGGCGCCCTGATTACGCCTCTCGTCGTCCCCTGGATCACGCTTGTCTATGGCTGGCGTTGGGCCTTCATAGCAACTGGCGCGCTCGGTTTCACCTGGCTTATCGCCTGGCTCGTACTCTATTACACGCCCGAAAATCATCCGCGCCTTCAGGCGCGAGAGCGCGCCCACATTCAAAGCGACCCCCCTGAACCACTGGAGAAAATTGCCTGGACCCGCTTATTTCCGCACCGGCAAACCTGGGCCTTCGCCATCGGCAAGTTTCTCACCGACCCGATCTGGTGGCTTTACCTTTTTTGGCTGCCGGATTTCTTCAGCAAGTCGCACGGGCTGGATTTGAAAACCATCGGTCCTCCATTGGTGACAATCTACATCGCCGCCGACGTCGGGAGCATCGCGGGGGGCTGGCTCTCTTCCACCCTGATTAAGCGTGGCTGGAACATCAACGCCGCGCGCAAGACGGCCATGCTGGCCTGTGCGCTGTGTGTCGTGCCGGTGGCTTTTGCGCCGCGCGTGCCCGGCTTGTGGTCTGCCGTCGCTTTGATCAGTCTTGCGGCGGCTGCGCATCAGGGATGGAGTGCAAATCTCTTCACGTTGACTTCGGACATGTTCCCACGCCGAGCGGTAGGTTCGGTCGTCGGCATAGGCGGCATGGCTGGCGCGATCGGTGGTATGTTTATCGCGCGCGTCGTCGCGGAGATACTGCAACGCACCGGCAGTTATGTGCCGATTTTTATTATTGCCTGTTCGGCTTATCTTGTCGCACTGCTTCTCGTGCAGCTACTAACACCACGACTCGAACCGGCGCGCATCGACGTGTAAACTCAAACGCGGCTCGGCCGTCTGATGTGCGGAAAGTGGATTCCGAAGTTTGGGTTCGCCCTCGACAGTAAGAATGACCCTCGATAAATTCAAGTTGGACGGCAAAGTGGCGCTCGTAACCGGCGCATCCGCCGGTCTCGGCGCGGCCATCGCTCTCGCGCTGGCGGAAGCTGGTGCCGACGTTGTAGCCCACGGTAACTCCCGCACGCCTGACGGAACATGCGAACTAATCAAGCGCGCGGGGCGACACAGCCTCGGGCTGCGCGGCGATCTTGCCGACAAAACGGTGCCGCAGCAGCTCATCGGGCAAACGCTCGATAGGTTTGGACAGTTGGACATTCTCATCAACAATGCCGGCACCATTCGGCGCGCTCCGGCCGTTGACTACAGCGAAGAAGACTGGGCCACAGTGATTGAAGTAAACCTTTCGAGTGTTTTCCGCCTCTCGCAGTTAGCCGGCAGAGAGATGATTAAGCAGGGGAAAGGCGGCAAGATCGTGAACATCGCGTCGCTGCTGGCGTTTCAGGGAGGTATCACGGTTCCCGCATACGCCGCCTCGAAAGGCGGAGTCGCGCAGCTGACAAAAGCCCTTGCTAACGAGTGGGCGAAAGACGGGATCAACGTCAACGCCATCGCCCCTGGTTACATGCGAACTGACAACACTGCCGCGTTGCAAGCTGACGAGATGCGCAATCGCCAGATACTCGAGCGCATCCCCGCTGGCCGTTGGGGCGATCCTGATGACCTAGCAGGTCCTGCAGTCTTTCTTTCATCTTCCGCCAGCAATTATTTGAACGGGCACATTCTCGTAGTTGATGGCGGCTGGATGGGCAGATGACGCCAGTAAGTCAGTAAGCAGTAAGCAGAAGGCAGTAAGCCCGACACCGGGTTCTGGTTTGATTTTTAAATGCACATACGCGCCAACCGTTTCGCTTGTTTACTCCGGCCACTGCCTTCTGCTTTCTGTTTTCTG
>DIYZ01000278.1:38534-52110 GCA_002427845.1 Chloracidobacterium sp. UBA6041 | reverse complement strand
TTTCTGTTTTCTGTTTTCTGCTTTCTGCTTTCTGCTTACTGAACGCTGGAGATCATGGCTGAACTGAAGATCAAAACAAAGGGAGAGTGTCGGTGGGACTGCGTAACCCTGGGCGAGGTGATGCTGCGCCTCGATCCCGGCGACGAGCGCATCCATACGACACGTTCTTTCAAAGTATGGGAAGGCGGCGGCGAGTATAACGTCGCACGCGGCTTGAAGCGCTGCTTTGGTCTGGACACATCGATTGTAACAGCCCTGGCGGACAACCCCGTCGGCCGGCTGGTACAGGATCTAATTTATCAGGGTGGGGTGGACCAATCGCATATTAAGTGGGTGAAGTTTGACGGTGTCGGGCGCGCAGTTCGCAATGGCCTCAACTTTACCGAACGAGGATTTGGTATTCGCGCGGCCCTTGGGTGTTCCGATCGCGGCCACACCGCAGTCTCACAAATAGCTCCCGGCGACATCGATTGGAACCAGATCTTTAGCGTTGAAGGTGCGCGCTGGTTCCACACGGGGGGCATCTTTGCGGCGCTTTCCGAAACAACGCCCCTGGTTGCCAGAGAAGCAATGAGCACGGCCAGGGAAACTGGCGCCATCATCTCTTACGATTTGAACTATCGTCCTTCCCTCTGGCAATCCATTGGTGGGCAAGACCGCGCGCGCGCTGTCAACCGCGAACTGGCGCCGTTGGTTGACGTGTTGATTGGCAACGAAGAAGATTTCACGGCCGCGCTGGGTTTTGAGGTTGAAGGTCTGGATGAGCACCTTGCGAAACTGGCGGTGGACAACTTTCGGCGCATGATCGAGCGTGCCTCAGACGAGTTTCCGAATCTAAAGGTGGTGGCTACGACGTTGCGCCATGCCAGGACCGCCACGCGTAACGACTGGGGTGCGGTCTGTTATTCAGAAGGCGAGCTCTTTCAAGCTGCGCCTCGTGAAGATTTGGAAATCCAGGATCGCGTGGGGGGCGGTGATTCATTCGCCTCGGGATTGATCTATGGATTCCTCGACAACAAGGGAGCACAGTGGGCCGTCGAATGTGGCGCAGCGCACGGCGCTCTGGCGATGACAACTCCCGGCGATACAACGATGGCCACGCTCGCGGAAGTTGAGCGCGTGATGAAAGGCGGTACTGCGCGCGTGGCGCGCTAGGACTCGATGGAAAAAGCTTGGGTTCTTAAACGCATAGAAGAAGTTGGGGTGATACCGGTTGTGCGAGCTGCGTCGGCTGAGGAGGCCATTGCCGTCGCGGAAGTAATAGGCGAGGGCGGCATCCCCATTCTGGAGATCACCTTGACGGTGCCCGGTGCAGTTGCGGTCATTGGAAAACTCAGCAAACGTTACGGCGACAAAGTGCTAGTGGGCGCTGGTACCGTGCTCGATGCGGAAGCAGCTCGTCGCTGCATCGGGGCCGGTGCGCAGTTTATCGTTAGTCCTTCGCTCAACATTGCCACGATCGAGCTATGTAAACGACAGCGAATCGCTGTTTTCCCTGGCGCCTTAACGCCCACCGAAGTTGTCTCCGCGTGGCAGGCTGGCGCCGACGCCGTCAAGGTTTTTCCGTGCAACGCTGTTGGTGGACCAAAGTATCTGCGCGCACTCAAAGCGCCTCTGCCGCAGGTGAACCTGGTTCCAACCGGCGGTGTTACGCTCGCGACCGCGAAGGATTTTATTGCTGCCGGAGCGTGGGCTCTTGGTGTAGGCGGTGATCTCGTCAATACGAAAGCGATAAATTCAGGTGAACGTGAATCTGTCGTCGCTGCCGCGCGCAGTTACGTTACCGCCGTGCGTGAAGCACGCACGTCGATGAGCGACTCCCAATGAACCTCAACGACCTGAACAGGCTTTACGATTTCACCGGCCGATCGGTGGTTGTCACGGGCGGAACAGGCATACTGGGCCGGGCGCTAGTCGAAGCGCTACTCGGTTGCGGAGCAAACGTGGCGGTAATCACCAGAAGTGTCAGCTCCGTCAGTTCCCTGCTCCCCTTGATGCGCGTCGTCGGGTACTCAGCGGCAAAGGCGGCAATCAATAATTTTACTGCGTGGCTATCCGTGTATTTGGCGCGGGAATATTCGCCAAAGATTCGCGTCAAGGCCATCGCGCCCGGTTTTTTTCTGACTGACCAGAACCGTTACTTGCTAACCGAGGAGCAAACGGGAAGACTTTCCGCTCGAGGCCAGAGCATAATCGACCACACGCCCATGGCCCGCTTCGGCGAACCAAACGATCCGGTTGGCGCCACACTGTGGTTGCTTTCTCCCGCTTCGTCATTTGTTACCGGTGCCTTAATCCCCGTAGATGGGGGATTCACTGCGTTCAGTGGAGTCTAGTAGGGGGTCCCCAGAAGGGCAGTCTGCGTGGGGTGCTAACGAAGAATCAATGAGCTTTACTGCCACAAAGTCAGTAACGGGAAAGGGCAGCGCCAGTGACGCGCTGTCGACTCTGGAACTACAAGCGATCATCGAAGAGGCATTACAAGAGGTGGCGCGCGGCGAACGCGTGCTTGCAATCATTCCAGACAAGACACGAGACGACAACACCGATCTTCTTTTTCCCATGGCGGCCCAGTTCCTGGCCCGGAGAAGTATCGCGCAGCTTGACGCTCTGGTAGCGCAGGGCACGCATCCACCGATGACCGAAGCGCAGAAGCGCCTCAAGATAGGGGCCGGCGTTGCGGAGGTTCCAGGGCTGGGACGGATATTCGATCATCAGTGGGACCGTACAGATCAACTTGTAACCCTGGGCGAGTTGAGTGCCGTTCAGGTAAACAAGTTGACCGATGGACTCATCAACGAATCTGTCGCCATACGCCTTAATGCGCTGCTCGCGCCTGGTGTTTACGACACTGTGCTGGTGTTTGGCGCCACGATGCCGCATGAAGTAGCAGGCTTCGCCGGTGGCGCGAAGTACTTTTTTCCGGGCGTCGCTGGCCCGGAACTGACTCACATGACCCACTGGCTTGGCGCACTGGCAACGATCGAACAAGTTATCGGGCGGGTTGAGACACCAACACGGCGTATGATTGAAGCTGCAGCTGCTTTCGTGCCTGCGAATGTCATCTCCTTCACTTCCGTTAGCACGCGTAACAACGACGGTCTGCAAACCCACGCTCTGTTTGCCGGAGACCTAAACGAATCGCTGCGGCGCGCGGCGGCTGTAAGCGCGCAACTGCATATCAAGTACGCCGGTCGGAAATACTTCCGGGTGGTGGCTTTGCTGGACGAGCATTATGACGAATTGTGGGTGGGCGGCAAGGCAAGCTACAAACTGGGAAGCATTATTGAAGATGGTGGCGAACTAATCATTTTCGCGCCATACCTGAACACCCTCTCGACCACTCATGGAAAATTAATAGAGAAATATGGATACGCGCCGCTCGAGACTGTGCGTGAGATGGTCGCCTTTTCCGATGAGTTGCGCGCCAACCTTTGTGTTGCCGCGCATCTTGCCCATGTCAGCTACGGAAGTTTTCGCAACGCTGAGGGAGTGATTACACCGCGCTATCGCATCACGCTGGCTTCGGGAGTGACCGAGGAAATTTGTCGGCGGGTCAATCTCGGTTTTCTTGATCACCGCACGTTCCGGCGCGAGGACTACGAAACGGATCCCGACACGTTTGTCGTGGAAAATGCCGGCCGCGATCTCTACCTGGTTAACCCTCCTTCTGCTTAAGCCATAAAGGTTTCGACATGTTAAGAAAAATAAATTACACGATGTCAGCCACTGTCTTCATTCTTGCTCTGGCGGTCGGCGCGCTGGCTCAGTCCCTCCCTGCTGCGGGGCAGGATGGTCTTTTGGTCTTCATAAGGAGAAGTGGTGATTTTGATTGGAGACATTGTTAGTTAATTGGAACCGGGAAAGAACCTGAATCAAAAGATTAACTTCGAAAGTAACCTGCCGAGTCGGATTGTGCGAGGGCCGTAGTTTGAAGCGCACTCAAAGTGCGGCGGCCGTCTGCGGAAGGCATATTCTGCACTAGATCATGCAAGAATTCTAGCAAAGGCGAAGCCTAGGGTGGGCTAAACTTAGGGAAGCAAAAATAGAAGGCCCCACTCATTTGTAAATGAATGCGGCCTTTCTCTGGGCTCGTTGAATTCAGCTTTAATTTGGAAGAGGACTTGTTGAGAGGACCACTCCAGAGCGCCTTCCCTGAGGTTTCATTTGAGGCGTTGTCCCCTGCAATCGGCGACTAGTTTCGGTGAACACTGGCGGCGCGCGGCTCTTTCAGTGGGTGGTCTTCCAGCCACAGCAGTGTCTCCAGCAAATAGTAGTCGCCATAGATCGTCATGCCGTCATTCGGGCGTGTGCTCGAGCCGTGTCGCAGCACACCCGCAGGCGTCGGATCATTCGCTGCCACAGGAGTCAGGTAACGATCAATCAGCGAGTGTGCAATGCGCTCACCTTCGCGCCGGTAGAGCGCAGCACGCGCGGGATCCGCACTTAGCTCCGACAGGCGCAACAGCGCACCGGCAATGAGGGCCGATGCTGAACTATCGCGAATGCGAAAGTGTACGCCCTCGTCTGTGAAGTCGTACCAGGGAACTCCGTCCTCGGGCAGTTGCTCTAAAACAAAACCAGCCACTTTTTCTGCTGTGCTTAGCAAGCGGGCGTTTTTCGTCTCGGCATAGGCAGCTGTGAATCCGTATAGCGCCCAGGCTGCGCCGCGCGACCAGGTAGTGTCCGCAGCAAATCCCTGGTGGGTGTGGCTGTAAGCCCATGCACCAGCCTTTGCATTATTGGGTACTTGCCGGGTGCCACGAGTTGGAGAGAATGCCTGACGGTTACCGCCCGGGTTGTAGTGGACTGACTGAATCACCGAGCCATCGTCGCGGACAAGCAACTCTGCGGATTTCAGCGCATGCTTTATGCCCATC
This sequence comes from Chloracidobacterium sp. UBA6041, assembly GCA_002427845.1. Classification (GTDB taxonomy): domain Bacteria; phylum Acidobacteriota; class Blastocatellia; order Pyrinomonadales; family Pyrinomonadaceae; genus PSRF01. The sequence goes on along the minus strand of DIYZ01000278.1, from coordinate 47,230 downwards.
TCACGCCACTGTTTGTCGCCGGTAACCCGCGAGGCCCACCACCAGATTTGCAGATTCATCATCGTATCGATGATCGTATCGTCACCATTCACTTCCCACGACGCGACCAGCTCAGTGGCAGGGTTGTAGAGTTGCTTCAGGCGTTCGGCGGCCCGTAAGCCGCTTTCGCGGTATTTGGGGTCGTTGGTGAGATCGTAAGCGTAGGCAGAAGTGTAGAAGTTCAGGAAGCCCGTGTCATGATGCACGTGGAATTCTTTGCCAATCAATCGCGAGTGCCACAGCTCGGCCCAACGACGATACCTTTCATCTTTCGTGCGCGCATAGAGTCTCCACAATTCTCCGGTCCAGAAGCCGGCAGTCCAGTAGAAGCCTTTCTGCTCACTCCACTCGCCTGTCTGTTGATCGCCGACCGTAAAGAAGCCGGGAGCACCTGAAGTAAAGTTGATTTCTTCCGGCTTTGCTGCAGAAATAACCGGTTCCCATTTGCGTGCGGTCCGTTCGGCAGCCTGACGCATTAGTTGGATGGCCTGCGTATAAGTCTTATGACTGGCAGGCTCAAGCGTGTCCACGGGCGCAGGTTGAGGCTCGGCTACTTTAGAGAGAATACTGATTTGCGCTGGTTGTGATCGCCGTGCCGCAAGCTGCTTAACGTATGCGACGAAACTCTCGCGAGTGCTTATCGCGGTCGAAGGAAACACCAACGTGCCGTTATTGTTTTTCTCCTTAGCATTGCTGGCCGTGGTGACCATTGCGTCGCTGCCTTCCTGATCCCAGGCGGCGGAGACATACCAATGCGCTTCACCATTTTGTAAGGACACCGAAGCCAGGACGTTGTCAGCGTTTGAAGGAAGCGTCGCGTTTGGAGGTGAGGTTTCCGCAGGAAGCAAGAGAACCAAGCCAAGGTTCTGATCGGGGAGAGACTCAGTCGCGGTGGCGCCGGTTTTCAGCACCTGATGGCCCCAGTTGCCCACTATCCGAAAACTCCCACCGACGTCGGCAGACGTTATCTCGCTGAGCCCTCGTTTGCGCGGCAAGCCGGTGACAAGCGTCAGGCCGGCGGCATTCTTCGACGCTATGCGATGTTCAAATCCGCGTTCACCGGCCCAGATCGTCATGCGACTTGTGAGGTCAACCAAGCGTCCGTTAACATTCCAACCTTTGTATCCAACTTCGACAATTGCACGCACTGGCCCGGTGCTAATGATGCTCCACGAACGTTCAGACACGTCCGCCACTTTCACCACCTTGCCATCAACAAAAGCGCCAACTGCGCCAATTCCCAAGGCGTCGCCGATCTTGTAAATGTCGCGCCCAAATGGTGACTCTTCGTGATAGATATACTCCGGCTGGCCGAAGAGCTCGAGATAGAGACCGGGCCGGCGCTTACCGAACAAGTCAATCGCATTGCGTTTGTCGAAGTAGATGCGCCAGGCGTTGATGTTTGACTCCCACGCCAGACCGTCAAACCTCATCGTAAATTTCGCATGAGTTTGTGCCGTATAGTTACTACGCAAGCGCGCGATGGTGGCAGGGTCACCGTAAGCAATCGTCACTATCCGAGTCTGCCCTGGTAGCAGGTCGATTTGGAAGGCAAGCTCATCCAGCTTGCGGTCGCCATCCAGATCATCAGCTTGCGAAGGTAACTCGGTGGTCTCCAATGTGCGCGCGTCTTCTGCAAGCGTGGCCGCGTTGCTGGTGGTGACAATTGCGTCGCCGGCTTTGAAGTCGTCGGCGATACGTTTCATCTCAGCCACGCTAAGCACGATATCTTCCGCCGGGCGATTTTCACTGGTCGGATTTGTCACCGCCAGCTTTATGACTTTGATCCGCGACATCGCCGCGGCCGTGTTTGTGCCGAAGAACAGAACCGTCGCGACGAAGAAAAATTTTACGAGGAGTCGAAACATAGCTTCGGCCTTTCCTGATTGGAACTGGACCCACGAAGATAAAATGTTTTTGAATTTGACCCGGCTTAGGACAACCCGGATACTAGCTACCACGAACCAGGCTGTCAACGCATTTTTCCGTCGGGCAACCGGAGACAACGAGATCGATGCGACCGCAAATGCTGCCGCCACCTAAGCTGCTCCACTCTGGCTTACGCCGGATTGAGGGCCGCGAAGATGCCCAGCGGATTTGAACCCACTGCTCTTACAAAAGGACTTGACAGGACATTCTGCGTTGGCCATATTGCGCACGTTCGTGACAAGCGGCAGAAAAGTAAGGGGGACAGGTAATGCAGCACTGCCAGGAGCAGCGCGGGAGTCATTGCCTGTTTCAAAGTTAGCCTTTCCTGCCGATCTGGAACTTAAAAGAGCCGGGAGAAACTATGGCGGACGACTTTAACGAAGATAAGGAAAAAAGCGACGCCGCTGGCGGCTCGTATGACGCGAGTCGGCGACGATTCCTCAAAGGTGTGGGGATCGCCGGCGCTGGGGCCGCATTCGCCGATCATTTATTGGCTGACACGAAAGCCGCCGAGGCGCAGGCAAATGGGCCCCCAAGTTTTGTTGCGGGAACCGTTGAAATTGTCCTCGAGATCAATGGACAGAAGCGCAGTGTCAGGGTTGAGCCTCGAACGACGCTTTTGAACACCTTGCGTAATCATTTAGATCCGCCGCTCACCGGGCCCAAGCTAGTTTGCGATATGGGAACGTGCGGCGCGTGCACAGTCTTGTTGGCTGACCAGCCAGTCTATTCCTGTCTGGTGCTAGCGGTTGATGCTGTCGGCAAGAAGATCATCACAGTGGAAGGGTTGGGATCGGCTGAAAAGCCTAATCCAGTGCAAAACGCCTTCGTAGATAAAGATGCTTTGATGTGCGGGTTCTGCACACCGGGCTTCGTCACAACGATTTCGGCTTACCTGAAGAAAAATTCCAACCCTACTCTTCAAGACGTTCGTGAAGCGTGCAAAGGAAACTTCTGTCGTTGCGGCACCTATCCGAGAGTCTTTGAAGCCGCGCTGACTGCGGCCAAAGCTCAAACCGGTCGCGATTAAGCGACCACATCTGCTGATTTCCTGGCTAAGGAGAGTTTATGCAGCAGGCACCTGTTAAGAAGAAAAAAAAGATCAGGGTTCCCAGAGTCGTTAATGGGGTCGAGACTACGGTCGAGATCGAAATTGACGATGAAGGTGGCCCTGGATGGGGACCCAACGACAAGCATGCGCTTCTCAATCATTACCTTACGAGGGTGGACGGACCACTCAAAGTCTCAGGCATCGCGGAGTACACTTACGACAAGCGGGTTCCCGCCATGCTTTACGGTCGGCTCCTTCGTTCACCTCATGCTCACGCGCGCGTGATTAAAATTGATGTGACGGACGCGCAACGCATGTCCGGCGTGAAGGCCGTCATCAGCATAACTGACAAGCCAGCGCAGGACACCTCTGCTGGGGCCGGTACAAAGCCAGCAGAGCCACGAGACACAATCGTCCATTTCGCCGGCGAGCCTGTGGCGGCAGTCGCCGCAGACACACCTGAAATTGCCGGGGACGCAATTCGAGCGATCAAAGTCGATTATGAAGTCCTACCGCATGTCGTGCGTGCCGACGATGCGATGAAAGAGGGGGCGCCTAAAGTTTATCCTGAGGGCAACCTGGAACCGAGAGACAGCCAGGGCTTGGCAACAAAGGTGGCGGCGGCCTGGGAGAAATGTGATGTTGTTTTGGAAGCTGAATACCGGACGCCGACTATTCACCATGCGTGTCTTGAGACACACGGTCACATGGTTGATTATAGCGGCGGCGAGACGGCAACTGTTTACGCTTCAACGCAAGGCACATTTACGATTCCCGGCGATGCGGCTAAGGAACTCGGCCTGAAGGAGAGCAATGTCACGGCTATTGTGGAGCACATGGGCGGCGGTTTTGGATCGAAGTTTGGTATTGGAGTTGAGGGCGCACTCGCCTGTCGACTGGCTAAACAAGTTAAGGCTCCCGTAAAACTGATGCTGACCCGTCAGGATGAGTTTTTACTGGCGGGGAATCGTTCAGGCTCATGGCAAAAGTTTAAGGCAGGCGTAAACAGAGATGGCAGTCTGGTCGCACTTCAGGCCTTACAGTATCAACTCGGAGGACTCGGCGATGGCTCGCAGGCAGGCCAACCTTACATCTATAACGCAGCTAATAGGTACCGAGAGCGCTTCGCAATTCACACAAATGAGGATGCCTCGCGAGCCATGCGTGCTCCGGGCCATCCTCAGGCCAGTTATGCCATCGAGTGTTTAATGGACGACCTGGCCTATAAGATCGGAATGGACCCGGTGGAGTTTCGCAAAAAGAATCTCACTGACAAGGTCTATCACCGGCAACTGGATCGTGGCGCTCGGGAAATAGGATGGGATAGGCGCAACAAGACGCCAGGAAGCGCGAACGGCCCGTTGAAGCGCGGGATTGGCTGCGGCGTCGGCACCTGGGGTGGCGGCGGGGGGCCACAATGCAAAGTTGATGTAACCATCGCGCGCGATGGTTCCGTAATGGTCGCCGTAGGGACGCAGGACCTCGGAACGGGTACACGCACTTACACGCGCGCGATTGTGGCCGAAGAGTTAGGACTGCAACTCACAGACGTAATTGAAAAGATTGGCCATTCCAATCTCGGAGCAGCCAATGCCTCGGGTGGCTCGACTACTACAGCTTCTCTGGCTCCAGCGGTTAAGGTTGCGGCCAACAAAGCTCGTATGGCCATGGCTGAACAGCTGGCGCCCTTGCTCGGGAGCGTCAAGCCGGAAGAAATTACCTTTGCAAACGGTAAAGTGACCGGGGCAGGAAAATCGCTTTCGTGGCGGCAAGCCTGCGCTGCGCTACCTTCCGCGGGCGTTACTGCTCGCGGCGAATGGCGAGCGGATCTTGCAGCCAGTGGTGTGCACGGTGTGTGCTTTGCTGAAGTTGAGGTGGATGTCGAAACTGGACGGGTTCGACCAATCAAGATGGTCCATGTGCAGGATGTCGGACTTCCGCTCAACCGACTGGCGCTGGAAAGCCAGATCAACGGCGGCATGATTCAATCGCTCGGGATGGCTCTTTGGGAAGAACGTGTTATGGACGCCAAACTGGGTATCCAGCTCAACCCCGGGTTTGGCGATTACAAGTTGCCGGGCTGTGCGGAGATCCCGGAACTCGTCGCGATCATTGACGACGAAGACACTCGGGAAGCTGTCATCGGAGTAGGCGAACCAGCAATCATTCCTTCCGTCGGTGCGCTGGCTAACGCCGTCTTCAATGCCTGCGGCGTGCGCATCCACGACCTGCCAATCACCCCAGACAAGATCCTGATGGCCCTGACCAACCGGAGGACAACCGCATGAAAGCGTTTGAGTGGGCCAATCCAACCACGATCGGTGAAGCCGTCAAGTTCCTGAAGTCGGCATCCGCAGGGAGTGACGTTGACGAAGCGGCACGGCCAATTGCCGGCGGACAAGATCTTCTGACCACGATGAAAGACTACACGACGCGTCCTGCGCGCGTTGTTAATCTTAAGAGCATTCGAGGACTCGATCGCATTCAGGGCAACGCCAAAACGGGCCTGACAATCGGTGCGCTAGTAAACTTGACTCAACTGGAGGAACATCCGCTCGTGCGCGCGAGTTTTCCCGGCCTTGCTGAAGCAGCACACTCCGTCGCTACACCGCAGATTCGTAACCTTGGCACGGTTGGAGGAAACCTCTGCCAGCGCCCGCGTTGCTGGTACTTCCGACTTGAAGAAGTGAACTGCCTGAAAAAAGGCGGGTCGGAGTGTTATGCCGCCACGGGTGAAAACAAATACAACGCGATTCTTGGAGGAGGTCCGTCTTACATTGTTCATCCTTCAGATTTAGCGCCAATGCTGGTTGCCCTGGGTGCCAGTGTTGCAGTCGTTGGCGCCGATGGTCGGCGTGTGATACCGCTCGACAAGTTTTTCACCTCACCGAACGAGAACATTCGCCGCGAGAACGTGCTCCGCAACGATGAGATCATTACGCAGATCCAAGTGCCCGCGTCACCCGTTGCTGCCCGTTCTACCTATCTCAAATTTAAGGAACGAGAGTCGATGGATTTTGCGATGGCTTCGGTTGCAGCCGCAGTCCACCTGAGCGGAAACAAGACTGTCGCGCAAGTGCGTCTGGTGTTGGGCGGGGTCGCTCCCATTCCCTGGCGTACTCTGGAGGCAGAACAATTTCTGCTCGGCAAAACTCTAAGCGCTGACGTGCTCGCGGAAACCGCCCGGCTGGCGTTAAAAGGCGCGCGACCATTGGACAAGAACGCTTATAAGGTTCCGCTCGCGCAGACACTGGTTCGCCGTGCACTTGCAAAAGCGGGAGGCATGGCAGCTTAGACTCAAACGCAGGTTCATTGAGAGGTGTAATTGAGATGGATGAGCCAGATGATTTCACAGTCGCGGGTCCGGAACTAAAGACAACGGCAGCAGTCCGATCTCCTTTCTGCGGCGCGCTTCGTTCCAAGAAGTTCTTCATGGTGGATGGCATCGCTACAGACGCCAGCCAATATCTCGACGCCAGCAATCATTGTTGGTGCCGAGAAACTCAGCAAGTGATTGGACCAGACGGCGGGCGAGTGGATCCCAACCGCTGTGTCCCTGGACGCGTGTGTTACAGCTCAGCGCTCGACGGTGTATGATTGCGAGTGACATTTATAAGACAGGCTGTTAGCTTGGGCCCCCCAACCAACAGTTTTGCGTTAGAGGAGGTTCGAAGATGCGAAGATTTTGGTTCGTTGCGATGTCACTAGGAGTCTTATCAAGCCTGACCGGGATGGTTGTGCCCAATTCACGAGCCGAGACTGAAGCCGTGAAGGGTGAGTACGTTGAAGTGCGAACGGCAAGCGTTTTTGCCGGCGCCTGTCACTACAACGGCGAACTTACAACCACCGGACGCGATGCGCTGATGGCCTGGAATGTGAAGTCCGGAAAATGGCAAGGCGTCGACCTCGCAGGCGTTCGTGCCGTGGCGATTGTGAGTGCCACTGAGAACCTGGCTTATAACAACGCCCCGCGGCAGTCAGAGATCATCATCGGCGAGAATGCTTCCGATGCTCAGACGCGCGCGATGCTGGAAGCTTTGAAGAGCCGCTACCTTACATCTCTCGGCAAGATCATTTCGGTGCGTCGCGGGCCTTTGAGCTTTGAGCACAAAGGCAAGGCTTATACGGTCCGCGCGAATAGTTTTGCTTCAATCGATATCGAGCCAATGCCCGACGACCTCTGCTGCAAGATGCCGCAGCTTGTTTGGTATTCTCCACTCGTGCCACTCGAAAATCGCAAAGTTGGCTATACGACAAAGGCGGTCTACGAAGGCGGTGATGTTTGCGATCCCTGGCAAAGGTCCGGCGAGAACAGCGCCTTCTATGGCAGCTTTGCTTTCTAATTCCGAGCGACGCGGAGTTTTTCGAAAGTATGAATCCTTCTATTGCAGCCTCAAGCGCACAGGTGACCGAGCATCTGGTCCATGACCCAGGAAGTGCGCGCGGCGGATTCACCGGTGCTGAGACACATGCCATTGCCGTTTAACTCGTCCACGACAGTCTGGATAAATGGTTGTTCAATGTGTTGCGGATATTCGAAGGAAAACTCTGACACTCCCACCGGCGTCGTCAACATTATCGGCCTGGCATCAAACGTGGAAAATGAAATCTCTCCACTGCTCCCCACAATTTTAGTTACATCGCACTTATTTGCGGCAGTAAAACACCATGAGCCGACGCCGTGCACGCCTGACTTAAACCGAAACGTGCCGGTAACAATGTCTTCCGCCGAATACAGTCCGGCCTGATTCGAAGCGTAGCCGCGGACTGAAACGATTGGTCCGAAAACATAGTCGAGAAAGTCCAGCATGTGGGAAGCCAGGTCCACGAACAGCCCGCCGCCAGATAGCTCCGGAACAACTCGCCAGGGCAGCGCTGTTGGATCCAAACCTTCGGGGGCCGCTGGTTGATAAAACGTGATATTGATGAACCGCACTTCGCCGATCGCTCGCGAATCAACTAATTCTTTGATCTTAAGGAAGCGTGGCAGGGCTCGCCGGTAGTAAGCGACAAACAGCGGCACGCCGGCCGCCCGACAAGCTGCGACCATCTCCTGGCACTCCACAAAGTTGAGGGCCATCGGTTTCTCAACGTAGACCGGCTTTCCGGCTGCAGCGCTCATCAGGGTGTATTGCTTGTGAGAAGAAGGCGGAGTGGCGATATAAACAGCATCGACCTCGGGATCGTGAATCAACCTCGTAGCATCGTCGTACCAACGGGAAACTCCATGACGCTCCGCGTAGTCCCTGGCGAGCGTTCCGTTGCGGCGCATCACAGCCACCAGGCTGGAATGGTTGGCTTTCTGAAACCCGGGACCGCTTTTGACTTCGGTGACTTCGCCGCAACCAATAATGCCCCAACGAATGGTTCGCATATGCAAAGGCCCAACTGCGTGAAGTGTAACACTCCCTCATCTCCTGAAAGTCACCGGGCGGCCGAGGCCGTAACCAAATGCGAAACCGCACAACCAGCCCGTGTAAGCGGGCGAAAGCATAGAGCCTGGGGCGTAAGCCCCAGGTAAGGCCCCACCTCGAAACCAGCCCGCAAAGCGGGCGATAGCGGAGACGGTTTACAAATGGTGGACGATGAATTTGTAAGCCCTGTCGCCCGTTTCACGGGCTCAGGTTTTGGTATTGCATGTCCTGGGGCTCACGCCCCAGGCTGTATGCTTGCGCCT
>DIYZ01000278.1:32470-38259 GCA_002427845.1 Chloracidobacterium sp. UBA6041 | reverse complement strand
GAGAACGAGCAATTGCACGACTCGCCTATATAGTTAATTGGCGTGTTCCTCGTGTGCTTGCCACTTTTGCAGGGTAAATGCTATAAGTCCGTGCCGTCCTACCGAAAAGCCGAAAGATGAAAAGAGACAATTGAAACCTTAGCGACAATGTCGGGTCGTTTGAGCACACAGATCACGATCAAACACTGATTGCGTTGCTCTCGTTAACGATCACCGCAACCGCTTCGGCGAAAACACTAACGCACAACGATAGAGACGGCATGTCTATAGGTGCAATCAAGGGAAGTAGCTGCAGCCCACTTATGGACAGCACGACATTTGCTCCTAATGGAGCTTTGAGGTGCTCCTTTAATAAACATTTCGCCGGCACGCGGCGCTAACAAAATGCGCACACTTTACATTGTCTTCCTGGCAGTTCTTCTTAACACCCTCAACATTGGCTTGCCCATTCAGGAGACGGGTAGCCCGAAGAAAGACATCTATCATTCGGGCTGGATCGACCTTAACAAGAACGGGCGGATGGACGTTTATGAGAATTCGAAAGCTGATGTCAATAAACGCATTGAGGACTTGCTGTCGCAGATGACTTTGGAAGAGAAAACCTGCCAGACGGCTACTCTATATGGTTATGGTCGAGTCTTGAAAGACGAGTTGCCCACGCCGGAATGGAAGCAGCGAATCTGGAAAGATGGCATCGCCAATATCGACGAGCACCTCAATGGTTGGGGGCAAGGTGCAAGCAGCATTTACGCCAGAGATATAAAGAAACATGTGTGGGCCATGAATGAAGTCCAGCGCTTCTTCATCGAGGAAACACGCCTCGGGATTCCCGTGGATTTTACTAATGAAGGTCTCCGTGGCGTAGCTTCTTTTACCGCTACAAGTTTTCCTTCAGAGTTGAGCCAGGGTCATACGTGGGATAGAGAGTTGGTTCGGGAGATTGGGCGAATCACCGCCCAGGAAGGCAGAGCGCTCGGCTACACAAATATTTATGCACCAACTTTAGATGTTGCTCGCGATCAACGCTGGGGGCGACTCGAGGATGTCTACGGCGAAGATCCCTATCTCGCGGCGCGGCTGGGGGTGGAAATGGCGAAGGGCTTGCAGGAAAACTACACTGTAGCATCCACCGCCAAGCACTTTGCAGTCTACAGCAACAACAAAGGGGCTCGCGAAGGGCAGTCTCGTACCGATCCGCAAACTTCGCCGCGCGAAGTGGAAAATATTTTTTTGCCACCTTTCAAAGCCGCCATTAAAGAAGCGGGCATTCTGGGCATCATGAGTTCCTACAACGACTACGACGGGATACCTGTCACAGGAAGTAAGTACTGGTTAACTGAGCGACTCAGAAATGATTTTGGGTTTAAAGGATACGTCGTCTCCGACAGTGCCGCGGTAGAGTTTTTGTACAGCAAGCACGGCGTCGCCGCCGACATGAAAGATGCCGTGCGGCAATCCATCGACGCGGGTTTGAACGTGAAAACAAACTTCACACCGCCAGACGATTTCATTCTTCCTCTGCGCGAGTTGGTCAAAGAGGGAAAAGTTGCTATGAAAACGCTCGACGACAGAGTGCGCGATGTTTTGCGCGTCAAATTCCTGGTCGGCATCTTTGATCGTCCCTACGTTTCTGATGCGGACGCGAGCGAGCGAGTGGTTAATTCCAGTGATCATCAGCAAGTCGCTCTGCGTGCTGCGCATGAAAGCATCGTTCTCCTCAAAAACGAAAAGGACATTCTGCCATTGAGCAAAGAGATTAACTCGATCGCCGTGATCGGCCCGAACGCCGATGACGACAGTAATACCCAATATCGTTACGGTCCCTCAGGTGTAAGAGGTGTCACGGTACTGGAGGGGATCAAGAATAAGTTTGGCGGCAAGGTCAGAGTCCACTACGCAAAAGGCTGTGAGATTGTCGATGCTCATTGGCCGGAGACTGAAGTGCTGGCCGAGCCTTTGACTAAAGAAGAACAGAAAGAGATAGACAAAGCCGTCGACGTCGCCAAAAACTCGGAAGTGGCCATCGTGGTTCTGGGTGACTCTCCAAAAACTGTCGGCGAAAGCGCCAGCCGCACAAGTCTTGATTTACCGGGACGCCAGTTGAACCTGGTCCAGGCAGTTTATGCCACCGGCAAGCCAGTCATAGTGGTTCTAATTAACGGCCGTCCGCTGAGCATCAACTGGGTGAACAAGTATGTGCCTGGAATTGTTGAGGCGTGGTTCCCCGGCGCGCAGGGTGGCACTGCGATTGCCGACGTATTGTTTGGCGATTACAACCCCGGCGGGAAACTCACGGTAACGTTTCCCAGGACGGTAGGTCAGATCCCTTATAACTTTCCGACTAAACCCAATGCTCAGTGGGAGGGCGAGAAGACCCGCGTTAGCGGCGCCCTCTATCATTTCGGACATGGCCTAAGTTACACCAATTTCGAGTACAGCAATCTTCAGATCAGTCCTCGAAAACAGACCTCGCGTGGAAACGTTTTAATCAGCTTTGAGGTGAAGAATACTGGTGCGCGCGCAGGCGACGAAGTCGTGCAGCTTTACACACGTGATGTTGTCAGCAGCGTCACTACGTATGAAAAGAATTTGCGCGGCTTCGAGCGAGTGCCCCTAAAACCGGGTGAAACTAAGAGCGTCAAGTTTACGCTGACGCCTGAAGATCTGGCTCTTTGGGATCGGAACATGCACTTCGTAGTAGAGCCGGGAATATTCAGAGTAATGGTTGGGTCTGCCTCCGAAGACATCCGACTAAACGGCGAATTTGAGATCGTAGGATCAAGGTGAGCAGAAGCCCGATCGCCGATCTAAGCGACTTCCTTATGCCCTAATAGCACCCTGGCCCTCGCTGCGGATAATGAGCCTTTCCTTACGGGTCGAGCTTCTGATTTTTTTTAAGGTGATAACACATCAGGCGAAGGATATTCGCGGCCTTCAATCTCAACCGGGATGACTATCAAATCGTCCGCCCACAGATGGCCTAAAGCATCGGCGTCGCCGCGTATGTAAGCGTAGTTCCCTACAGTTTCAAGCCTGGAAAGTTCCATAGTGTCGACTGATTCCTGTGACTTGCTGGCCGGTTGTTGGGCTAGGGCGGTCGCAACCATCAAAACTGCCACACAACATTTTAGGTACACGTACATACGTTCTCCCTTCACGTCGCATAACGATCTGCGCGGAACAAGGCATTCCAACTCATCTGCAACGACACAAAATGAACCGCGCGCCATCGAGGCGTAGCGTCGAATGAGTTATTCAGCGCGCCGTTTGGACAAGGCAACTATTTTTTCAACTTTCTCAGGGTAAGTCGTCCTCAATTTCCGCAAACCATCCTTTATGATCCAACCCGTGTGCGGATTTTTCTGTTGAGGATCATGAATAGCCTGCCGCAGCACATCAGGGACATCAGATAATTTATTGACTATGTTCGCTACTCATCTGCGGAAAAAAGCAAACTGCTGCTGTGCAGCATGGCACTAACGTCAAACGGCTGACCGAGGGAGGAAACGGCCATTGACAGTTACGCTTATCGCTTTCGCGCACTCCATTCAAGATAATTCTTGAATGCTTCCGGTTGTCCGGGAGGAGCGACCTCGAATTTTCCGCTCAGCGTTCCATCTTTAAGTTTCGTGTAAGAGAGTCGATAGCGAGGCAGCGCCGTGGAAGGCTCGCTCAAGAAAGTCACGGCCTCGTGGCCCGATGAAGGCGTCACCTTATAGTTAATCTGATGACCTTCGCTATCAAAATAATTCGCAAGGATCTGATTTGAAGCACCATCAACGTAAATCAACATGAGGTCGTCATGTCTCATTGCTGGACGGCCCGCGGTGGCGGGGTATTCAGCGTAATTCTTTCGAACGATTACCTTATTCTGCAGATCAACCGCAAAGCTGAATACACCCTTGCCCGCGCCCGGCCCTCCTTCTCCGACGCCTTCCCATTCACCAATCAAGAACCGCAACTCATCGAGCGATGTCTTTGCAGATGACTCCTGCCCGACCGCGAGATTCAGTAGTAATAGCAGAGTGACTACTGTCGATATGACCCTCATTCTTTAATACTCCTGGGCTTTCCTTCCGGTGACTATGTAAATCAACAGTTCGAGTGATCCGGTTTCACTTCAGCGCCTCGATAATCTGATCAACCTGTCCTGCTTCCACTAGCTGCTGCAAGCGGATTTCTTCGATACCTGCAATCCTCCCAAGCAGGATTCTCGCGAAATCCGCGTGGCCGCGGCTCCGCTATCGGGCCATCTCGATCAGAGAGTCGAGAGATCGCGAACGCAACTGGCTAAGAAGCTTCGGATCTCGCCTCTTGCTCAATTCGTCCAGCAAAAAGCCTGCCTTATTACGATCTGTCCACGAGCCAATCTGCAACATGAGGGTTTTTACGTCTGCTTTTATCCGGCAGTCCCACGAAAAAGATCTGGGCCGACGAAACTTAACGTAAAGACTGGACAAGCAGAATTCGGTAGTCAATGCCCGTGGTCACTCTCGACTGGTAGCCCTGCATCAATCCAGTCCTGCTTACCCTCAGCGTAGTCACGCACATTGGTGTATCCCAGCGCCGCCAATTCACGGGCGGCGTTCTCCGAAGCGTGTCAAGTAGGACTGGCACAATAAACTACGATCTCCGCGTTTCGATCCGGTAAGATCTGCGAAGCAAGCGTCGTCACATTTTCAGGTGGCAAGTTTATTGCTCCGGGTAAGTGGTTGTGATGGTAGGCCGTGGCCGGCAGAGTTTCGACCAGCAGAAAGTCGTCCTTCCGATCCAGCTTCTGCTTCAATTCATTTCTGGAGATTGTTTTCACCACTGCTTCCTCTAGTGGTACGCAACGGCCCACTTCACATCATTCAGTGAAACATTGTCGAAGTGGCCCTGTTCGACTTTCATGCCGAGTACGCCTTCACATTTGTGATGTGTCGGTGGACTCATGAAGTCGCACGGGCAGCCGGGATTGCAATTACAACTCTTGAAGTAGGTTCCGCTCATACGCCATTCGGCCATCTTGATCTCCTCCTTCTCCGTTTCACTTGTGGACCCACATTATACACGTTGACGAAGGGTTCTACGCCAGCAGTGTAGAAAGAGCTGAACTCCTTTGGACCCGACTATGGCTACCGAATGATGCGACCGCGGTATCATACTTGGCCCACCGTCGGAAGACTCTCGCGAAGAGATCGCTGATGTTTATCTGGAGAGTGAATTATGAAGAGTAAAGCTAAGATACTTATGATCTTCGTGAGCGGTTTGCTCGTTGGCGCGCTTGCTACTTTCATCATCCTGGGCAAGAGGAGTGAATGGGTTTATGCCGATTGTTATACGACTAGCGTGATGGACAAAGCTTTCGAGGCTACGGAGTTGCGCGCGCACAGACAAGATGAGTCTCGGAAAAAAGATTGAAGCTCTTCTGCCCGGCGCTGTTCTGGCAATCCACCAACACAAGGAGTTCCAGAATGCGCCTTACGGTAGAACCGCGCTGAGGACGGTTAAGCATTTCTATGAGGTAAACTCGCTGCCAATACCGTCGGAGATTTCTGATATTCTGAACAGCCTTCCATCCGATCACTGATTGAAGCCGACACTTGTCTGACAACATCGGGTTTGGAATAACTCGCCGCGCATTTGACTGCTGAAAAGGAGAACATCATGTCACTCGTGAAAAGTCTGACCCTGGCATTTGTACTCTGTCTCGTTGCGTTCTGTGGCGTCTCACCCTCGAGAGGACAAGCGCAAGGCAACAAGCCTGCCGGATCAGTGCAGGGGGATCGTGATCCAACGTTGCAGCA
>DIYZ01000278.1:16714-32221 GCA_002427845.1 Chloracidobacterium sp. UBA6041 | reverse complement strand
AGCATTCACTCCCAAGTCGCCGATATGAGAACAGCCAAGCCTCAAATGGCGCAACAGATCAAGAGTGCCGAGGACCAGTTAGACCGCACGGCTGAACTGAACGCGCACGCGGAGTTAGAGTCACGTATTACGGTGGCGAAAGGTAACCTGACAAGACTAACGCAAGAGGAGGAGCGGTTGCGTAACCGTGAAGCGGCCATCGATACAGAGTTGCAAACAGCGCAGGCGAAGCTCAATGAACTAAACGGCCAGTTGGATGCATTGATGAGCGAGCTGAAAGTGCCATGACTCGTAAACTACATTTGTATTCATTTCACGCGTTGAGGATCGTCGGTGCACGTGACCGAGCCTGTTGGCCCCACTGTCTCTGCGATACCTAAGGAAGGCTCTCCTGGACCACCCGCAACGTCGAGCACAGATTGTCCCTCAACGATACCCGCATCTTTAATAAGTGCGAGCGTGACGGGGGCGAACATCGCCCGAATCGTCCCGCTGTGCTCTTCCCAATATCCTGCGGATTCGCACCATTCCCGCAGCCCCGCGTCAATCTGAGTGTCGCTCATTGTAATGCGTCCGAGCCACTTCTTGTGTCGGTAATGACTTTCGCTGTGGAAAGTTAACACCGCCGGTAAGATATAGTAAAAAATCGCTTGACCCTGGAATTGGTTCCACCCTTTACAATCATTGGAGTGACTGGCATGAGTTCCGAAAAGAGTTTCTATCGTTCAGGTGAATTGGCTGAACTGGCAGGCGTAAGTACCGACACGCTGCGCCACTACGAACACAAGGGAGTGTTGGCTCGGCCGCTCCGCCAGGCGAATGATTATCGTCAATATCCAGCGGCTGCTCTGCAGCGAGTATGGCTCATTCGCCGCGCGCTCGCGGTTGGTTTTACGCTGGATGAATTGGCTGCTCTCTTGAATGTTCGTGACCGCGGCGGCGCGCCATGCACAGAAGTTCGCACGCTGGCTGCGGCCAAGCTCGCCGACGTCGAAACTCGATTGCGTGAAATGGTCGAGCTACGCGATGAATTGCGAACTGTTCTGAAAGACTGGGATGCGCGCCTGGCGCATCGCGCTCCAGGTCAACGCGCCCATCTACTGGAATCGCTCAATGCCGGTAACAATGACAAACCCGCTAATCGTCGCCGAGTCTCGCAAATTCACTTAACAAAAAGGAAAAAAGGAGAAGAAATCAAATGAAAACTAGACGTTCTCTTATCATCGCTCTGGAAATGATGACCGTTGTCTTGGTCGTTTCCATGGTCAAAGCGCAACACCAGGACAAAAAATCACCGCCGACTTCACCCATGACCGGCGTGGCTGACATGCAGGACCAGAAGATGAACGAGCGAGGCGATCACGTAATGGGCTTTGACCATACGAAGACAACGCACCACTTTCGCTTGCTACCGGACGGTGGCTCAATCGAAGTCGCCGCTAACTCGCCTCAAGATACGGAGAGCCGTGATCAGATTAGAATGCACCTGGGCCATATCGCAAAGATGTTTGCCGGCGGCAACTTCAAGGCACCGATGTTGATTCACGATCAGGTTCCGCCGGGCGTTCCGACGATGCAAAAGCTAAAGAGCGATATCCAATACAAGTTCGAGGAGACGGAACAAGGTGCACGGATTCGCATATCTACCAATAGTCCGGAAGCTTTGCACGCAATTCACGACTTCCTGCGATTCCAGATTAAAGAGCACAAAACTGGGGATTCTTTGGAAGTGGACCAGTGACGACGCGCCTACAACGACTTCCGGGCGCTTGCAGTCAAGCGCCCGCTGAACTCTCTTTCGCGTTTCTGTCTGGAAGCGGTATCAAACGCTTGGATGAGTCTTGAGCCACTCGGAGTCCAAGCGCACTCACGCTTCCAGTAGCACTTCAGGATGTCGCTTGGCAATAGTCAGTAACATGAGCGCCGCATCGCTCGGCACTCTTATTCCTTGCTCCCAGGCCAGTACAGTTTTCGGGCTGACATTCAACACACGAGCAAAAATAGATTGAGAGTAGTTCAGTTGTTGCCTGATGCGTGCGATGTCAGCGGATGACATCGGCCGCGGGGGACGCGGCACCGCAATCCGCGTGACGCGAATATTCGGTGATCCAAAAGACATCATGAATGTGAGTACTTGCCAAAACGTGAGATGAACTCGGATCGCGTCAAGCCGCCGGCCTCAGCCAACTTCGTGATCGATGCCTCATCAAGAAAATCTCTTACGCCGATCCTGACCATATAGTCGCGCGCCACCCGGTAACTTTCAGTCTCCACGTCAACAAAACGTTGCCGCCCGCAGCCCGTTTCAGGATCCATCACCTGGCTGAAAGGGACGGGTTGAAATTCGCCACCCTGAATAGTGATCATCGAATTCGAGCCATCGCGAAGAAGATAGTTAAACGCCGCGTAGCCGAGGTCGCGTGCATATTCGGCGTCGTAAGGGATAGGAGACGCGCAACGCAGTTCGTAGCCTATGCTCTTATCCACCACTGTTACTTTTATGTTTCGACGTTCCAGACGGAGCTGCACTTCGTTCTTGACCTTGCGGCCCAGATCGATCTCAGCCACGCGTATATTACCCTGAGCATC
This sequence comes from Chloracidobacterium sp. UBA6041, assembly GCA_002427845.1. Taxonomy (GTDB): domain Bacteria; phylum Acidobacteriota; class Blastocatellia; order Pyrinomonadales; family Pyrinomonadaceae; genus PSRF01. Next base: position 29,632 of record DIYZ01000278.1, on the reverse strand, counting down.
CCGATCGACATCCTGCAGCTCGGCGACTTCGTCCGCATCAAAATGTTCAACCAAAGCTTCTGACAGCAGGATTACGCCGTAGTGTCGTCCCATTGCTCGGCGCTTGATAATCGTTCCTTCGACAATATCAACGATATCGGCAAGTGAGATCTTCTTGTCAAACTCCTCGGGGATGATGGTACACGTCGCACTCGCGGCCTTACCGATTCCGAGAGTTAAATGGCCGGTCGGCCTTCCCATGGTCACAGCTAGATACCAACGCCCGGTCGTGCGTGCGTCCTCCATAAGTCTCTTAACCAGTTCAACTCCGACGTGGCGGGCGGTCTCATAGCCGAGCGTCGGCACTGAGCCGGGCAGCATCAAATCGTTGTCGATGCTCTTGGGTACCTGCACCACCTTGATGGACCCATGCGTTTCACGCTCAATAGCTGCTGAGCTGCGCACCAGATCGTCGCCTCCAATGGTCACGAGTGCTTCCATTCCGAGTTTCTTGAGCGCCGCAATGGTGTTCTCCAGTGATTGCGGTTGACTTGTTACGTCCGTGCGCGACGTGCCCAGCATGACGCCGCCCTGCAGATGTATGCGGGCTACCTCATCTATTGTCAGCTCGTGTTGCTCATCCGTATACCGCTGAGCAAGCCATTCGAAGCCATCGTGAAAACCAATCGCTGTGCAACCACCCTTAATGGCCTCGATTGCAATCGCCGAGATCACTCCGTTTGTGCCTGGCGCCGGACCACCGCCGACCAGAATGCCTACTCTCTTAAGTGCCATCAGGTTGAGCTCTAACTTCAAAAGCTTTTAAATCTGCGCAGGGTCTAAACCACTCTCCCGGTTTCTAAGCTCGCCATTGATCCAATCAAGGCACTTGCCCGCTAAAGTAACCGAACCTATTGCGAAATTCGGCAGTTGTCATATTGGCTGCGGCAGCCATTTTATCGACCCAGGAGGGATCTTCGAAGTCCTTCGCCTCAAGTCGGATCATGTATTCGCGAGCGACACGATAGCCTTCACTTTCAACGTTGACCATTCTGACGCGCGTCTTGCCTGTTCCCGGCTCACGAATCCGGTCAAATGGCATTGGCACCATGCGTCCGCCCTGGACGCTGATCATGGCTTCGGTTCCGCCCTCCAAAAGAAATCTAATCGCGCTATAACCCAGATCGCGGCAATAGGCAGCGTCGAAGGGAATAGGATCAGCGCAGCGCAGTTCGTAACCGATATTCTTGTTGACGATAGTCACGCGAATACCGCGCTGGGTCAGGCGGCCTTGCACTTCGACTTTGACCTTCCGAGCCAGGTCAACTTCGGCGAACCGTATATTACCGTGATCGTCTCGCTCAACATCCTGTAGCTCCTGAAGTTCCTGTGATTCCAATTTTTCGATCAGACCTTCAGCCAGGATCGCTACCCCAAAGTGGCGGCCCATTGCCCGTCGTTTAATGATCGCCGTTTCAACAATGTCGCAAATGTCGGAAAACGCTATAGTCTGCCGACTGAACTCTTCGCCGATCACGGTCAGTGTGGCGCCTGCCGCTTTGCCAATCCCCAGCGCGAGATGGCCGGCTTTCCTCCCCATCGCGACAACCACATACCAACGTTTCGTTGAGCGTGCATCTTCCATCAAGTTCTGAACCAGTTCGACACCGTAGTGGCGAGCGGTCTGGTAACCAAAAGTAGGTATGTGGCTGGGCAGCGGCAGGTCATTGTCTATAGTCTTGGGGACATGGACTACGCGTATTTGGTGTCCGGAACGTTCAGCGACGAAGCTGGATGAAAGGGCGGTGTCGTCACCGCCGATGGTCACAAGATGAGTAACGCCAAGCGCACGGAAGGCCTCAACCACTGTTCGTATGGCTTGTTCAGAAGTTGTCGGATTATCCCGGGCCGTGCCGAGCATTGAGCCGCCTTCAAGATGAATACGCGAGACATCTTCAATCCGTAACGGACGCACTTTTGAGGTGTCTCCACGGATAAGCCACTTGAAACCATCCACGATTCCGACAACCTCGAGGCCCTCATTAACTGCCTCGATAACCGCAGCCGAAATGACGGCATTGATTCCCGGCGCCGGCCCGCCACCGACTAATATCGCTAAGACTCTGTTTGCTGACATACGCGCTCACAGGAATTCCACAGTGTAGATGGTTCTAGCATTAATCAAAAACGCGAGATGTGGCATATGCAGATCGAGCTCCTCCCATACAACAATCCCTTTCACCTGGCTAAAGCAAGGTGTTGAATGAGAAGTGAACTCGATTCTCAGATTCCGGCTTACTACGAGTCTTACCGCGCTTGACAGCAAGATAGCACATCCGGCTGCGACGACTTCTACACCCTTTGGCTGATACGCTTCTCCAGCTAAAGTATGAATACCTGATTGCCGAGACGCGATACACTATTTCAAAAACGAAGTGAATATGATCTGACGTCGGCGGCCATAATGAGCGCGCTCGACCATACAAAAACGCTCTGTCAAACGAAAAGAGGAGGCTGATAATGCCGAGCACGCCGAACTCGATTCACCGGATTCGAACCGGGTGGCCGTCTCTGCTCGCCAAGATCACAATGGGGCTGCTGGCGCTGGAGGCTGTCACCGGTCTGGCCGTAACGTTTGGCCCATTCCATGCCGCGGTGCAGTGGGGAGTCCTGGTCCATACGGCGGTTGGGATCGCGATGCTCTTACCGGTTTGCTGGTACTGCGCCGCGCACTGGCTGGATTATCGCGAGCGGGCGTTCTCGGATGTGGTGCTGCTCGGGTACGTAACCGCGGCGGCCCTTCTGGTGTGTTTTGCTTCGGGTGCCGTCGTCACCTTCGAAGCGCTATTGGGCATCCGCACGCTACGCCTCTGGCGGAATGTCCACTTAATTTCCACGTTCGTCATCCTCGGCGGCGTTGGGGCGCACATTCTGCTGGCAGTTCTGCGGTCCCGGAAATCCGCGGCGCCGGGCCTCATCCCGGCATTTGCGCGTCAAGCCTCGATCATTGCCGGAGCTGGGCTCGCGGTCACCGCCATCGTCGCTTTGGCTTATCCTGGATCCCGTTACGTGAACGAGTTCCCGAAGGACTACAGCTTCTTGCACGGAAAAGACCGGCCATTCGCGCCTAGTCTGGCGCGTACTTCGACTGGCGGAGCGTTCGACGCACGGTCGCTCGCGGGCTCGATGAGCTGCGGCACCGTCGGATGTCACGCGCAGATTGTCGAGGAGTGGAAGCCCAGCGCCCATCGATACGCCGCCATGGACCCCATCTTCCAGGGAATTCAGAGCGTGATGGCGAAACAGAACGGTGCGGAGTCCACGCGCTACTGCGGGGGATGCCACGATCCCATTTCGCTTTTCTCCGGGACCAAGAACATCTTCGTGGAGAAGCTTACCGGGCTCGACGGATATAACGAAGGCGTTTCTTGCCTGGCTTGCCACTCGGTCCAGAAAACCGATATACAAGGCAACGCGAACTTCACCGTCGTCCAGCCGCGGCAATACCTATGGCAGTGGGCCACGACCGGCGTCGCGCGAGTGGCTCGGGATTTTCTGATTCGTGCCTATCCCGCCGAGCACCTGAAGCTGAGCAAGCGCATGTTCAAAGCACCGGAATACTGCGCAGCCTGCCACAAGCAGTTCATCGACCAGGAGGTGAACCGCGTGGGCTGGGTACAGCTTCAGAACCAATACGACAACTGGAAGGCCAGTCACTGGAACCACAAAGGCGACCCGGCTCACACGGTTGAATGCCGCGAGTGTCACATGCCGCTGGTGGATTCATACGACGCCGCCGCCGGAGATTCGAGCGATTACAATCGCAATGCCAACGACGGCAAGCACCGCAGCCATCGCTTTCTCGCCGCGAATAACATGATGCCGAACCTCTTGCATCTGGAGGGAGCGGAACTCCAGAGCCGCCTCACGGAGCAGTGGCTACACGGGGAATTCCCAATTCCTGAAATTCGTAATAAATGGGCCGAGGGTCCGATCGTCAAGATGCGTATCGAGGCGCCCGATGAAGTATCGCCCGGGCAGCTCATCCCGATCCGGCTGATCTTGACATCGAACAAAGTGGGACACGACTTTCCCACGGGGCCGCTCGATCTGATTCAAAGCTGGGTCGAGGTGAGCGTCACGGATGAGGCCGGCAAGGTAATCTTCGCCTCGGGCCGGCGCAATGAGAAGCACTTCATCGAGCCCGGAACGTTCCTGTTCAAGGCAGAGCCGGTAGATCAATACGGAAACCTGATCGACCGCCACAATCTTTGGGAAATGGTCGGTGTCCGTTACCGGCGCTCATTGTTTCCGGGTTACTCCGATACGGTTGAATATCAGGCTGCATGCCCTTCGAGCATTTCGTCATCGCCGAGCGTGGCTAGGGTAGGGGAGTTGAACGAAACACGGAATTTTGAGTTTGGGCCCAAAGCGCCAGGCGGCAAATACCTGATTACGGCAATCCTTCACTACCGAAAGATTGATCAGTTCCTGCTCAATTATGTGCTGGGCGAAAAATCGGGAATCACGGCACCAGTCGTGGATATCGCGCGAGTCAGTGCTACGGTCACCATACGGGACAAGCGCGCTGCCCTGAACGTGAAGCGCACCGAGACGCTCGCCCGACTCTCGGAAAGATAAGCGCCTATGGCCCTGATCAAAACATCACCCCAGCAGTTGCCTGCGCCGCCGGAAACCAGGAAGAACCGCCGCCTGAGCCGGAGACACCGGCGCGTGTTATGGAGCGCGACCGGGCTGGCGGTCGCTGGTTTGTTGGGGACTGTCTTCGGCGTGAAGTTTTATGCCGCTCATCAGCTGCAGGTTTACAAGCCCGGGGAAGAGATCGCTGATATCACACACACTCTGGACCGCGGTGCGGCCACCGGTCATTCCGACAGTCTACGGGCGCTTCCCGCAGGCGCTCCCGAGCCGCGCTTCACCGACGTCACGCGCGAGGCAGGCCTGGCGGAATTCCGCAGTTTCGCAGGCAATCGCAGCTCACAACTGCCGGAAGACATAGGTTCCGGCGTCGCCTGGGGCGATTTTGACAATGACGGCAACGATGATCTGTTCGTCGTGAGCGCCGGAGGCTCGCTCGACCTGCCGGCCAACCAACGCGCTCCTTCGCTGCTCTTCCGCAACCTGGGCAACGGCACGTTCCAGAAGGTCGAGAACTTCCCCGACACTCGCATCATGGGAATGGGAGCGGCATGGGGCGACTATAACAACGACGGCTGGCTCGATCTCATCGTAACCGGCTACGACACGCTGATGCTCTTTCGCAACGATCACGGCGTGCTGGTGCGCGATACGAGGTTCCCCAATTTGAAAGGCTTCTGGACTGGTGCAGCCTGGGGCGATTATGATCGCGACGGTAATCTCGACCTTTACGTGTGCGGCTACGTTCGGTATAAGCCTAGCAATGACCTACACTCCTCGGAACAGTTCGGCCTGGAAGTTCCCTTCACGCTGAACCCCTCTTCTTATGAGCCAGAGCGCAACCTGCTGTTTCACAACAACGGTGGCGGGACATTTACCGAAGTTGCGGAAAAACTGGGCGTCGCCAATCGCGATGGGCGGAGCCTCAGTGCTCTGTGGCACGATTTCGATGGCGACGGCTGGCTGGATCTCTACGTCGCCAATGACGTTTCCGAGAACAAGCTCTATCTGAATAAACACGGTCGCTTCGTGGATGCGAGTTCCGCGGCGTGGGTGGCCGAGTACCGGGGTTCCATGGGCCTCGCGGCCGGCGATTTTGATCGTGACGGCGCTGACGATCTGTTCATCAGCCACTGGATCGCCCAGCAGTACGCGCTTTATCAGTCGCTGCTCGAGCAGCAGAAGTTTGCCGCGAAGCAGAACAATCCCGGTGGCAAAGCTAACGCAAACGAACTGCACTTCACGGATGTTGCCGAGATGCGCGGTATCGGGCAGGTTTCGCTGCAATCGATCGGCTGGGGTACGTCTTTCGTGGATTTCGATTCCGATGGCTGGTTGGACCTGGTGGTGGCGAACGGAAGCACGTTCGAGACCAAGCAGCGGCCGGCGAAACTGGAGCCCATGCCCTCTTTCCTTTTCTGGAGCCAAAAGGGCGAATTCTTCCACGACCTCGCGCCGTGGAATGTCGCTCTCTCTACGCCGCACGCCAGCCGCGGGCTGGCCGTGGCCGACTTCAACAACGACGGTGCGATGGATATCGCCATCGTGGATCACGGCGAGGGCGTACGGCTATTGCGCAACGACATCCCGCAGGGCAACTGGCTGGAGCTTTGTCTGCACAGCCTGGTGGGACGGAGTCGCCAGCCTGTGGGGTTCGGCGATGGCGCGACGGTGATCGCGGATGTCGGCGGAGTTAAGTTGCGGCGCACCGTGACCAGCGCATCGTATCTTTCGCAGGACAGCCGGCGCGTACATTTCGGACTGGGCAAGAGTGCGCGCGCCGATAAGGTCGAAGTGCGATGGCTTGATGGGCGAGTGGACACGTATCCCCAGCTCGATGCGAACACGATTTGGAATCTGATCGAGGGCGATCCTGTTGCACATCGAAAACCGATCGAGGCGCCGCAGGCTGCCACGGTATCGGCGCCATCCCGAGATCAACTGGTTCAGTTCTGGGGGAAGCAGCGCGCAGCCATGGACGCGCTGAAAAGAGAAAACGACATCGCGAAGGCGGCCCAATTGTTCCGCGAGGCCGTGGCTCTCAATCCCACACACGAGGATTCTCGATATTACCTGGCCAGCTGCCTTTACGCTCAGGGAGACACCACAGGCGCTCTAGAACAGCTTGAAGATCTGATTCGCCTTAATCCGCAAAGTCACCGCGGCTACCAGCGAAAGGGCTTGCTGCTGGCCGCTTCCTCCAACTCCACGGCGCAACTGACCGCCGCTGAGGAGTCCGTCAGCAAAGCGCTCGCGCTAAATCCTGAGGAGACCGGGGCGTTGCTGCTGTTGGGAGAGATCGCGCTCCTCAAAGGGAATCCAAATACGGCTGCGCAGCGCCTGGAATTGGCTTGCCGCACAAATCCGCGTGCAGTCGGTGGGTATTTCCTGCGCGGCTATATCGCCTGGAAGTCGAACGACGCTGCGCGCGCTCGCGAATTACTGCGGGCCGCCAAGAACGCTCGTGGCAACGATTGGAAACCCACAGGCACTGTTGCCGAAGGCGACGTGCGCGCCCGCATGTACACCGAGGGCTCCGTCCTTTCCTCTTTTTGGAACGAGTGGGATGGCTCCCCCGATCCGGCGGTTGTCTACGCCACCCTGGATAGTGCGTTGAAACGCCGGTCCGCCAGATCCACGCGGTGAACGGCGCTTAGGCTCCCGGCCCCCGACTCAACTGCACGAGCAGTGAATGCCTCTTTTTCGGACGTGTGGCCCGTTTGTCGGAATCTCAGATCCAAAACGCCGTCAACGGGTGCGTTCCAGTGTGGACGCTGACAGGAACAGATCCGAGTGGTGGCGCTGTTGAGATGGCGGGCCAGACGTCGGATGTAGTTCGCCGCCAACCGGAGGGAACGTGGTTGCTGGTTATCGACATACCGTACGGGGCGGAAGCCGCGAATGACTGAGGTCCGACAAACCTTTCAGTTTGTCGGAGATCAGCTTGTCAGACAACTCGGTGTTTATCTGCGGCTCTATGATATTCCTGTGCCGTCGATCTATGGACCATCAGCAGATGATGCCGGGGGTTTTGCCGAATAGTTGGCACCCGCTCCTGACGAGGCTTTTGAGATATTTTATGGCACTAACCTATTCGCGGCGCGAGCCATCACCGGCCGAAGAAATTGCCAACAGCATCAGCCACGGACTGGGTCTAATCGCGAGCCTCGCTGCCGCACCCATTCTGATTGTTGCCGCTACGCGAGGAGGCAGCGCTTCGAGCATCGTTGGCGCCGTGGTCTTTGCCGTCACGATGGTGGGTTTATACTTAGCGTCTACGCTCTATCACGCGCTGTCAAACAAACGAGCCAAAGGCTTTTTTCGCGTGCTCGATCACGCCGCGATTTTCCTGCTGATTGCCGGCACCTATACTCCCTTCACACTCGGCGTGATGCGTGGTCCGTGGGGCTGGACGCTGCTCGGTCTGGTATGGATTATGGCAGCCGCTGGCTTGGTGCTGACGGCGGTCCCAGCCACTCGGCACTCGCGTGTGTCGATTGTTTTGTACGTGGCAATGGGCTGGCTCGCGATCATTGCCGTGCGGCCCATATTATTGCACGTGCCCGTGCCGGGCATTCTCTGGATACTGGCCGGCGGGCTGGCATACACGGGTGGTTTAGTGTTCTTTGGCATGCACCGCCTGCGCTATAACCATTTCGTTTGGCACTTGTTCGTTATCATGGGCACGGTATGTCACTTCTTCGCAGTGCTTTGGCATTCGACTTCTTCTGCCACCTCTTGAAACGAAGAGTTGAAACGCGGGACACAGCGAACATAGAGGTTGCACAGAGAGTTCTCTCTCCGACAAACTCGCGAAAATGTCAGCACTTGACACTAAGTCAACGCACTTCGTACGCATTGATTGCGGGAGTTTTCGCCGCACCAGAAACCACTCGCGAGAAGTGGTTGGAAGCGATCACAGCCTAAGACAATTCACTAAAAAGGGGTTGTAAATTTCAGACAGACAGGTGACGGCACTTCAACAACCTGACCCGCGGCGCCAAGCCGACCTGTTTTCGGATCAAGCCGGAAAGTGACGATGGTGTCCGAGTTTTGATTCGCCGCCAGCAGAAATGCGCCAGTCGGATCAATCGCAAAGTTGCGCGGTGTCTTGCCGCCAGTTGATTTGTGAGCGATGAAAGTTAATTCACCGTTCCGGGGGTCGATCTTGAAGGCAGCGATACTGTCGTGACCGCGGTTCGAACAGTAAAGAAATCGACCGTCGGGAGAAACGTGGATGTCGGCACTCGTGTCCGCACCCGTAAAATCCTTCGGCAAAGTGGGCACCGTTTGCACCTCTTCCAGATTGCCCTGGACCCGATCGTAGGCGAAAACGGTTACCGTCGCGTGCAGTTCATTTATGACGTAGGCGTACTTGCCGCCAGGATGAAAAGTTAAATGGCGCGGGCCCGCACCAGGCTTGACCTGCACCCAGGGCCTTCCGTTTGGGATCAGCTTTCCTCGCCGCGCGTCAAAGCGGAAGATCATGATTTTGTCTGTGCCCAGATCACATGCGTAAGCGAACCGGTTGGCTGGGTCCAGCACAATACAATGGGCATGTGGTCCTTCCTGACGCCCAGCATTTATGCTCGAACCAAGATCTTGCTTCACGTCCGTAGCCTCGCCCAAACTCCCGTCGCTACGTACCGGAAGAACAGCAACGTTGCCTCCCACATAATTGGCTACTAAGACAAATCTACCGGCCCGGTCCACGACCACGTAACACGGTGCACCACCCAACGATGGCTGTTGATTCAGCAACCTCAGTTCACCCGTCCGTTGATCAACGGCAAAGGCACTGAGGGCTCCGCTTCTTTTACCCGCAAACTCTTCGACTTCGTTGACTGCGTACAAATAGCGCCGGCTTGGAGCGATGGCAAGAAACGAAGGGTTGACCACTCCGCTGGTTGTGGCGACATGCTTTAACTCGCCCGAAGACAGGTGCAAGCGATAAAGATAGATCCCCTCGCTTTTACCTGTAGTATAGGTTCCTACATAAACAAGCAATTCCCCAGAGCGCGGGGTACCCGACACGTGAGCAAAAGCAAGCTCTGGAAGCGCAAGGCCCAGCGTACCCAGACCCGCGATCTTTAAGAATTCACGCCGCGCAAGAGCATAACTCAACGTTTTGTGGTCCACGGTTTTAGATTTTTCTCCTCGTTATGAATTAATACACGCTTGCACCTGCTCATATACACCGGCAAGAATCTCCTGCGCCGTAGTTTCACTCGCTGCTTCCGCGATCACGCGAATGATCGGTTCCTGTGATCCCTATTTTTAGCGGTTTCATGGCTGGATAGAACTACCTCCATACAGCAATCCCGACGGTATTGGAAGCCTTAGGAAAACGCCGTTTAGCTTGGGCACTTGTGCCCCTGCAGCGCGACGCGGACAAGTCTCACATGTAAACGGTGCAATGACTCTCATCGCACCCAGTTTTCACAAAGCGCAAAGAAGATTGACCATAACAAAACAGCATCATACAATTTCCTTGGTCCGCAAAGGGTCTTTAATCCACGAAAGAAAGAAGGGGCTTGTCTGCCCGGCCGCCATCTGGCGCTAAGAGCCAGAACCGCGGCGGTGGACTTTGAAACGCTATGCGAAACCGCTGTTCGGCGATTGCCGTTCTATCACTTCTCTGCCTGAATGTCGTTTCCGGGCTGGCGCAAACGTCCGCGCCGACAAAGTCGTCATCGGCAGCCACAATTGAACACCGCGTCGAGTCCCTGCTCAGCCAAATGACGCTCGAGGAAAAGATCGACATGCTGGGAGGGGTGGACGGCTTCTTCATCCGCGGTATCCCGCGGCTTGGCCTGCCCTCATTGAAAATGGCCGACGGTCCGATCGGGGTTCGTAACTATGGCCCAGCGACCGCCATGGCCGGCGGCATCGCCCTGGCCGCCACCTGGAATCCAACCCTGGCAGAGCGGGTGGGGACCGAACTCGGTAGAGATGCGCGGGCCAAAGGAGTGCACTTCCTGCTGGGCCCCGGTGTGAACATCTATCGCGCGCCGATGAATGGCCGGAATTTCGAATACTTCGGCGAAGACCCGTTTCTCGCATCCCGCATCGCCGTCGGATATATCAAAGGCGTGCAGAGCCAGGGCGTCAGCGCCACCATCAAACACTTCATGGGGAACAATTCCGAGTTCGACCGCCACAACACGGACTCGATCATTGACGAGCGCACGATGCGCGAGATCTATCTGCCGGTGTTCGAGGCGGCGGTGAAGGAAGCGCACGTGGGAGCCATCATGGATTCCTACAACCTGACCAACGGCACGCACCTTAGTCAAAGCGGATACTTAAATACAGATGTCGCCAAGAACGAGTGGGGCTTTGCGGGCATCATGATGTCCGACTGGTCCGCGACGTACGACGGTGTGGCCGCAGCGAACGGCGGACTGGATCTCGAGATGCCCTCCGGCGCCTTCATGAATCGGCAGACACTCCTCCCTGCCATTCAGCAGGGCAAAGTCGCCGTTGCCACCATTGATGATAAGGTGCGCCGCATCCTGCGTACGGCGATTCAATTCGGCTGGCTCGACCGTGACCAGACAGACACGTCCATTCCGCGCTACAACCAGCAAGGCCGCAGCGTGTCGCTCGAAGCCGCGCGAGAGAGTCAAGTGCTGCTGAAGAACGAAGGCGGTCTGTTACCGCTCAGTAGGGCAAAGATCAAATCCATCGCCATCATTGGCCCTGACGCCTATCCGGCCGTGCCCGTCGGCGGCGGCAGTGCCCGCGTGGAACCGTTTGCCGCAACAAGCTATCTGCAAGGTTTAAGTAATTATCTCGGCACGGCGGTTCAGGTGTATTACGCGCGTGGAGTGCCTTCCCTGGGTGAGATGGCCGAGGCGACCAGGTTCTCTACCGCTGCGACCGAAGGGAAGCCGGGTCTCAGCGCGGAATATTTCAATAATAATGACCTGCAGGGAACGCCGGCGCTAAAGCGCACTGAACAGCACGTCAACTTCAGGGCCGGGACTCGCGCGGACTTTCCCGCGCAGACGCTCTCATCGCGCTGGACCGGTTACTATGTCCCACAAGAGTCCGGCTCCTATGACATCTTTGTCGCCTCTACCGGAGAAGACGGCGGCTTTTATCGCCTCTATCTTGACGACAAGCTCATCTTCGATAATTGGACCACGTCCAGGGCAGCCGTGGGCCAGGCCAGGCTCTCACTCGCAGCTGCGCCGCACAAGGTCGTGCTGGAGCAGCATGGGCGATCCAATTGGCTTGGCACACGCATGAAATTCGGAATCATACGTCACGGGAGCGTCGTCAATGAGGAAGCTAAGAAGCTCGCCTCCAACGCCGATGTGGTGGTAGTCGCGGCGGGTTTCGATCCTGAGACTGAGAGCGAAGGCGCAGACAGAACCTTTAACCTGCCGCCCGCACAGGACGAATTGATAGAGGCAGTGGCTGCGGCAAACAAAAACACGATTGTCGTGGTCACCTCTGGCGGAAACGTGAACATGAATGGTTGGCTTGATCATGTCCCGGCGCTCATCGAGACGTGGTATCCGGGACAGGAAGGCGGCACGGCGCTAGCCGAGGTTCTCTTCGGCGATGTGAACCCCTCGGGCCATTTGCCTGTTACTTTTGAACGTCGCTGGGAAGACAATCCGGTAAGTGACAGTTATTACCCAGCAGCAGGCACGAACAAGGTCGTATACAAGGAAGGCGTGTTCGTCGGTTACCGCGGCTACGAAAAGAACGGCACGAAGCCCCAGTTCCCGTTTGGGTACGGCCTCTCTTACACGAGTTTTACCTACGGCAATCTGTCCATCACACAGGGAATCACAAAAGGCGGCGGCCCCGGAATTTGGTGGGCCGAGGTGTCGTTCGATGTTACCAACGCCGGGAAGCGCGCCGGAGCCGAGGTAGCTCAAGTCTATGTGAGCGACGCCCACTCGAAGGTGCCACGCCCGGCAAAGGAACTGCAGGGCTTTGCAAAGGTTAAACTGAAACCAGGCGAGACGAAACGTGTGAAGGTAATGCTAAACCAACGCGCACTCTCCTATTACGACGTTGACGCAAAGCAATGGCGCGCTGAGCCTGGCGATTTTGACGTGCTCGTGGGCCCGTCGTCCGCACAGATCGAACTACGCGGCAAGGTCACTCTCGCTCCAACTGCCACGGCAAGCAACGCCGGCCGTAAATGAAGAGCGCCGGTTACCGCTATTCATTTTGAGGTGGGCCTGGCGGCGGGTAGTGTCCTAATCTTCCTTCTTCGCAACATTGCGGCAACTCCTTGGAGTGCGGTGACCTGTCACC
>DIYZ01000278.1:3923-16494 GCA_002427845.1 Chloracidobacterium sp. UBA6041 | reverse complement strand
GCGGTGACCTGTCACCGCTTTGGCCCGCGGCGGCCCGGCGCCGCGTTTCGTCAACGAACCATCTCAACGTACGCAGGCTGCGACCGGTCGCAGCGACCAAAGTGCCGACAGGTCACCGCACTCCAAGGAGTTGCCGCTATGTCGCAGAGAGGTGAAATGAGGACACCATCCAGCGGCGCGACTCGAAAAAGTCATTCCGCCGGGTCAAGGCTTCCTGCTAGCGATTATAGGAGTCGTGACAGGCGAACTATTCCAGCCATCGACAGCCAAAAACGCGCCCGTCTTGCCTAAGCCTCTTACCTGATAAGTGGCTGTTATCTCTCTGCGCTCACCAGGCAGCAACGAGAAATAGTTGTCCTGCCAAATGACGGGTAGAACATCTAGTCCCGTGCGTCTCTGTTTAATCTGAAGATGAATAAAGAACGCCATGCTGCGACTGGGATTTGACACTCTTACCTGAGCGATCTCATCGCCAGCTCTACGCACCGCCCGGCTGGATAGCGCCAATTTTACCGGCAGGAGTTTCTGCAGTTGGGTCATATCTGCGTAGGAGTTTGTAGGCGTGTAGTACCAGGTGGACTTCTGCCAATCAAGCACATCATCTTTAGTTGATAGCCAGTAGAAGTTTGAACTCACTGGTTGACCGTTGCTGTCTTCAAGCAACAGACGGAGAAAGTAAGTCGCCGACAAATCCTGGATTTGCGGAATCACGAAAGCCTTGGAGTTGCTGTCAGCCGGCAGGTCAAGCTGCAGCACTTTTGAAAACTTTGCGGCAAGATTGATGTCATACACTTGCGCCGTCAACTTTAGATCGCGTAGCGGTCTATAGGTTGTATTCACAGCGATCACGGATTTGTCCTTGTAAGAATACTGTACATGGACCGGCTCGCACGCTTTCTTGGTACCGAAGTAGCCCCCGCCCGGCATAAGGTAATAGTCATAAAGGTGCCAGATCATGGAAGGCCAGGCGTTGTTCAGCATCCACTGAATAACGCCCGTTGATGTGTACCTGTTTCCGCCATAGGCCTCAAACATCGCGCGCTGGCCTTCGTAAGCCATCAGCTGCGACTTCAGCGCGTAATCCGGCGCATCGCTGGCCGGTCCATAGCGCGCATTCAAGGCCTCAGTGAAAACTCTTAGATCCTTGAATTGTCCCCCGCCCGCGTGATAGCTCCAATATTCATTGATGGGCCATAGATGGTCTTGAGGCAGCATCCGGCGCAGGCTCTCAATCGGCGGCACCGCTGGACCCGGACTGATCTCCGTGGCAAAACCATGAGCGCCACCTAACTTTTTGTCGAATAGCCAGTAGGAAGCAGGTACCCATTCGTAAGGTCCTTCCATTTTGACTCCGGTCGCGCCGGTAACCGTTGTCGGTTTTGCCGTGGCCGACGAGAGGAATGGGTTGGGCCAGTGATACTTCTTCAGGATATCGACGTACATCTGCTCGACATCGGGAGGCGGCGGATTATCGCTACCATTCAGCCAGGCCAGCAAGCTAGGGTGATTTCGCAAACGTCTGATTTGATCTGTCTGGGATTTGGCGGCGATTTCGTAGTCCTCTTTATCCCAGATCGGCCCTTCCTGATAATCGGATCTGTGCTGCCAGTGCTCCCAATGTGAGCAACAGCACCATCCCGCCATGATTAGAATTCCGTACTGATCCGCGAGGTCGAAGAAGCTATCCGGCTGCAGTTGGCCTTCCAACCGAATCGTATTCAAGTTCATGTCTTTGACATACTCAAATTCTGATTTCAGTCGTTCAGGCAACGACCGCAGAAAAATATCAGAGGACCAGCCGCCGCCACGAATGAGCACATTGCGGCCATTGACTTTGAAAATCCGGTGATTCTGACTATCTAATTCTGAGGTAATTTCTCGAATACCGAAGCGGGTGTCTTGTCGATCAGAGACTTCACCACCGGTCTCAAATTCGGCTACCAGACCATAAAGATTCTGGTGGCCCATGTGCAGGGGCCACCACAGACGCGGTTGAGAGATATTGAGTTGCGGAAAGTCTGCCGGCGTAAATGAGACTGACTTCGTCTCCTGTGGGCCAAGCGTCACTTTCTGCGACAAGCGAATCCCCGCAAGCCGGACACTCACCGTACCTGCAACCTCAACGTCGGTCGCGTTATGAGCCTCTGCGTTAACAGTCAAATGCGCGGTCTCCAGCGAGGGCAGATCAAAATTAGTGACTACTTGCGGATATCTGAGGGTAACTGGCCCACTGCTGGTCAAAAAAACGTCGCGGAAAATCCCCATATTTTTGTCCGGAGGCATCGGGTTCCAATCTACCCACGTCCAGGCCAGATCATCTGGCTGGGGCGGGTAGACTTCGACCGCTAACGTATTCAACTCGCCGGCGCGCGCCGCATTCTTGATGTTCAATTCATGGATGCGAAAGGTCCCGGCTATCTGAGCTGAGGTGGCAATCTGTTGACCATTGAGCCAGATGTTGGCCCGAAAGTTAATACCGTCGAAATTTAGCCAGACATTCCTGCCGCGATAACTTGCAGGAAGACGAAACTGAGTTCGATACCACCATGAAGCGCGGAAGGGACTATCCTCCGGCATCGGGAGATTTGAGAAGTTAGCGCCGATGGCATAGCTGCAGCCCGGGATCAGTCGTAGATTCTTATCTACCAATGGATCCGGGTAGACTTTGTCTTCTACCAGGTTACCGACAACCGTAGACGGGACTGTGGCCGGATACCATTTCTGCGGCTGGAACTCGTTCTGCGAAAGAGCATCACCGTTCTCTTTGATCTGAGCTGATGATTGAATGCTCCAGCCTTTCCGCAAATAGAGCTTTTTAGCTTGAGGTAATCCGCGCTCGCTCCCGCTCCTGGCGAACGCGGTAAGACTCAACATTAGAATGATGCTTCCAGAGACCAGGCGTTTTCGCATATGCATTCTTCCGGAATTCTTAACCATTTGTGACGCTTGTCTATTAGTCGCTGCCTGGCGATGCATCGCCCGCCGGGAAGAGGCTTAAACGTTTTGCGAAGGTCTATCTGGAACCTGGCCAGAGTCGTATCCTGACCTTCAAGTTGCACACGGATGATCTCTCATTCATCGGCGCAGATAACAAACCCGTTGTCGAGCCAGGCAAATTCGACGTGATGATTGCTGGACTGAAGGACAGGTTCGCATTGAAGTACGTACAAATCTCGCCGGAGTCGCCCAGCTATGGCATCCACTTGAAGGGGAAGAGTTTACCGGCTTCGACGGGATCCAACTTTACCCCCAGTATCGCTGCGGCGCGCGAAAGAACCGGGTCTTGCCGGGCACGAAGGTTTTCAGCGGTTGGCAGCGAGGTCTCGTCCGGCGTTACTCCGACCTGCTCGAGACTCTTTCCATCCGACATGATGACGTCGGCATCCGTGACGCTCGCCGCGTACATCACCACTGTGTCTACTCCCATCTGGTGTACGTGTGCACGGCTTCTCATCACTTTTCCTGCGGTATGATCACCCAGCACCGTGCCTCGTTTCTCCAGTTGCATGACCCGCGCCAATACCTCCGAGGCCGACGCCGAGTCACTATCGACGAGGATCACCAGCTGCCCTTTGAAACCAGCCGCGCCGCGGGTTTTTGCTATTAGTGGTTTGGTCTCCTTGCGCCGCTTGACCTCGCCAACTGTGACATCGTGATCAGAAAGATTGCCGATGAGCCGCAGTAGTGTCTCCTCTGCGCCTCCGCCGTTGCCTCTCAGATCGAGGATCAGCGCCTTATGGTTTTTTGCCTTATCAACCATCCCATCTACGCCATCTTTCGTGAGGTCAAAATGAGGCATTTTCCAAATCAGTAACTCGCTGCCAAATTCGGTGAAGCGATTCGCGTTGGCGATGTCTTCGTCCTCCTCTTCTCTCCAGAGCCGGTTAAGGTCGACTGTATCCGTGAGATCAACTGTCTTCTTGCCCGTTTGGATTCTGGGTTTTATTTCCAACTGCCTGGACTGCTCGCCGGGGCTTTGCACGACCATCTTCACGATGGGCCGTGGCGCCAGCTGGTAGTAGAGATAATAGAACACCCAAAGGTTTGCTTTGTTCGGCCGAATCCCATCAATCGATTGCACCAGGTCACCCGGTCTTAGTTCCTTTGCATCGGCGTCGCTATGGGGCCTTACCTCGGTAACATAGCAGTTATTGCCGAAGGTCTTCATGAGCCAGCCGTAGTCGATGCGTGCTGATCTTTGAGGAGGAACAAAAGAGGTATGCGAGTCGTTGAAATCGAGCAACGCCTGCGCAATGATGCCGAACACCTCGGCATTAGACTTAGTCAGCTTTATCTTGTCCTCGGCCAGTTTGAAGCGCGCATCAATGTCGATACCGCGAAAGCCAGGATCATAGTAATTCTTCCTTATGTCCTCCTTGACGGTCTTTAACATCGTCAATCCTCGCTCACGGTCCTGGTTGCTGAATGATTGAGAAAGGGCCGGCGAAGCGATAAGGAGCAGTAAGCAAGCCTGAAAGACTATGAAAACTGCGGCAGCCCGAATAGCAAGAAAAGATGACTTGGTTCCATTTATCAAGGCGTCTCCTAAGGTTCTGTCCGGATAAGAAAGAAACTCAACCGATGAGTCCGGGGATTATAGACCTGAAGCATTCGTTGAATCTACCTACCCTTATGAACCGGGGCACTACCAACGAAGATGTTGTGGCGCCAGTGACTTTGAGATTATCGCCGGCTGAGGCCCTTGATAGCTGTTCTCGCGGAAGTGAAGCTGACTGAATACCGCTACTTTGCCGATAGATATTCGAGCCCCGGCCGAGAGCACAAAGACTGATAGCACAGGTTTTAGAGAGTTCTGTTGAGCTCGTTCATGTTAAACTCGCCAAGAATTTACCGCTGCCTGCCAATAGAACCATGAGGTAAATGATGTCTGACCATAATTCTTTTCTGAATAAACGCCGGACGAGCCTTTGTTTGCACCTGCTCGTGACGTCCGCCATCTTTCTTGCCGCCATCCCGGTGCAATCACAGGAGAAAAAAGAAACCAGGAAAAGCGGTGATCAAGACGGCGTGATTAAGGTTAATTCTAACCTTGTAAACTTCGACGTGATAGTCAAAGACAAGAAGGGCAGGCCTGTCACGGATCTCAAAGCAGAAGACTTCACCATCTCTGAAAACGGCGTGCGGGAGAACATCGAGTTTTTCGACTCGACTCTCACCAGTGGCAATGGCACGACACAACCGGCTACTGTTTCAGGTCAACCTACTGCCCCGGGTCAACCCACGCCACGGCCTCCCAACGGCCTTCCCAGAAACATAATCGCATTAGTGCTTGACGGACAAACTACCGAGGGGGCGAATTTGAAACACGTTCGCGACGGCATAGAGAAGTACATTCGGGAGCGCATATCCGATGACGACTCCGTTGCTCTATTTTCCATATCTTCTGGATTGCAGTTGTTGCAGCCATTCACACAAGATAAAGCGAAACTGATCTCGGCTGTTGAAAAAGCTTATGGCAGCTCCAGTGTTTCAAAGACCTCTGAACAACGTGGCATTAACGAAAATATAGCCGCACTTCGGGATCAATTAGCGGCTGGGCCTACTGGTACTGAATCCATAACCACATCAGCCGGTGGGTCGGCTGCTGCTCAAGCCCTAATCGCACAGCACGTGCTGGAACAGTACATTCAGCTTAGAGCGGCACTAAGCGTCCAACAGACCCGGCCCGTGTTGGCTGCACTCGCAGCCATCTGTGAGGGTCTACGTCCTATACCAGTTAAGAAAACACTGGTGATGTTCTCGCAAGGATTTGTTGCGCCTCAGGCTCTCGACTGGCAGGTGCAAAGCACGATCGACATTGCCAATCGCGCGAACGTGGCTATTTATATTATTGACTCGAGCGGCTTGACCGGCGGCACTCCTCAGTCTGGAGCACTGGTGCCTTCCTCGGCCCTGGCGGGCATCTCAGCGGCAACTAGTATGGAAAGTCGGAGAAGAGCCGGGGCTGGCGAGAGCGTCTTTGATATCACCCGACAAGAAGGATTAGATCGCCAGCAGGACCTGTTGTATCGGATTTCAGACGACACCGGCGGACACTTCATAAAGAATACAAACGACATCGGCGGTGGCATGGAACGAATAGATGCGGAGATCCGCTCGCGTTATACGTTGGCGTATCGCAGTACAGATCCAAATTTTGACGGGAGTTTTCGTAAAGTAAAAATCGAAGTCCGGAGATCCGACACAAACGTACTTGCGCGCCCTGGCTACTACGCAATTCCACCGACTCAGATCATGCCCCTTTCGCCTGAGGACCAAAAACTACTGGGCAACTTTGCGGCGATGCAAGCCCATTCGACCTTGCCCTTGTCGTTGCAGCTGAACTCATTTAGATCTCAGCCGGGCTATTACATTGTTCCCCTCTCGTTCGAGATACCCCCAGGTGCGGTGGAGTTTAACCGGAAAGGCGATACGCAGCGTTTGCAACTCGATGTTCTCGGAGTAGTGCGAGGCGAAAGTGAAGATAAGATCCTTTCTCGTCTGGGCGGACACTTTGACGTCGGATTGACCGCGAAGCAATACGAATCCATTTTGAACGACAAAATCTTTTATCGACAGGACATGCAGTTGGAAGCTGGCACGTACACCATAGATCTGATCGTCAAAGATAGGCTATCAGGAAAGGTGGCCGCAAGAAGAGAAAAGCTTGTGCTGCCTGCCGCGGATTCCGAATTCTCGGCGACAGAGGCAGTGCTGAGTCGCCACGTCGAACCGTTAAGACAACCGGCCGACGTTGGTGATGTTCTCAGTGAAGGCAACGTGCAGATTCGACCTTCGCCGAGCCGCGAATTCCACGCCAGCGACAACTTGATTATCTTCTTCAAACTCTATAACGCGGCCCTGGCACGCGAAACTGGCAAACCGCTAGTGAGAGTTACTGTCACGCTAATGAAAGACGGCAGCCCGGTGATAAGACCTCTGGATTATCAGCTTACAGAACCGTTGGCCGAGCCGGTTCCTCATCTGACATTTGCCAAGTACATCAAGCTTACTGGCCTTCCTACGGGTAGGTACTCGGCTATGGTTGAAGCGAGAGATATGGTCCAACAAAGGGTGGTGAAGCAAGAAGCTTTCTTCGTGATTACGCAGTGACGATGTGCTCGCAATCGCAATGCGAGATCGCTGCGTTTCGCAGGGGGATGCTTAGCAGGCGCCGTCGTCAGATTACTTGGGAGCTTTTAAGCTATCTGACTTCCTCTGAATGCTCTCGCTCAGTTTCATAATGGCCAGCAGGTCCCTATCAGCCTTGGCTTTATCTTCCTTCGCTTTCTCGATTTCTTTCGCTTCAACCGTTGCGGCGTTCTTGAGAGCAGGATTCTCCGTAAAACCGTCGATTAGCTTGCACAGCTTCACCAGAGCGTCGATCATTTCTTCGCTTTTGAGTTCAGACGGGTTGTTTTGTTCCTTATCCTCGGGAGCGCGCGCCAACATATAAACATTTAGGCGGTTAGCGCGCTTGTTGATCTCCGCAGTCTGCACTGCGATGAGGTTGTAGTCGAGCGGCTTCCGGGCGACAAGATTGCGGGCAATGTCATTGCGCACGACTTGAATGCGCCGGAAATCCTCCTTCATGTTTACGATCGCGGCCTGCAGACGTTTTTGATTCGCCCCCTCCGCCCCGACATCCATCTCTGCGCTTCGCAGTCTGGTTTCGTCGACCTGCCGCTGACGATCATCAAGATTCGGATTATTGTTTGGCGGCGGACCGGCCCCGGCCGGTGGACCAGCCGGTGCCCGTTGGGCCAGGGTTGAACCGGCCACGCAGAGCGAGAAAACTCCGGCGGCCACGCATCCAGCCAGATGGTTAACGCTAATCATTCTGAATTTCATGGAAAGCTCCCGTCATTTCTGATCCGTGATCGCAGTTACATCAAGGTGAGATAGACACCAAAACCTGGTTACTAGTTTGATTGTGAGCCGTAACGCTTATCAGCGCCTGATCGGTATTTGCCAGCTCGTCCGGCAGTTTTGCTACGACCACAGTTATCCAATCAAAGTTCGGTAGTCTGCCTACCCATTCAACTGTGAGCGGATAAATATAACCTCTGCCATCGTCAGCCTGGGCCGCGACAATTGAAGGGCCATCTCCGGGCTGCAGGTCCAGGTTAGCGGAAAGCAAAATGAGCCTTGTACGTTGGTCCGAGCTGAAGTTATTAAGGTCATTAACCGAAAAAGGATCGCGCTTGAGCGTCACTGAGTCGAGGGCCAACGCCCGGTTCGAGCCCTCATCAGTAAACAGCAATGGCATGTTTGACGGCGTGGCGCGTTGGTAGACGCGAACATAATCGACCAGCATCTGCTGCGGAAAAACTGTTGTCGCATCGGGATTCCCCGGAAAGCCACCGCCGACCGCCACATTCAGGATAATAAAGAATGGATGATCGAAGACCCATGATGTGCCTGGGGGCAGGTCCGCCGGTGTGCGCGTTTTGTACAGGAGTCCATCGACATAAAACCGCATGACGTTCGGTTCCCACTCGACGGCAAACGTGTGGAAATCGTCGGAAAACTTCTGGCCATTGGGCAATGTGTAGGCCGCTCCTATGCCGTTCCCGCCTGAGTAACCTGGTCCATGAAAAGTGCCATGAACGATCGACGGCTCCTTACCGATGTTTTCCATGATGTCGATCTCGCCGCAAGTGGGCCAGCCCGCTGTATTGATATTGTCGCCCAACATCCAAAATGCCGGCCAGATGCCCTGGCCATAAGGAACCTTAATTCGCGCCTCAAAGCGTCCGTAAGCTTGGCTGAACTTATTCTTCGTGAGCAGTCTTGCCGAGGTGTAGTCGCGAGTTATGTTGTCAGACCCCTTGAAAGTTTCCTTTAGCGCTTTGATTACCAGCAGCCCACCTTCAAGATCCGCGTTTGCAGTGCGGCTCGTATAGGTCTCGAGTTCGTTGTTACCCCACCCGTTGCCGCCGACATCAAATGCCCACTTGGCCGAATCAACCGGTGAGCCACTGGGCCCATCAAATTCGTCACTCCAAACCAAACTCCACACCGCGGGATTACTTGCGCAGGCTGTCGAGCTTAGCAATGAATAGGAGACCAGGATGGCCGTGCATAAGACGACACGCAATGCGACAGTAAGAACGCCGGTTCGCATCGGGTTTCTGCTGAAGGGAAAGCGTCGATTCTTCCTTTTAGAGATCGAACTGGACATGGAAAAAATCCTTTCAACCGGAGCAACGTACCGACAAAATCCTCTCCGGATCAGCTACAATGCGCTCAAGCGAGTGTGCGGCAATTATGTCACTATTTTGGATGGAATGGAACCACGAGAAACCCCGGTCCCGCCAGGGAAACCCAGTACAAAATCGAGCTTAAAAATGAAGATTGCTAACTACGTGCTGCTAGCTCTGCTCTTAACTTTCGCTTCGAGCATTGTGTCGCCTGTCCCAGCGCAGGAGCCCACTACGACTGTGGTGGCGCCAGGCCAACTCAACCTCATGCCGGTGCCGGCCTCGGTGCAACTACAAACTGGTCGCTTGGCTATCACTAACGCTTTCAGCGTGGCCACCAAAGGTTATGCAGATGATCGTTTGCGCGGGAGCATTACTCGTATGACCAGACGGCTCGCCGGACGAACTGTAATAACCTTGCCGCTCGATCTCGCTGTCGATGAGAGCACAGCTACTCTGGTGGTCCAATGCGAACGTGCCGGTAACCTGATTCCTTCCCTCAATGAAGACGAAAGTTATAGTTTGGAAATCACTGACAAGCAGGCGCGTCTCGTAGCGCCGACAGTGGTGGGCGCGTTGCGGGGGTTGGAGACCTTCCTGCAATTGCTCCAGGGCGATCGCGATGGTTTTTACCTGCAGGGTGTAAAGATTCAAGATCAGCCGCGTTTCCCCTGGCGTGGTTTACTGATCGATGTGGGCCGGCATTATGAGCCAATGGAGGTTCTCAAACGCAATCTCGATGCAATGGCGGCAGTCAAGCTAAATGTCTTTCACTGGCACCTGACAGAGGACCAGGGCTTTCGCGTGGAGAGCAAGAGGTTTCCAAAGCTCCATTTAATGGGATCCGACGGACTGTACTACACCCAGGACCAGGTGCGTGACATCATTGCCTATGCGCGTGACCGTGGCATTCGTGTAATGCCGGAGTTTGATATTCCGGGTCACAGCACGAGTTGGTTGGTTGGTCATCCGGAACTGGGGAGCGCTCCTGGTCCATACAAGATCGAACGCGGGGCGGGAATCTTTGAGCCCGCGCTCGACCCTACGCGCGAGCGAACATATAAAGTTCTTGACGGATTTTTGGGCGAGATGGCCGCGCTCTTCCCTGACGCTTACATGCACATTGGCGGTGACGAAAACGAAGGCAAGCAGTGGGACCGCAACCCGCAGATTCAAGCCTTCATGAAAGAGAAAGGCATCAAAGATAATCACGCCCTGCAGGCTTACTTCAATCAACGACTCTTGAAGATCCTGCAAAAGCACGGCAAGAAAATGATTGGCTGGGATGAAATACTACACGAGGATCTGCCGAAGGACGCGGTCATTCAGTCATGGCGAGGGGCAGCCTCACTAGCGGATGCCGCGAAGAAGGGCTATAACGGCATTCTCTCCGCAGGTTATTACATCGATCTAATCTTTCCTGCCTCGCAGCACTACTTTGCTGATCCACTTCCGGAGACCAGTACTCTTACTCCAGAAGAAGCGAAACATGTTCTCGGTGGCGAGGCAACCATGTGGGGTGAGTGGGTGAGCCCGGAAACGATTGACTCACGCATCTGGCCGCGCACCGCCGCTATCGCCGAGCGACTCTGGTCGCCGCGAACTGTGACTGATGTTGATGACATGTACAGGCGTTTGGCAGTGGTCAGCCGCCAATTGGAAGAGTTGGGGCTTACTCACGAAAAGAATTACGACATGATGCTCAGTCGTCTGGCTCGAAGTGAGAACATCGGACCACTGCGCACGCTAGGCTCGGTAATCGAACCGGTCAAAGAATACCGACGCTATCAAATGCGCCCGCAGACGA
Organism: Chloracidobacterium sp. UBA6041; assembly: GCA_002427845.1. Classification (GTDB taxonomy): domain Bacteria; phylum Acidobacteriota; class Blastocatellia; order Pyrinomonadales; family Pyrinomonadaceae; genus PSRF01. The sequence continues at coordinate 5,484 of DIYZ01000278.1, read as the reverse complement.
TGCTTAGCCCGCTCACGGGTTTGGTCGACGCAGCACGGCCCGATAGCGAAACTGCTCGTCAGTTCGCAACCATCGTTGACGCCTTACTCTCCGACGCTCCGCGCTTTGAACTCTATCGAGGAAACATTAATGACACTCTTGCCGAATGGCGCTCCGCCGGTCTCGCGCTTGGCCCCATGATCGATCGAGCACCCGCACTGCAAGAGGCAAGAGCCCTCGCAAACAATTTGTCGGATATCGCCGATGCGGGTCTGGAGGCGATGTCTCATCTTTCAGCAGGCGATGCAGCGACGACCCAATGGCGGGACGTTCAACTGGCCAAACTCGACGAAGCGGCGAAGCCTAAAGCCGCACTGGAATTCGTCGTCATCACAAGTGTCCGGAAACTGGTGATCGCCGCCGCGGAATTGCCACAGCTCAAATCCACGAGTGCCGCAGAATGGAAGCAGCGAGTTACCACACTGGCGAGTTCCCCTGTGAAGCCGTAGATTCACTGCTTCGGCAAAACCAACCAGGCGGGGTTGCTGTTTATTCTTACAGTTTTCTCTTCGGTAATAATTCAGTTGGGAATGGGCTCATTAGGTTTGACGATCCGAATCCAGTGATCCGAGAACTTCGCATGTCCCCCTGGCAGGGCGATCTTCGGCATGTGGCAAGTAACGCACTGTTGCTTACTCACCGGACAGGCAGGAGCCGAGCGCGTTGTGGTTTTGGCTTGACCCCGGACAGTGAGGTGACACGCCAGGCATTTTGAATCATAGAAAGCTGCGTCCTGTTCCAACTTGTCGTGAGGATCATGACACGCAATGCAACTGATTCGCAGATCGCCGTTGTGTCCTTTGCTATTAAAGATTCGGTACGGTTGATAACGGAGGTTGTTCGAGCCGCCCTGCTTAGGCATGAGTAAGGCCTTTTCAAAACTAACGTGACACGCGCCACAGAATTCCTGCGTCAACTCATCCCCGTCCATGTTCGCCGGATTAAATATTTGCAGGTTCTTAAAGTTCCTGGCCTTGACGGCCGCGATGTGTTTTTCGCCTGGGCCATGACAACCCTCACAAGTAACGCCGGGGATCAGGTGATCGAGCTGTAACTGATTCCCGCTAACCGATGCGGTTGAGTGGCAAGCGAAACAACCCTGCGCGGCTTCTACAGTCATCGCTCGGCCGAGCCCGTCTTCTAGCGATTCAGGCACGGAGTGCGGATGGACGATCGTGAAATCCAGACTCTGCGTCTCCTGGTAGTAACTGACCCGGCTTTCATAGAACACATCGTTGTGCCGAAAAACATAAGTCTGACCAGCCTTCCCCTGCCCGAAGCAGAAGAGAATGGGTTCAGAAATCGCGTTGACTCCATCGGTGATTTTGTAGATGCTGCGATTTCCCTCGCGCACAATCTGATAGGTATAGGGGCCGTTACGAAAGTTCAGTGGCTGGTGGGTTTTCAAAACCTCACAGTCGGCGGTAGGTTCGAGCGCCTTGCTCATCAAATTGGCCGAGCGCTTTGCGGTAACTTCGCTGTGGCATTGCGCGCACGCGCTACTTCCTACATAGCGAACGCC
>DIYZ01000278.1:0-3709 GCA_002427845.1 Chloracidobacterium sp. UBA6041 | reverse complement strand
ATGCGCCATTTTACTTTGCCGCTGTTGCGCTTCCTTTAGAAACACCCTCGCCTTCAACCACCTTTATATAAGTGTCAATTGGCAGGTTCGTGAGTTTGTCTACTTTGCCGCTCGGCCAGCGGATCTCAACGTTGTCAATTTTTTTAGCACTGCCTAGACCGAGCACCTCACGCGGATCGTTGGAAGCAAGGTAGCTGCCGCCGGCGCTTTTCAGCCGACTCCATTTCACCCCACCAGCCTGCCACGTGATTACTGCGCCAACGGCGGCAGGATTACTCTTAGTCGTGACGAGTTGCAGACCGAGCCAGTTGTTTTTGTTGCCCCCTTCGTTACGAAGCAGAACAGGAGCCTCGCCATTGTTTGAGATCAGCACATCGAGGTCGCCATCGTTATCAAAATCACCGATGGCCAATCCTCTGGCGGAGAACTCTTTGGTGAAAACCGCGCCTGACTGCGCGCTGACGTTCTTGAAGGTGCGCCCGGTATTCTCAAACAGCAACAACGGCTCTTTGTACTTCACGCGCGAGACACGCATTTCGATAAAGTCGTCAGGATGGCCGTTGACAAGAAACAGGTCCGGGTCGCCATCATTATCGTAATCGAAAAACTTCAGCCCCCAGCCGCTTAACAATTGCGTGGCTGTTCCAATCTCGCCTGGCTCATCAGTAAAAGTCAGATCCTTTTGGTTGTGATAGAGACTGAAAAATTCCTGGTCAATGTTGGCTACAAAGAGGTCCTGCCATCCATCCCCGTCATAGTCTGCCGCGTCGACTCCCATTCCTGAACGCGGCCTACCCGCTGCGCTGTAGGCAACGCCGGCCGCTAATCCAGCTTCTTCAAATTTTCCGTCGCCTTTATTGATGAAGAGAAAGTTGGGCATCGTGTCGTTGGCGACGAAGAGGTCCATCAATCCATCGTTGTTAACATCCGTCGCGACCACGCCGAAGGATTTGCCCGGAGCATCAGCAATGCCCGATTCCTTACTCACATCAGCAAACTTGCCGTTGCCCTCGTTGTGAAAGAGGTGGCTCGGCCGTGGCTTGAAGAGGCGCGGGACGCAATAGTAACGGCGACTCAACGTCTCGTCAGTGCACAAAACATTTAAAGACTTTTCGTAATACACGAAGCTGGAGACGAACAGGTCGAGCTTGCCGTCATTGTCATAATCGAACCACAAGGCGCTCGTGGACCAGCCCGGCGCGGCAACACCGGCATTGTCAGTCACGTCATTGAACGTCCCATTCCCACTGTTGTGATAGAGAATATTGCGACCATAACTCGTGATATAAAGATCAACCCACCCATCGCCATCGTAATCAGCGGCAGCTACACCCATGCCGAATGTGCCACCAGCCACCCCCGCTTTGGCGGTGACGTCGGTGAACGTTCCATCATGATTATTATGATAGAGCGCGTTCTTTAGCGGGGTGGTCGGAGCATAGAAATCTGAAGGCCCGCTATTGACCAGGTAGATATCCATCCATCCATCGTTGTCGTAATCAAAGAAGACGCAACCAGCACCCACGGTCTCGGGCAAATAACGATCAGTCGAGTGGCCATTGTTGTGTACCCACGTGATTCCGCTCTTTTTCGGCGACACTTCTTCGAAGGTAACGCCCGGCTTCAGCGGCGCGGGTCTCTGGCCAGAAGAGACCAAAGGCAGATTCAGAACGACCAACGAAAGAAGCAGGGCAAGCTTTACATGTAAGCGCCAACTACGCGATCCAACACGGAGACTGAGAGTGGGCAGATGTAAGACAAAGAGTTGCGCCTTGTTCAAACTTCCGGGCCCCCTCTCTGGGCGCACCGTATTTCTATATCGAAACTAATGAGAAGTTTACCGTGGCTTCGGCGTTGGTGCTGTAATAACAAAAGTATCGCCTTCCCTTTTCTGTTGTGGGTCTAAGGTCTTAAGCTTTTCGACGATTTCCATCTCAGCCTGCGCTCGTTTTTGATCCTTAAGCCGGGCGTAGAGCACCGCCAATTGATAGTGTGCTCGTGAATCGTCGGGATTTAGCTTAGCGCCCAACTCCAGCTCTTCCTGAGCGTGCGGATAGTCTTTCAGCTTCAGATAACTTGCACCGAGAGCTACGTGCCCGTTCGAAAACGAGGGCGATAGCTGAACGGCTTTGCCCAAAAGTTCTATGGCCCGCTCATCCTCGTTCTGTTCCTGGGCAATTAGCCCCAGATAGTAGAAGGGTTCAGGAATGCTGGCATCGGCCTTAATGGTCTTCTCCAGATAACTGGTAGCTTCGACAAACTTCTTTTCTTTGTATAACACATAGCCGAGATACATTTGCCCTTGAGCGTTATCAGGCTGGACCTTAAGCGCGTGACGAAATATCTGCTCGGCCGCAAACAGATCGGGTTTCTTGAGCAAGGTGGCGCCCAGAGCGATCAGGTAAGCTGGTTCATTGGGACTGAGTTTGACCGCCTGCTCCAGCGCCGCCTGGGCCTCTTCATAAACGCCCAGCTTTAAAGCTGCCACACCGATCTTGTAACGAAGATCGGGCGAGTTGCCGGCCAGTTCCTTGGCGCGAAGCAAATAACGTAAGGCGGTTTCCGAATCTCCTTTGATTTGGGAGACTCGAGCTAAGCCCAGAATCGCGTCGGCATTATCACCCTGCGCAGCAAGCGCCAGGAGATAGCTCTCTTCTGCCTTTTCCGCATCGCTTTTCCCCAGATATGCCTCACCGAGCAGAACGAGGAATGCCGGTGATGCTGGCTGCGACTCCCTGGCTCTCTCAATAACGGTGATGCACTCTTCAAAACGCCCTCGTGAAAGCAGCAATCGCCCAAGTTTGTAGCCGGCCTCCGCGTTGTTAGGCTCGAGGTTAAGGACCTCTTTCAATTCCGAGATTGTTTTGTCGGGCGCATTCTTGAGCAGGTACAGAAATGCGAGGTTCATATGCGCGGCCGCAAACTTAGGATCACTGCGTGCGGCGCGAGTTAAGAGGGCTTCGGCTTCATTCAGCCTCCCCTGCTGCGCGCGGACAGTGCCTAGGAGATTGAGCGCGACTGCGTCGTTCGGCGCAATCTTCAAAATGCTGCCTAGCTGGCGCTCTGCTTCCTCAATTCGATTATCACGGATAAGTACTGCAGCAAACTCGAGCCGCTTTTGGACGTTGTCTGTCTGAGCAATGCCAATGAACGGAGTGAGGAAGACTAGCAGAAAAACCACGGCGCCGCAGGCAGTAGTTTGCCAGACATTGTCGTACCACGGATCCGGAAAAAATGGTTTCGCCGATCTCACCGTTTTGCACACCTATCGCCGCCGCTCGTTCTTGAAGTCCTTCTGTTCAACGAGACCCTGCCCTTCTTTGATGGTCAAAATCTTATTCACGCCAGCGTCAGTGATTTTATCCACCGCACCGCTCGGCCAGCGAACTTCTATCAGGTCTATCTTCGTTCGCTTCTCCAGACCAAAGTGCAGGCGGAAGTCATTGTGGGAAATGTAGCTCCCGCCGCTGTGAACTTCGTCCACCTGGGTCAAATCGCCGGAGACGATCTTTATCCGGGCTCCAATCCCGTCACGATTACTCTTCACCCCAATCATTTTGATCAGCACTGAATTGTTGGCATTGCCACCTTCATTCAGCAGCAATTGCGGGGCACCGTCTAGATTATTGATGATTACATCAACATCGCCATCATTATCAATGTCGCCAAAAGCGGCTCCTCGACCCGTCCGCTTCTCGGCAAATGGAGC
>DIYZ01000237.1 GCA_002427845.1 Chloracidobacterium sp. UBA6041 | reverse complement strand
CTCCCGAGTTTTGACACAGGCTCGTAAGCCCGGGGTTCAAGTCATAATAAAAAGCAGAGCCCTCGAAGAGGGCGACAGAATATTCGGGTTGGGCTTCACGTGATCTCGCCTTAGCCGGCCAATTCACAGACCAGCAACTCGAGTTGAAGGTTAGCGCCCTTCGCGCCGCCTCCACCCAGTGAGCTTTTAATTGCGAGATCCGCAGCGGCAATCAGTTGGATGCCGCGCGCTATTTTTGTCGCATCGCTGCGCTGGAGAGTATTCATAAAAGCATCGCGCTTGGCTGGGGGGCCGTAAATCAGTCGATAGACTTCGTCTCGCTTCCCGCGTTTCAACAGTTCTTTAGCCAACGCCAAACGGTGGTAGTTTCCCGCAATCAAACCTAACAGCATTACCGGCGGAACATCGTCGGCTAGCAAGCGATGCAGGGTCTCTAGCGCTCGGCGGCGATCCCCCGCAACCAATTGATCGCCCAGGTCGAAATTGGAAAGCTCGCGCGAACGATCGATTAATTCCTCTACTAGTTCAATCGTAATCCGTTTTGTTTCAATGGCAGCGGAGGCGAGTTTTTCCAATTCCGAGGAGAGTGTTTGCAGGTTGGTTCCCACCAGCCGGACAATCTCCGTCAAGACCCGCTCGTCGGCGGCAGTTTTCAATTCCTGCAAACGTTTCCTGGCCCAGGCCTTTGCTTCCGCGTCTTTGCAGGCAGGGAAGTCGACCACCGCGCAATTCAACAGCAAAGCCTTCGTCAGTTTTTTGCGCTTATCGAGATCGTCAGCGACGAAAATTACGACAGTTGAATCCACCGGCCGTTGCAGATAACGAATAAGAATTTCTTCGTCCGCCTCGCGCAGTTTCGCAAAATCCTTTATGCGCACTACGCGCCGCTCAGACATCATGGGAAGCTGCTCCGCCGCGGCAACCGCCGCCATCGCGGAGTCGGTCAGGAGACTGAAAGAGGATTCATTAAACTCCCGCAACAGTGTGCCGCTGAGCGCGGCATCGCTAACGGTGCGGGCCGCGGCGTCGCGAAGGTAGCCTTCGCAGCCGACCAGTAAATAGAGAGGTTGAATGCGACCGGCGGCGAGCGAGCGTTCAAAGTCTGCGCGCGTAAGCGTACTCATTTTGAGATCTGAATCGCGTTGGTCAACGTGGAAACAATACTTTCGGCGAAGTTGCGAGCCATGCGCTGCACAGCCGGATCTTCTTCGTTGAAGAAGTTGCGCGGGTCGTTGGCGAATTCATACTCGCCGCGAAACACGAAGTTCTGATTGTCGTATAACACGCGATTTTCCGTCTGGTCGCGCACCGTAACGGCGGCTTCAATCGTTACTTCAAACACTCGCGCGCGCCCTTTGTCATCCAATAGCACGCCGCCATAACTGAAGCTCTTGATGACGCCTTCTATAACCGCGTCTGCGCCTTCGCGCTCGCCCTGCACGCGCAGGCCCCGTCCGCGATGAATCAGTTCGTTGATTACGGCATCAGTGAAGCGCGACTCGATTTTGTAACGCAGCGCGTTGTTCTGAAATGCAGGCACGGCCACTGTCTTGATGCGCGACGGCAGTTGGTTTTTCGTCACCGGCTTATAGCATTCGGCAAAGCCGGAGACAAAGAAGAGCATGGTAGTGAAAGCGAATAAGCGAAGGGATTTTGGCATCAAGTTCTGTTTCATTGTGTGCGAATGAGCGACTAACGAATTGATAGGCGATTCTCTCGCAAGAGTTGGTGTTAGGCAAGTAAGCCGGGGTGACGCTCTCCAGGTCAGTTAGTTCAAGCGTGATGAGGGCGCCAAAGAAAAATCGGGAATGGGTAATCACAGAATCGCGAGCGGTAGCGAGCGGATGCTGGAGTTTCAACCTAGTGAAAGCACTCTGCAATTCCGGTGTCGGACCGGTTTTACAGAACCGCTCGCGGTAGCGAGCGGATGCGAGAGTCGACCTAATGATGTTTGATCTAAGTGTAAGGCCTGCCGATGTCCAATCTTGAACTTGGCATCCGCTCGCTACCGCGAGCGGTTCTACATTCATCTCCTCCTTGTCTCATTAGCCTCGAGCCCGTTCGTGGCGGCCCTCTACTTGAATGCCAGTATCCGCTCGCTACCGCGAGCGGTTCTGTATTCGTCTCCTCCGCTGTCTCATTCGCCTCGAGCCAGGTTTCGCGACGGCTTTCCGCTTGAACGCCAATATCCGCTCGCCTCCGCGAGCGGTTCTGTATTCGTCCTCCTTGTTTTCGCCAGGAAATTGAAAGCATACTCTTGACTTCACCGTCGCATCAGCGATAAAAGTCGCACCACATTCCGGCTACAAAAATAAGGAGAGATCATGAGCGAACAAAATAAAGCAATCGTCGAGCAGGCTTACAATAATTTCAAAACCGGCAACATCGAGGCCCTACTAAATCTCATGGTGGACGACGTCACTTGGACGCTGCCGGAGATGGAAGGCGCGCCATTTGGGGGAAAGCGCACGGGACGAGCTGCCGTCGCTGAGTTCTTCGCTACCGTTAACACTTCGCAGGAACCGTTGCGCTTCGAGCCACGTGAGCTGATCGCTGAAGGCGACAAGGTCGTGGCGCTGGGAAGTTACGAGTGGCGCGTCAGGGCGAGTGGTCGCGAGTTTGGCGCCGACTTCGCCCACGCCTGGACCATTCAAAACGGCAAAGTCGTTGCGTTCCACGAATACACCGACACCGCCGCCTGCGCGAACGCGTATCGCAAGGCAATGAGCGCGTAGACCACTTTTCTACCGATGACATTCAGGGAATTTCGAGACAAGGCTGAGTGGGTGGCGCTTGCTGGTGGTGTTCTTATCGTTGCAGGTCAGTGGTGGTTGCACAGTCACTACGTGGATCGCGTCATTTGGGTTGATCGTACCCCACCCGAACTGAAATCTCGTGGGATTCTGGCTCACCCTTTTGACTCTAGTGCTCGGATTCCTAACGTTGCCTCGATGGCAGTCGTTCGTTGCTCTTACCGCGTGTCTGTGGGTCATCTTTATTTTTATGCAGGGACTCTAAGGTCTTAACCGCTTAGTCACACCTGACTCGCATGATTTCTTCCGCGATTCTTGCCGTCTCGACGGCAGCTTTGACGTCGTGAACACGGACGATGTGGGCGCCTTTCAAAACCGCGGCGGTGAGGGAGGCCATGCTGCCGTGAAGGCGTTCGCTTACCGGAACAACTTCACGAGTCTCTGTCTTAGTGTTTGCGCCAACGTCTGCACGATTATCTACTCCTGCATCTCCACTTCCATCTCCGCCGGCGCGAAGGCCAGCATCGCTCAGTAACCGGCCGAGAAACGATTTTCTCGAGGTGCCGATTAGCAGTGGGAAGTCGGGGAAGGCGGCGA
>DIYZ01000106.1 GCA_002427845.1 Chloracidobacterium sp. UBA6041 | reverse complement strand
AATGTCGTAACGCGAACCACTAGCTTGCGGGCAGACTGCCGGCAGCGCTACTTGAGAACTGGGCGCTATGAAACCGCTTGTCGCGGTAACAGTACTTTGAATGATATGCTGCAGGCTGCCCAATGATCGGAACGAGTTATTAAGAAATGAAAGCAAAGAAGAAGAAAATCAAGACCGGAAAACCGTTGTGGACGCCTGCGCGCGTGGCCCTCACGATTGTCGTGCTTTCGCTGCTGGCAGCTTTTGGAATTTCAAGTTGCAGCTCCAGCGATGAAAAGCGGGCTGAGGTTCCGCCAAATAGCAGTGTCAGATCAAATGGCACGGGGCCTTCGATGAATAGCGCGCCTGCGGCGCCGGCTCCGATTGTTACGTTGCCTGCGAGCGTAACTGACACTGAGATGAAGGCAGCGATTGGCGCTCCAATAAAACTCTCAAACTATAACGGCAAGGTGTTGCTGGTTAATCTTTGGGCGACGTGGTGCGGTCCCTGCCGGCTGGAAACGCCGGAGCTGGTCAAGATTTATAAGGAGTTTCGTCCGCAGGGTGTTGAGATCATTGGGTTGTCTACAGAAAACCCGGAAACATCAGAAGAAAGCGTCCGGAAATTCATTAACGATTACAATGTGAATTACCGTATCGGGTGGGCGACGCAGGAAGTTGCGATGACGTTAATGCAAGGCCGCGACGCTATACCGCAGAGCTTTGTTATTGCCCGCAACGGTCGCGTGGTGAGGCGATTCGTCGGGTTCAACCCGATTTCCATACCGCCCCAGATTAAAGAGGCGCTTCAGGAAGCGCTTAAGGATAAAGGGGCGGCGGATTAGGCTTGCTCAGGTTTCGGACGCCATCTGAATCTGAGATTTGAGATCTCAAATCTGCAGTCTGAAACCGGCGATCTCAAATCTGCGATCTAAGATTTCAGAATCTGCAATCTGCAATCTGAAATCTATTCAGGCTGAGTCTTTCGCGTCGTTTAGTTCGCGCTCGCCCTCTTGTTTCAATCTCTCACCCTCACGCGCGAGTTTCTCGTCTTGCAATCCGTCAGCGACCTGCTTCTTCGCTTCGCCCCTGAGTTTTTTCATCTCCGCTTCAACGCGCCCTTCAACCTGGTCGATTGGCGCCAATTCGCCTGTTTCATCCTGAGTTTGAATATTGTCTTTATCAATCCCCATGCTAAACCTCTCTGGTTGTAGAATTCTACTTTTCAATCAGATGTTCGACTACAGCAGGAAATCAGTCTAACTAAAGTCCCCGGTTGATGCCAGGAGGCGTTTTGTTTTGATTCAAAATCCTTACACGGCAGTCTTAGATTTAGCCGCTGACCTCGCTGCGGTTAATGATCTCTTTAGACAGGAGAATACAAATGAAAAACTTCAAAGGATATGAACATTTCTCGAGTCCTTCAAAAATCGGGTCCGAATAAGCGCTCAGGTTCGCAGATTGAATAGAACATGTAATAATGGGTCACTTGAGGCAGATGAAGCGACTTTTTCCAACTAGTCTTGCATTGCTGCTCGTAATGGCCAGTTTGGGTCACGTGCTGGCGGCAGCGTTTTGCCCGCGCGCTCTCGGACATGAGTGTTGTTTTGCAAAGACCGCCAGTCATACCCACAGTTCATCCTCCAGTCAGGTAAACAAGGTTGTGCCTGACATGCAGATGGATGGCATGTCGATGGACGGCATGAACATGGACGATGTGGTGATGGCCGATACGTCGTCGTTGGATCACAGGGCGATCAATGACACGACGATAGACGCAGCAACCATTGATATGTCCATCCCGTTTTCTCCGCCCGCTTTTAGTGAGGATGTTGTAGCGAATAAGTTTGACCAACCAATTGAGTCGTGCGCTCACTGTTTCGGCCATTCAGGTGTTGCTAACGCGCCTGTCTCATCGGTGAGCGTATCGGATCATTCTGGAAAAGAGATTGGGTCCGTCCTATTGCCAGGATCGAGGTTCAACGTTCGACCTGCGATAGCACTAGCGCAGATCGGGTTACCGAGAGAGCACGCGCCACCCGGCAGCAGTACGCCCCGGCATATCCTCATCAACGTTTTTCTGATCTAGTCCCTCCTTGGCGTTTCAGCTTAGGACTGAAACGCGCCCCGGATCGTTTTTCCCTAATAATCAATCTTTAGCTTCCGGCTGAAGAGAGGCCTTTCCCTGACTGTCCTCTTTGGTTTGGAACTCTTTTCGAGGGGTAACCATGAAGAGCGTTACTACATTTAACTTTACGTTGCGCGTCAAAGTGCGGGCACTTCTGTTTGCTGTCTTCCTATGTGTCGCAAGTCTGCCTGTCCTGGCACAACACGATATGTCCAACATGCCGGGGATGAGTAAACCAAAGGCGAAATCCAAATCAAAGGCAACAACACGAAAAAAGAGAAAGGCAACGCGGAAAAAGCAGACTGCGAAGAGACATGACATGGGCAACATGGCGGGAATGAAGATGCCCGGAATGAAGATGCCTGTAACGCATCAACGCAAGCCAACGTCAGGAATGAGGAAAGCACCCGCACAAAAAAGTCCCGCAAACAAAAATCAGATGGGCAACATGCCGGGTATGAACCTGCCGGCTCAGTCTTCACCGTCGCCTAAACGATCCGCGGTACCGCAGCCTTCTCCTCAGCAGATGCAGATGAACATGCCCGGAATGCAGATGCCGCAGGCTTCACCTTCGACGTCGCCGCAAACACAAATGAATATGCCCGGCATGCAGATGCCGACAGCTTCCCCAAACCCGCCGGCCGCTTCCGAGCAGCAGATGAATATGCCGATGCCCATGGCGAGTCCTTCACCGGGTGAAATGGGTGGAATGAAAGGCATGGAGAACATGCCTGGAATGGGCTCGATGAATATGGGACCGCTAATGGTCATGACGGGAAACGATATGGGCATCCGCGTGGGATCGAGTGATACCAACATCATGTCCATGGGTGCTATGGGATCGGGTACAACTTGGCAACCGTCGTCAGGACCAATGCACATGTATCACAAGGTAGCCGGTGATTGGTTGCTGATGTTTCACTACAACCTGGTCGTGGCACTGAATCGTGAGGGTGGGCCGCGAGGCGTAACCAAGGCCGAGTCAGTGAACTGGTTTATGCCAATGGCTTATCACAAGCTTGGCAAAGGCACGGTTCAGTTGCGTGGCATGTTCAGTTTTGAACCATTCACATTTCCGCCGGGAGGCTCGCCACTCTTGTTTCAGACGGGTGAGACCTACAAAGGTCAACCATTGATCGATAAGCAGCACCCGCATGATCTCTTCATGGAATTGTCAGCGCAGTACACACTGCCTTTGGGTGAACGCGGAACATGGTTTACCTACTTCGGTTACCCCGGCGAGCCCGCGCTCGGGCCGGTTGCCTTCATGCACCGCATGTCAGCATCGGAGAACCCATCAGCTACGCTGTCACATCACCTGCAGGATTCAACTCACATCTCTTTCGGAGTCTTAACGACCGGTTTTACTTACCGCTGGCTAAAGCTTGAAGGATCGATCTTCAACGGGCGAGAGCCAGACGAGAATCGCTATGATTTTGACTCTCATCGGTGGAACTCTCGTTCTGCGCGCCTATCGATCATGCCCAACTCAAATTGGACGATGCAGGTGTCGTACGGTTTCCTTCGAAGCCCCGAAGGACAAGAGCCTGACACTGACGTAAGACGTGCGACTGCTTCCGTGCAGTACAACAAACCGCTAAACCGTGGCAACTGGGCTTCTGCATTCATATGGGGCAGAAACCACACCAGCAGTCCTGGAGAGGTGCGCAACCTGAACGGTTACACGTTTGAGTCCACAGTTAACTTCCTGGACAAAAATTATCTCTACACGCGACTGGAGTTGGTGGACAAGAACGAGCTGCTACGCCCAACTGACCGTGCTCTCCTTGGAATCACTGACGATCATCCGAGTTTCCGCATTGGTGCTTATACCTTCGGCGGCGCGCGCGATATTTGGAACACAAAGACAATCTCGCTGGCTGTGGGCAGCGATCTGACGTTCTATTCCAAACCCGCGATTCTGGATCAGTTGTATGGCGCCAATCCTGTTTCGTGGAAACTGTTCTTCCGAATTCGTCCGGGCAAGATGGATATGAGCGATATGCATGGCGGACATTAACGTTGGGCAGGGACGACAAATAACCGAAGAATAAGCAGAGGGAAAATGAAAGCATTACTAAGAATAACTTTAGCGCTGCTGGCACTGGGTACGGCACTAGCGGTTCCTATGTCAGGCAACGCTCAGAAGAGGGTTCAAGCAAAGACGGTAGTCGGATACATCAGCGACAATCATTGCGGTCTCAAGCATATGGCCGGTATGGGCGACGACAAGTCGTGCACGTTGATGTGCGTGAAGAATGGCAAGTTCGTTTTGGCCGATCGCGACCATAGGAGTGTTTACAACCTGGACCAGACCGGACAAGAAAAGGCCCGTGAGTTTGCCGGACAGAAAGTAAAGATTACGGGTCGCGTCACTGGCAAGACAATTCGCGTCACAGCGATCGAGGCCGCCACTTAAGGACGCAACAAACCTGAGATCAAGTGCTGGTGGGCGCCGCCGCTAACTCCCGACAGTTAGCTCAGATCAAAAACGCAAAGACTCCGGTCCTGCGCGTCAGCGTCGGGGCTCCGGCAAGAAGGAGTCTGCGTGTGGTACCGCTCATTCTCAAGGAAGGACTTGAAAGGCTCTGAGGTGAGGGTTGCTGTCACCATTAGACGGCCGCAGATTTCAGGCTGCCGCGGTTGGTCTTGACAGCCTATTGATCGTTTCACTAGAGTGAACTTGGCTATGTTGAACCGTATTACAAATCTGTTCCTAATTGCTGCCCTCAGCGCAGGCATCGCCTCAGGCATTCCATTGCATTCGAACGAACAGGAGCGCAGCATGCCTGGGATGGCCGGAATGGATTGCTGCAAGAAGGCGGCCCAGGCCGAGAGCCTCACGCCGGAGGTTTCAACCGCGCGTTTGTGCTGCGCTCTCAATTGTTCGCAGAGTGGAACCACTGGTTCGACCGAGTCCAGGCTTCCGCGTCCATCAACGAGCCAAACCCTGGCGCTTCATCCATCATCTGCCCGACCGCTAGTTGGGTCACCGCACTTATCTATTTGTTCAAGCTGGTCAGATAGCCCCCGTCCGTATTCCAATCCCGCCTACATTCGACATCTCGCACTTCTGATCTAGAGACTCCAAGGCCGTAGTGTGTCTTGTTGTAGCTGTTGCTTTGTAAGGACGGCGCAGTTGCGCGTCTCCGTGTGAGGCGCGTTGGTCTCCATTTCATAGGAAAGTCGAATATCATGTCCAAAAATATTTTCGCGTTTAGTTTTCTCGCACTTCTATTGTCCGTCGGGGCCTGTGGTTCCAGGTCGTCCTCAGTTGACACTGGCAAGGTCATCAAGAGTGCGCCAATCGGAAATCTAACCGTCACGCTGTCGAGTTCTTCCGGCAAAATCAAACATGGCGGGGATGAGTTTTTCATCACCTTCAAAGACTCGTCGGGCAAGCCGGTGGATGTCGGTGCTGCGGCGCTAACATTTCACATGCCCCAGATGGCCTCGATGGCGGCAATAAACGATCCTGCCGCGCTCACGACCACGGACAAGCCGGGAGTTTATAGTGCCAAGGCCAACATTGAGATTGCTGGCGAGTGGCAGGCGCAAGTGTCTTACGAAGGGCCGGCAGGAAAAGGGCAGAGCTCCTTCTCATTAACAGCACAGTAGTTCTGACGATGGAGAGCGCCTGACTCAAGGCGCTTGAAGGAGAGACTGCCATGATTCACCGGCTCATCGAGCTGAGCCTGCGCAACCGCGGGCTCATCATTGTGCTCTATCTTGGTCTCGCGTTGTGGGGCTATTGGGCACTGCTGCACACGCCGATCGACGCGATACCTGATCTCTCGGAAAACCAGGTCATCGTCTTCACTGACTGGACCGGTCGCTCGCCTCAAGAGGTAGAAGATCAAGTCACCTATCCGCTCGTCACCAACCTACAAGGTCTGGCTGGCGTACGCGTGGTGCGCGCAAGTTCGGCGTTCGGGTTCTCAATGATCAATGTGATCTTTGAGGACAACATCGATCTCTACTTTGCGCGAACGCGCGTCCTCGAACGCTTAAACCTCATTACGAAGCAACTTCCCGAAGGTGTCGTACCCACACTCGGCCCTGACGCAACCGGTGTAGGCCAAGTCTTTTGGTATACGCTCGAATCCGATCAGATGAACCCGCGCGACCTGCGTACATTGCAGGACTGGTTCGTGCGCTACCAACTGAACTCGGTCCCCGGCGTAGCGGAAGTCGCTTCAGTCGGCGGCTACGTACAGCAGTACCAAATCGATGTCGATCCGAACAAACTGCGCGCCTACAGCATTCCGCTGTCTACGATCGTTCAGGCAGTTCAGCGTTCGAATAACAATGTCGGTGGCAACGTTGTCGAGCAAGCGGGGCAATGGGCAGTGGTCCGCGGCATAGGATTGATCCAGTCAACTGATGACGTTGCAAATATCGTCATCGGCTCAGCGAATGGTACCGCCATCTATGTGCGCAACGTCGCGGACGTGAAGCTTGGCAATGCGTTTCGCACAGGCGTGCTCGACAAGAACGGCAAAGAAGCGGTGGGCGGTGTGGTTATCGCGCGTTACGGCGTCAACACGCTCGCTGTAATCCAGAGCGTGAAGCAAAGGATTGAAGCCATCAAGTCTGGCTTGCCGAAGGGGGTGGAGATTGTACCGTTCTATGATCGTACTCAGCTCATCCAACGTGCGACTCACACTTTAAAACGGACGCTAATCGAAGAGCTAATTCTGGTAACGCTGGCGCACATCATCTTTCTCGCGCACTTCCGCTCCATTCTCATCGTCACTATCCCGTTGCCGCTGGCAGTCCTGACCTCCTTTCTTTTCATGTACTACATGGGCATTAGCTCGAACCTGATGTCACTCGCGGGAATCGCGATCGCTATCGGTGTGCTGGTCGACGCTGGAATTGTGGTCACGGAAAACGCCTTCCGCTTTCTGGAAAAACGAAAGGTCGATCCCAAGGACCGGAAGAAGGTTTGGGAAACGGTCAGCGACTCCACAAAGCTGGTCGGGCGACCGGTTTTCTTCTCAATGGCGATCATCATCCTGGCCTTCGTTCCAGTTTTCTCGCTCACCGGTCAGGAAGGCAAGCTTTTTCACCCGCTAGCCTTCACGAAGACGTTCGCCATGTTTGGCGCAACGATCATCGCCGTCACTCTCGTGCCGGTGCTCTGCACCTATCTCTTGGGAGGGAAGTTTCACTCCGAGCAGTCAAATCCAGTAATGCGCGGGCTGCAGGCCATCTATCGGCCTGCGCTTCTGTTGGCTTTGCGTCATCGCCTCATTACGGTCTCAATAGCTCTAGTGCTGTTCACCGGCGCGATCATTCTGGCGACTGGAATTGGCAAGGAGTTCATGCCCCCGCTTAATGAGGGCGACGTCATGTACATGCCGATAACCGATCCAGCCATTTCCGTAGACGAAGCTCTTCGAATTCTTGGTAAGCAAGACGAGATCCTGAAGAGCTTCCCCGAAGTCGAATGGAGTGTGGGCAAGGCCGGACGCGCAGACACCTCAACCGATCCAGCCCCCGTAAACATGAACGAAACAATCGTTCATTTGAAGCCTATCGAACAATGGCGAGCCGGAATGACGCGCGAGAAGCTCATCTCTGAGATGAATGAAAAGCTGACTATGCCCGGTATCACGAACATCTGGACCCAGCCGATTCAGAACCGTATCGACATGCTTTCCACCGGAATCCGCTCGCAGGTGGGTCTGAAGATCTTCGGCAATGACTTGAAACAGCTTGAAGAACTCTCTCGTCGAGTAGCTGAGGTAGTAAAGACAGTGCCTGGCGCAGTCGATGTTTATCCCGAGCAGATCAGCGGTGCGCCTTACATCGACATCCATGTCAACCGTCCGGCTGCCGCGCGTTATGGAATCGATGTTGGCACCATCGGGGACGCGATCGAGAAAGGAATCGGTGAAACGAATCTGACCGTCACTATCGAAGGGCGCCGGCGTTTTCCGGTTCGCGTTCGCTACGCGCAACAGTATCGCAGCAGTCCCGCGGCTCTGGGCGAGATTCCAATTACTTCACCATCGGGCGCACCCATTCCGTTGGCGCAGCTGGCGGACATTCGCACCGTCGAGGGGCCGACGATGATCTCCAGCGAGAACGGGCTTTTGCGGGGAACAGTACTACTGAATGTGCGCGGTCGCGATGTGGGCAGCTTTGTTGACGAGGCCAGGCCGAAGATTGCGAACCAACTCCAACTACCCGCGGGCTACTACATCGAGTGGAGCGGTCAATATGAAAACCAGCAGCGCGCGCGCCAGCGCCTGCTGATCGTCGTGCCAATAGTGCTCGTAATCATCTTTGGCCTCCTCTACATGATCTATGACTCCGTTTTGGAAGCAGCGCATGTCTTACTCGCTGTCCCATTTGCTTTAACGGGAGGTGTCTATCTGCTTTGGGCATTTGGCTACAACTTCTCAGTAGCCGTTTGGGTGGGATTCATCGCGCTGTTCGGCACTGCCGTGCAGACCGGGGTTGTAATGGTCATCTATCTCGAGGAGGCAGTTGAAAGAAAGCGGCAAGAAGTCGGCGTATTAACGCGCAAGACTTTGATGGAGGCAGTGACGGAAGGTGCATTACTTCGTTTGCGCCCAAAGGTCATGACAGTTTCAACCGTTGTTGCCGGTTTGCTTCCGATCATGTGGAGCACGAGTGCGGGTTCGGAGGTAATGAAGCCTTTAGCCACACCGGTTCTTGGTGGAATGGTCTCAAGTCTCTTGCACGTGTTGATTGTGACGCCAGTTATTTTCTTCTGGCTGCGCGAGCGGCAGTTAAAGAAACAGGGTGCGGTAAAAGCAAGCGAGGATATGGCGGGAGAATTCCGTTACGAGACAAACGGGAGAAAGTCGCACCGAGATCGCGCAGATCGTGTATCGCTATCTGGCAACGAGAAAGAGGGTAGTACTCATGAATAGGCACGGCATTGGACGAGTCATTATCGCAGGTGTTCTAGCATCGGCCGAGATCCTAGCTAGCGCTGCCGGTCTGCTGGCTCAATCAAGCACGGCTGGCGCTGAAAACAGTTTCTATGGGGCGAGGGTGAATCGATTGGTGGTCCAAAGGTCAGCCGTCGCGAGGTATGCGGACCCACAGGCAGGCCTGACGGTGGATCAGGCCGTCGCCTATGCGCTGGAACACAACGGCGAATTGTTAGCTGCGAAGAAGGACATCGACGCCGCGAGCGCGCTGCTAAAGCAAGCGGGACTGCGGGCAAATCCGAAAGTTGACGCAAGTGTTTCGAAGACGATCACCGGCACAGACAACAACATAACTGTCAACGGGATGCTTCCGTTGGAACTCGGTGGACGCCGTTCCGCGCGCATAAAGGTCGCCGAACGCGAACTCGAAATGCGGCGGCAAGACGTTGCCAATCGAGAGCGAACGCTCGCCGCGGATGTGCGCGCTAAGTTTGGCGAAGCCCTCGCCGCCATTCTCAAGCTTGGCTTTGATGAGGATCTGATTGCGACGAGTCAGCGCGGGTATAACCTTGTGGCAGCACGAGTCACCGAAGGAGGCACAGCCCCACTCGAACAAAACATGGTTCTGGTTGAACTCAACCGCTTACGATCAATGCGCGAGACTGCGGAAGGCAAGGTGCAGATAGAAATGTTGGAGCTGCGCAATCTCATCGGCATGACACCGGATGAGCCGCTTCGTCTTCGCGGAGACTTCGCCGATGTAATGAATCCGCTAGCACCGCTCGCGGAGGCCACCGAGCGTGCCCTGTCCCAGCGGCCGGATCTCAAACTCGCAGGAGTCGCTGAGAGTTTCGCTGGAGCTCGCATCGAGCAAGCGCGTGCGGAAGGTAGGATCGATGCAAGCTTAACTGCGGGCTACCAGCGAATGGATTCCAGTTACCCGCTGAATGGCATTAACGATGCCGGACAGCTAAGCCCAATTCGCAGCACCTTTCACTATTTTACCGTTGGCGTCTCTCTTGAGCTGCCTGTGCGGAACAAGAACCAGGGAGTGATCGAAGCGGCTGTTGCAGAAGCTGAAGGAGCAAAGCGCCGGCGCGAGTTTCTCGAGCTCACGGTGCGGCGTGAAGTGGCTTCGGCTTATGCGCAGTACAACAGCGCGGCACGCGCGGCGGAAATCTTCCGCGTCGGAGTAAAAGATCAGGCCAACGCTAATCTCGATGTGGTCAGGCAAACTTACGAGCTGGGCTCCAAAACTTTGATTGACTATCTCGGGGAGCAGCGACGGTTTATCGACTTGCAGAACGGCTACATAGATGCGTTGCTGGATACTTACAAAGCGCGTGTGGAAATCGAACGCGCGACTGCCTCGTCAACCACAACCATACAACAGGTGACAGAGAGATGACTCAAACACCGGAAGAAACCAAAGAGCAAAGCGAGAGCACTGTCAGCAGAAGCAAAGAGAGTCGTACAGCAAAGACCGCAATAGTCGCCGTCGTTGCGGTCGTAGCTGTCGCAGCTATTGCGCTGCTTCTCTGGTTATTCATCCCGCGAGGTAGCGGCGGACGACCCGTACCTGCGCCTCGCAACATCGGCACTGAGCAAACGTCCAATCAAGGGAACAATGCTCCGTCCGGAGAGTCGACACTTACACTTGCTCCCGAGGAGGCCCAACGAGCTGGCATCAAGATCGAAACAGTTGGCCAGCGCATGTCCGCTGAAGCAAATGGCCAACAAACAACGGGAGTCGTCCAGGCAAACGCTTATCGGGAAACTCCGGTGCGGTCGCTTGTCGGAGGGATTGTGCGTAGTGTTGGGCCGGAACTCGGACAAAGTGTGCGCAAAGGCCAACCAATTGCGGTAGTGTCCAGCAACGATCTTGCCGACGCTCAATCGAAATATCTCGCGGCAGTCGCCGAGTTGGAGGAGCACCACAAGCATCATAACCGAGCCGAGAGGCTGGTTGAGATCGGTGCGGCCAGCCGCGAGGAGTTAGAGCTGGCAACTAGCAAGTTTAAAGCAGCGGAGTCGGAAGTAGCCAATCTACGCCAACGACTTTTGCTTCTGGGTCTGAGTTCTCAACGTGTCAGTGCGCTGCGTTCTACATCACAGATTAGTTCAGAAGTGAGCTTACCGGCACCTGCTTCCG
Source organism: Chloracidobacterium sp. UBA6041 (assembly GCA_002427845.1). Lineage (GTDB taxonomy): Bacteria > Acidobacteriota > Blastocatellia > Pyrinomonadales > Pyrinomonadaceae > PSRF01. The sequence goes on along the minus strand of DIYZ01000106.1, from coordinate 21,320 downwards.
GTACTGTGACCAGCCGCACCGTTAATTCAGGCGAGGTCATCGAGGCCAACAAAGAACTACTGCGCGTAACTGACCTGTCCAGCGTGTGGGTAGTTGGCCAAGTTTATGAAAAGGATCTCGGCAAGGTTCATGTCGGCAGCGGTGCGAGCATCACCACAGACGCCTATCCGGATCGCGTCTTTCGTGGTCAGATATCTTACGTTGATCCCAAGGTTGATCCTCAAACACGAACGGCCCAGGCACGTATTGAATTAGCCAACCCCGGCCAGCAACTCAAGATTGGCATGTACGTGAACGTTGCTTTCGCTGCTTTTGGAGGCGCGGAGCCGACTGCAGTAGTACCTGTCGCGGCAGTGCAAAACATCGATACTCGACAAGTGGTGTTCCTGACCACGAGCGATCCTAATGTCTTTGCGATGCGGTCCGTGCGCCTCGGCCCTGAGAGTAACGGCTATTATCCAGTGCTGGAAGGAGTGAGCGTCGGTGATCGGATTGTTACGGAAGGCAGCTTCATGCTGCGCGCGGAGTGGTTGAAGTCACATCCGATCGGACGCTGAGCGAGTAAACAGCCGATCGCAGCTATCTTCACTTAAGAGTCGTTCGAATGACAAGTTTCAAAAGCGGCAAAGATTTGAGTCCGGTATTGATGTCCTGGAGTGGCGGCAAAGACAGTTGTCTTGCGCTCTACGAGATTCAGAAATCGACCGACTATCGCGTGGCCGCGTTATTGACGACGTTAACGCGCGACTACGATCGCATCAGCATGCATGGTGTGCGTCGTGTGCTGCTCGAAAGGCAGGCCGCAAGTTTAGGCCTGCCGCTTCATAAGGTGCTCATCTCAAAAGCTGCAACCAACGAGGAGTATGAGACGAAGATGGCAGAGGCATTCCGAGAATATCGCGAGAATGGTATTGACTCGGTAATATTTGGAGACCTCTTCCTCGAAGACATCAGAGTGTATCGTGACCAATTTCTTGCCAAGCATAAAATGCAAGGCATCTATCCTGTCTGGCAACGAAACACTTCCGATTTTATTAAAGAGTTCATTGAACTGGGATTCAAAGCAGTGCTCACGTGCGTGGATTCGAAGGCCTTGGATCAATCATTTGCTGGAAGAATAATCGACCATGATTTTCTCGCTTCGCTTCCGCCGAACGTTGATCCTTGCGGAGAGAACGGAGAGTTTCATACTTTTGTTTTCGACGGACCGAGCTTTGCTCAACAAGTAAAATTCTCAATCGGCGAAACGGTTTCGAGAGACGGCTTCTGGTTTTGTGATCTAGTGCCGCAGTGATAAAGTCTTGATTCCAAGTAGCTGGCGAAAGTCAATTCCAGATCCAAGGAGAAACAATATGTCGAGACCTAGATTTGTCGTAGTGGCTCTCATTATTCTGGCGGCGGCGGCTTCGCGTTTGATTCCACATCCGCCTAATCTTGCGTCTATTACTGCTGTGGCGCTGTTTGGTGGAGCATATCTAAATGACAAACGGCTGGCGTTGCTCGTGCCCGTCGCCGCCCTGCTTCTCAGCGATTTGGTTCTGGGCTTCTACAGCCACATGGAGATCGTCTATGGAAGCTTTCTCATAGTGGTTTGCATCGGCTTCTGGTTGCAAAGAAGGCGCTCGGCTCTCCGAATTGCCGGAGCAGCTCTGGCAAGCTCAGTCATATTTTTTGTCGTGACCAACTTCGGTGTCTGGGCATTTGAACCGCTGTACCCGAAAACAGCAGCCGGCCTGCTGGCTTGTTACGTTGCTGCGATTCCGTTTTTCCAAAACACACTCGTCGGCGATGCTGTCTACACAACAGTGTTATTCGGCGGGTTTGCGCTGGCTGAGAAACTATTCCCCATCCTGCGCGAGCGTGATATGGCGCACGCACAAGCGTAAATAAGAATGACCAGCACGCGCATTGTCTCTTTTCTACCTTCCGCGACCGAGATGGCTTGTGCTCTGGGTCTCGGCGATCAACTCGTGGGCATCACACACGAGTGTGACTATCCGTCTGAGGTCAAAGGCAAGCCTATCGTCGTTCGCAACGTTCTTCCCATCGAGAAAATGAGCCAGACGGAGATTGACGCGGCAGTCACGCAGCGAATGCGAGATGGCCTTAGCCTTTATCAGGTTGACGAGGAGCTGCTACAAGAACTGGCTCCCGACATAATCCTGACGCAGGACTTGTGTCAGGTCTGTGCCCCTTCCGGGAATGAAGTAACCCAAGCCCTAAATCTGCTGCCGAAGAAACCGCAAATTCTTTGGCTGACGCCGAAATCGCTGGAAGAAATCTTCGATAACCTGCGCGAGTTGGGCCAGGCCACTGGCCGCGTGAAAGCGGCTGAAGAATTGATCGCCGCGGGCCGCGTTAGATTGGAGAAGGTCGCTAGCGTCACCCGCACTCTGCCGCAACGGCCGCGTGTCTTTTGCATGGAATGGCTTGATCCAGTCTATTGCAGTGGCCACTGGATGCCCGAGATGGTAGAGATAGCAGGCGGCGTCGATTCGCTTGCTCGCAAAGGAGCTGATTCAGTTCGCATTCTCTGGAATGATGTTTTGGAATGGGCTCCGGAAATTTTGATCATCACGCCCTGCGGCTTCAATCTGGGCCAAGTGGTTGAACAGACGCCACAACTTTTCAACAATCCTGGCTGGTCCGATCTTCCAGCAGTGGGCAATGGCCGTGTCTATGCAGTGGATGCAAACTCTTATTTTGCGCGTCCTGGCCCGAGAGTCGTAGAGGGAACGGAACTTTTGGCTCATCTCATTCATCCCGAGGTTTTCGAGTGGGAAGGGTCGCGCGAAGCGTTTCAAAGGATCGAATTCTCCAACGCGGATCTAAGAGCTTCTCCGTCACCGGTCTTTCTTGAGGGACGACAGTGAGCGCAGGCGAACAAATCATCTCAGATCCATTCCGCGATCAATCAAAACAGAAAAGCTGCTCAAACTGTGGCACGAGTTTTAGCTGCGGGCCGGCGGCAGGAAAAGGTAGCTGCTGGTGCGAGGAGTTGCTGCACGTCTCCCTAGTTGCTGGTGCGGATCAAGACTGTCTTTGTCCAGTTTGTCTCAGCGAAGCGATTGCCAAACGATCTCTGGATAAAGATGAAGCGCCAGTGGTTTCCAGGTTCGGGGACATCGCTGCAAACTCACCACCACCATTAATTGAAGGTGAAGACTATTATTGTGAAGGACCCACGATCGTTTTCACCGCGAGTTATCTGCTGCGTCGAGGCTACTGCTGCGACAACGGTTGTCGCCATTGTCCGTACAATGCAGTAGTAAGCGCGTCCAAATGATGAAGACCCATCAATACGGCATAGGGTTTGCCATTCGCTACATGAGGCAAAGCTATGCGAAGTAGATGTACTGCTTTTGTAGCAGCGCTCTGCCAAAGTGAATGGAGGCAAAACAATGCATTATGAGATTAGTGTCTTAAAACGAGCTATTGGGGCGCTGGCCATTAGCGTCGCGGTGCTGCTCGGCACAGGCATGACTGAGGGCGTGTTGGGGCAGAAGGGCCCCAAGCCAGAGAAGCAAGTTGTAAAGACGGAACAGAAGATGGAAGGGAGCGCGCTTAAGACTCATCAGAGAGAAGACCGTATCGCGTTGAAGACCCATCAACGCGCGGAGAGACAAACATTCAAGCAGTCCTGGCGTTCACGGCACAAGGTTGGGAAAAACTGGAAGCCCGACAAGGGGCCCAAGCGTCACCCGGCATACGACCATTCCGCGCGCAAACGGTGCGTCAAGGAATGCAATGAAGCCCACAAGAACGCCGAGCGAGCTTGTAAAGGGAGGACAGGCGCTGATCGGCGAGCATGCGAGAGGGCAGCGAATGAAGCGCATCGCAGATGTCACGCGGGCTGCCCGAGGTAGTTCGGATCAATGCCTTAACGAGTGGCACGCGATATTGGTTTCGCGTTGCGGCCTTAGGTTCGGCTGGTAAAAGCGGCTGGAGCGATCCGGCCACTAAGATCGCGCCGTAACAGTCAGACGATGAGCAGTGAGTTGTGATCTCAGTATGCACCAACTAACAGGGCGTGATCTGTGATCGCAGTATGGACGAAACACTAGGCAGCGAGCGAAGGGGAAATTGCGAAAGGGAGTTTGTCCTGACCCTTGGCTTGGGACTCCTAACCGATAGCAGATCTAAAAACCGAGAGGCCGGGGACTCCGACAGGAGCTGCCCCGGCCTCAATCGTTTGGCGGAGACATTCAGCCTCATAGGTCACTGTCCTCACCCCATCGATTAGTTTTGGATTTTCCCACCGTTAGTGGAGGCCTGTAAGGGACAGCGGTGGTCCAAATTTGAACCACGCTTCAACGAATGCTTCTGTTGCCTCTTCCGGCGTGGCAAAATCTTGTTGATGTCTTCCTAAATGCCAAAGAAAAAAATCATGGTTTGGGTCTTCATCGGATGTTTCCGCTTGTATAACTTGGTAGCCATCAATTCCGATGTCTGAAATAGGAGCTGGCACAAAGTCTATTTCTATATCGAAACCAACTTGTTCTTTAACAGACCGCCTTGCTTCTCTAATGCGCGTCCTCATGGACTTATTTCGTGTCGTGGGCATAGTAAGACCTCGGCGTTCCTAGCCCGAAGTCGCGCTATCAAAACCGAAACTTGCTAGCCTCTAGGTACTCCTCAACCGTTTCGGTGACAATCCAGCGGCGGTTTAACTTTTCAGCGACCGCCCCCGTCGTATTAGAGCCTGCGAAGGGATCAAGCACGATGTCGCCTTCGTCAGTGAGGAATCTCATGAAGAAGTCCGGAAGTGCTGCTGGAAAACGGGCAGGGTGGATCTTAATACCGGCTTCTTTACATCTCATGCTGTAGATATCGTTCGCGGAGTTGTTTCCAAACTTCAGAAAGTCATCGGGCGCGTCCTCGAAGACATTAGGAGGTATGGCGCCACCGGCACCAATCTTGTCGAAGCTTGACTTGATGTTGTGCCCCGAGGGTCGGACCGTTGCCCGTACTCCTCGTTGGTTCAGGCGGATCATATCGCCGCTATAGGGTTTCAAAACGTTGCGGTTACTTGCCTTGGGCCAGGCAGTCTTTCCGAGCCACCAGACGTGTTCCACCGCGTCCTTCACGCGGATTCTACGAACTGTTACCCATTCTGCAGGCATAGGAAGCTTTGCTGGGTTGTACCAAAAAAATTCTTGCGCCAAATGGAAGCCTACGGCTTCGACGAGTTCGATGAGAAGCTTGTAAAGGTACATCGAACGTGTCGGCAACCCTTTGTTGTAGCTTCCGCCGATGTTGAGAATAAAACTCCCATCGTTCTTAAGCACGCGGAAGAATTCTTTTGCGAAGGGGAGAAACCATTTTACGTAATCTTTTTTGTCGACGTTGCCATACTCCTTCTTGAAGTGAAGCGCGTAGGGCGGTGACGTGATGACGGCGTTTACAGAGCCATCGGGGAGGGAGCGAAGAATTACCAAGGCATCTTCTAAGTATGCTGCTCCGAGCGGGGTCTCGTAGTAGGGGGCGAAACCGGGGATTCGTACACGCTCATACGAAGGACGCGGCAAGGAAAACTGTTGGTTTGGTGCAAGCGACATAGTTGTTCTGGTCAAGCGGTCGCAGAGTAGCTTAGACTAAGTTGATTTTCAATCATAACGCGCATCACGCGAAACCGCTTTGATGACAAAAAAAGATGAAGTCATACAGCTCCTCGAGGCCTGTACTGAACAGGAGCGTCTAGAGGTTTTTCAATACCTGCGCAAAACAATACCCATCCATGCCATAGAGGCAAAACTCAACACCCAAGCCGAGGTGATCTTAGAAGCAATAGACCGCGCGAGCGACCTCACGTTGCGCGGCATTCGGGGCATCATCGCGGAGGCGGCCTTCCTCGTTGAAGTTCTCGGAAAACTGGAGGGTTGGAAAGATGTGACGCCCCCTGGAGATGCGGCATACGACTTCCTTATCGAAGACTCGATCAGTCGGATAAACATTCAGGTCAAAATGCAACGGAAGGAGAGCGGCGAACCGAAAGTGCGAAACGGGAAGTATGTAGTGGAGACGCAGCGCACTAGGGGTGGTAAGGACAAAGCGACCGGATTGCCCACAAGACCGTACCGTTTCGGAGAGTTTGATATCCTTGCTGTATCTATGCATCCTTCAACGAACGACTGGAATACCTTCATGTATACGGTTGGCTCGTGGCTTCGTCCCCGACCTTCCGCTCCCGAACTAATTGAGGTTTACCAGCCTATCCCCCAAGCAGTTAACGAAGACTGGACCAACGACCTATCGACATGCATCGAGTGGTTGAGGTCGGGGACCAAAAAGACGATCGCCCCATTTTTAAAGACGTCCGCCTTATATATCTTGAGTCCCTCGCTTTCAAGGGCAAACAATCACGTAGCAGAAAGTGAAGTTTGCCGAAATTCTTGTATGAGAAGGCGTTGCTGGCTGGCGAGGACGCAGCGCCCTCTTCATTCGTCAGCTACCTCCTCTTCGCGATGTTCATCTCGTTCAAAGCGGTGACTGGGTGGGTCTCGCGCGCCCAGACATTGGGCCCGCCTCGAAGCGTTTGAATCTGTTTTCGATACGCCTCAATGCTTTCGTCATAGCTGCTTATCAGAGGGCAGGGCGATTCTCAGAATGGGCTTCCCGCCCACGTTCTGTAATGGGAAATAGACCCGATGGGTGCGGCTGTCAACGGCGACGGTGTGAGCCTTGGGAGCAAAAAATCCTTCACCGACCTTTTCGAGATTTCGCCCACGCTCATCGAAGATCGAAATGATGCCACTCTCCGCAGCAACGTAGAGTCGGCCCAAACTCTTATCAAAGGCGAGCACGTCAGGGTCCGCGCCGGTTGACTTTATGGCCGTCATTTTCTTCGTTTCGAGATCAAAGACCGCCAGCTTGGCATTCTCCTCGCAGGCAACGAATGCCAACCTGTGTTCGCTGTCGATAAGCAGGCCATGGCTTTCGCTGCAACCAGGCAGCTCGTAACGGGCAACGACTTGGTCTCTTGTCGGATCGATCTCCGCTAGCTGATTCTGACGATGCACCGTGGCGAAGACGTGTTCTGAAACTGAATCATACTGCGTATTTCCCGCGCCTCCACCAAGAGCAATCGTCGTCAGTCGTTGATTCGTATTTGCATCAATCACGGTTTCTGTCTTGCCATGCAAGTCAGAGACGTAGATCTTCTTCAACTTACTCGCAAAGGCAATGCCGTCCGGATAATCTCCGGCAGGCGCGCGCGCCACGATCTGCAAGGTGCTGTCGTCAATAACCGCCAATTCGTTCGAGCCGGTAGCTGAAGCATAGATACGGTGAAGCTCGGGGATGGCAATCACGGCGTGGACGCGTGGTAAATCCTTAACATCGCCGACCACTGTTTCTTTGCTTGCGTCAAACACCGTCAGAATGCCGTCGCCGAGATGTGCGATGTAGAGTCGGCCGGTGTTTGGGTCGAAGCTTTGGTAGTCGAAACGAGACGCGGCCCCACTCAGCGGCACGTCCCGCAAGGTGCGAAGCGGAAGGTTGCCAGCTGGAAGAGCGACGGAAGAATCAGGGGCAGGCAAATCAGTCGAAGCAGTGTTTAGTAGATTGGCCGGCGGCGCCTTTCCCGTGCAGGTAACCGCGAAGACTGTGAGTAGAACTGACAGAACCACTCCGGCAATAATTGCAAAAGACTTCATAATTACCTTCCTTAGTTAGCGTCCCCGGCGACAATTGACACGCTACTATTTCGCTTGAGCCCTGACGATGTTCATCTTGTCGAGCGCAGCACGAAGTCCGCGCGCAAGCTTCTTAGCATCTGAACGGATCCGACCGTGACTCTCAGGTCGGTGCGCGGCAAGCTAACCTTGTAGACATCACCTGGTTGCATTGCGCCGGCCTTCCCGAGCGCGACCTCAACAGCCTTCCAATCCATCGCGGCGGCTGGCGACGCCGAGTTTGTTACTGCCGGCTTATCCTCGGCGGCTACCGAGATCAGGAATACAAATACAAACGATGTCAGAAGTGACCTGAAGATTAAACGCGATCGTCTGGTCGAGAGACTTGGGAAGAATCCGTGCGCGTATCGATTGCTTTCGTAAATCATTTCAGACTCCCTTTTTAGGTAATGGCTCATTTGAATGTTGAAATGGATCAGGTTGATTTCAGTCTTGATAATACGCGAACAGATTAGCGCAAGCATTGTGGATCTGCTCTCGCCTGTCCCAAGCGGCTTTGGCGGAGATGCCAAGGAGGAAGGCCAATAAGATCGGCAAGAATTTGAGAATGAAGCGCTTCATTCGCTCACCGTTGAAACCGCGCATTAGTGCGAGTGCGCGGGTTCACCATCGTGCGTATGCTCTTCGATGTGATGGTGTTTTTCACCTGATGCATTCGCCGGATCAACGTGAATCGTCACGCCCGAAAGAAACTGTAGCTTGTGCAGCAGATCGTGACGCACTTCGTTAGCAACGTTGTGGCCCTCCTCAACAGAAAGTCCCTGAGCCACTGCGACATTTAGTTCCGCGTGCATGCGGTGACCCAGCCAGCGTACGCGGACCTCACTCACGTCCTCTACACCTTTGCTACGACTCGCCTCCCCCTTTATCTCATCCACCACATTCGGATCAACGCCGTCGAGTAAACGCGTGAAGACTGCCGCAGCCGATTCCCACGCGATACGCAAGATAAGGAGAGTCATTAGAATGCCGATGATCGGGTCAGCCAGGGGATAGCCCATCGACACTCCGATGACGCTCAACAACACGGCGAGACTGGCAATGCCGTCCATGCGTGCGTGGTAACCATCCGCGATCAGCGCAGCGCTACCCATCTCCTTGCCCACCTTAATGCGAAAAATAGCGACTCCCTCGTTGCCGAGAAAGCCAATGACGGAGGCAGCGGCCACAGCCCATAAGTAGCTGACCGGTTGAGGGTGAAGGAAGCGCTGGATGGATTCGTAACCCGCGACGATCGCACTGGACAGAATAGTAAGCACTACTACCACGCCCGCCAGATCTTCCACTCGGCCGTAGCCATAGGTAAATCGCTTGCTGGGTTTGCGCTTCCCGAGAATGAAAGCGATACCCAACGGGATGGCAGTGCAGGCGTCACCGAGATTGTGAATCGAATCGGCCAGAAGGGCGATACTGCTGGAAAAATAGACGACTAACAGCTGCAACAAAGTGGTGGCGAACAAGCCAACGAATGACCACTTGATCGCCCATAGCCCCCGCTCGGTGGCTATGATGGAAGGATCTATCGTCCCATGCGTGTGGCCACGTGCACCGTCGCCGTGATCATTTCCGTGCTGCTGCTTCTCATCCTGTTCAGGCGCGGCATGCGAATGTTCGTCTTCGTGCGAGTGGTCTCGATTGGAATCGTCATGACTCGACATTTCTTTGCCTCGTGTGAATGCTACCCTTGAGCGCTTTAACTGCCCAGACCGCTCGCGCCTTCAATCAAAGCCTTCACCTCGCTAGCCGGCCGCATACCAGAACCATGTGGCCATCACAAGTTCTCCTTTGAACGGCAGTCAAGTTCTCTTGCCGCGCTTCCGTTTTTTAGGCTTCGCAAGTCGCGCAGCACTGAAACTCAGCAATAGAACGATGGCGATGCAAATCAGGATGGTATATCCAAGCCTAAAAACTAAGTCATCGGAATGTAGCAACAGAAACATGGCGCGAGTAGATTAACGTAACTCGCCTGAATCAAACAGGGCCACAATGTCCCTCAATAGACCATCATTAGAACTCACGTCAGCAGCCATTGCGGGAGTGTATTTAGGTTCTGATGGAGCCTTACAAAGTTGTACGCACCGTCAGCAGTATTCTGTCTACCTCCACTTAAAACTCAAAGTCAATCGAGAAGCGGATTTGTCGAGGGGCGGCAAATGACGTAGGGGTGCGAAGGGTCGAAAGGGGAGCCGCTCCCGAACCAAAGAAAGGATTGAGAGCCAGAACATTTGGGTGGTTCAAGAGATTGAAAGCTTCGACCACGAGGTCGAGCCGTCGTCGCTCGCCGAAGGGAAAATATTTGAGCGCACGAAGATCGACGTTGATAAAGCCTGGCGTGTGCAAAGTGTTTCTTCCCAACCCAAGCGGCCGCGATGTTAAAGGGAAGGCGCGGCTTCGTTCTTCGTCACTTCCCGTTAACGCGTTAACCGGCCGTCCGCTGCTCAAAGTAACAATGGGCGCGATCTCAATGTGGCCCAGGATTGTTCCCAGCAGATCATCGCCTTCTTTATCACCGCCTTTGCTTGCTTCCTCTTCACCAAACGGTAGATCAAATAGCGAGCTGACGACAAAACGTTGGCGCACCTCCTGCCGCGAGAGCGCGCGTTCTGCGCGCGAGTCGAAAGGGTTTTGAGGCTGCTCGCCAAAGTCAGAGGCGTCGTCGGTTGTTTTCGAGAGCGTGTAGGAGGCAAGCAACTCAAATTCGTTACTCAGCCGTTTATTAAGGGCCAGAGTCAGACCGTTGTAAGTGGAGCTTGCCGAATCTTCGATCTGGTAAATGGAATCAAAACGCGGATCGATTCTTCCCGGTCCAAATACAGGACGACCAAGTTGCTGTGGGGTGATGTTTAAGATGCCGAGCGTGGCCGCGTTCGCGGCAGTTAGTACGACTGGCGCCAGAAGATTGATGTTGCGAATACGCGGAAGATGAATACCGCGCGTAAAGAGATAATCGGCCCGTATCGTAATGTCTTGACTCAACAGTCGCTCGACACCGGCATTCATCTGCGCGCTGTAGGGTGTAACGAATCCGGGGTCAGCGCGAAAGATCGACGGAGCGATACCAGCACTGGGCGTAAGAGCGCGACCACCCGCCGTTGCGGCAAAGACGCTCGCCGCGTCTTCGTCGCTGGCGATTTGTTCAAAGCTTTGCCTGCCATTTTTCTGAATCGCGCGGTTGAGAAACGCGAGCGGTAGTCGATCATAAAAAAGTCCAAAGCCGACGCGCACCACCCATTCTTTTGCGGGACTCCAGGCCATGCCGAGGCGCGGGCTGAAGTTGTTCTTGTCAATCTGAAATGGTGACGGCAGACGTTCCACGTCGTAGCGTCCACCCAGGTTAAAAGTTAGTTGCGGTGTGGCGCGCCATTGATTCTGAAGAAACACGCCGAAACTAGTCACCTCAAATTGGGTGGCTAACGTGCCAAACGCTTGTCGCCAGATCGCCGGACGACCTGCAGCGAAGTCATCAACCGTGCGAAAGATGAAGAGGCCGCCAAATCCGTCGCGGGCATCGCTGCGGAGCGAAACATGGTTGACAGTTACGCCACCCTTCCACTCACTGTGCGCTTCGACCGAGGAAATGTTTTCGACTATCTGCCCGCGTGTTTCGCGGCGCGTGGCGTCGGCGTCGAAGGGCCGGCCAAAGCGGGCGAGGCCAACAATCTCTACACCAGGCCCGACACTATCGCCGGCACGCGTTAAGACACGGCGGTTGCTCACCTGAAAGCGGAGGTCATTGACTACCTTCGGTGAAAGAACGGAGATGGCTGATCCGGTCCACTGATAGTCTTTCGTATAGACCGAGCCGCGCGCGGATCTGTCGGTAAGGACGTCGGTGTTGAAGCCATCGCCGCGATCTCGGAGATTCGTGAAGGCGAAACGAAAGTTCAATGTGTGACGTTGGGAAGCGATGTAGGTGACCTTGCCGGCCATCTCGGTTTCGTCCGAACCAATCCGAAAACGTCCGGTTGTAAGTGACCTTACCGCAAGACGCGGAGCGAAGCCGGAAGCTAAGAGCGAGTTTATGCGCGTGCGAGTTGACGAAGGAATCTCTGCTTCGTCCTCGGCGGATAGGTGCTCTTGTTCCGCCGCGGCGTAGAAGAATAGCCGGTCACGTTTAAGGGGACCTCCGAGGGCAACGCCGGGCTGCACCCGCCGGAAACGCAAGCGGCTCGCCGGCGATCGATCGGCGAAGGGTTCGCGGGCATTGAAGCGTTCGTTTGAGAAGAACGTGAAAGCGTCCCCGTGGAATTGATTTTCTCCCACTCTGGTAATCACATTAATCGCTCCGCCGGCAGACCCGCCAAACTCGGCCGATTGGCCGTTATTTACGATCTGAAACTCGCGTATGATCTCCGGTGAAAGAGCGATGCGGGCAGCGCCTGTGGTCTCATCTGTATTGTCCAGCCCGTCAATAGAGATCGAGTTGCTGCGTGCACGCAGACCGCCGAAAGTGAATCCACTATCAGCAAGCGGTGACCCTGACGCTGCGCCGCCGCTTCCGGAATCTTGTTGATTCGAAGGAGCAACTCCAGGAGCTAGCAGCGTGAACTCCAAATAGTTGCGGCTGTTGACGGGTAGTTCCTCAATGCGCTCCGGATCAATCGAAGTGGTAACGGCGGTTTGGGTGGCATCGAGCGCGGGCGGCCTATCCGTAACTGTCACCTGAGCATTCACACCGGCTGGAGGTAAAGAGATGTCGAGTGAAGTGGCCCGGCCAAGCGCCAGCGTTACATCAGGATTAAGATAAGGCGCGAAGCCGGCGGCTTCTGCTCTTACCTCGTAGTCTCCAACAGCGAGAGCGGAGACCCGGTAACTGCCGTCAGCTTCGGTTGTGACGCGTCGAGTCTGGTTGGTGTTGAGATGGCGCAGTGTAATGGTTGCACCTGGAATAGTGGCTCCCGCGGTGTCACGCACAGAGCCGGCGAGCGTAGCGGTGGTGGCGGAGTCTTGTGCGCGCAAACCAGGAGATGCGGAGATAAGGAGGGAAAGTGTTGCTATTGCAAGTCTGAATCTTTTTGCACGGTCATGATGAGAACGTTCCTCGCCCTTTCCTTGCTCCTTGTCCATTGTTTCCTCGCCGCTCGCTCTCAACCTTTTTTATTCATACTACGCCGTGAGCTTGCATTAGACAAAACTAAGAGCGGCGACGTCTTCACGCCGCCGCTCTCTAGAATATTCTCCCAAAGAAAAGGTTATTTCCTGTGAACGTGCAGAGCCGGAGCGGCTCGTTTCACAGTTCCCGTGCTCTGAACATGAACAGCCGGATCGGCCTGCCTCACCCCATCCACAGCTCCCTGGAAGGGTGCGTCCATTTCCGTCCGGATGACGGTGGCGATCCACTCACGGTTGGCCCCACCTTCGCACATTGTCCAGCGCATAAGAGGTTCGGTCCCAACCACGATCATACCAGAGTGGTTGTTTCGGTCAGCATCCTCTTTGGGGTCGTTGTAGAAAAACCCGAGCGACTTACGCAAGAGAAGAATATCGTCCGGCTTGCCGGTTAGAAACGTCCAGCCTGTTCCCACCTCCTTACTATTCAATTCGGCGCGATATTAACATCACTTGCGAGACTCTCATCAAGATAAAAAGTTGAATGCGCCCGGATTGATCGGTAACAGGTCGTGTCCCGGGGTTGAACTAATCTCTGTGCGTACTCTGTGCCCTCTGTGACTCCGTGGTGAATCTTCGCGATTGTTCCCCACAGAGGCAGAGAGAACACCGAGGTTACAACAGAGAGAACTGAAATTAGGACACTACTCGATAACGTTATCAGCACTGTGGTTCACAAAATGCGTGTTCGCTGACGCACCAAACTATAATCATGCTTCGTTATCTTTTGCGTAAACCCACTCGAACGTGAGAACTTGAATTTGTGAAACGCGCATTCTGCAAGATTTTCAACGGAGTAGCCAGTTCGGTAGAGTCCCTATGAGACTTGGAAGAGAAGTAAAGGATCCGGTTTGCGGCATGACAATCGATCCCGGGCGGGCGGTGGGTTCGTTCGAGCATCACGGTGAAACTTATTACTTTTGCAGCGCACACTGTCTGCATAAGTTCCGGAAAGAGCCGGAACGCTTTGTGAACAAACCTGCTGAGCCGGTGATAGTGCAGCCGGTCGGAATCCAGAGAAAACATCTGCGAGATCCTAGCCAGGCAAACGCTTCGGACCATAGCGAGCCGGCCGCTACCACCACCACAGCCGGGCTGCCCGGCGGGGAACCACGGTCAGCTACCGGTTCTGACAAGATTACCTACACCTGCCCAATGCATCCGGAGATCGTTCGCGAAGCGCCCGGCAGTTGCCCAATTTGCGGGATGGCACTCGAGCTGCGCACTGTCTCGCTCGAAGAAGAAGCGAATCCGGAACTTGCCGAGATGTCGCGGCGGTTCTGGGTGAGCCTGGTTCTAACTCTTCCCCTGCTCGTAATCGGAATGAGCGAGTTGATACCAGGCACACCGTTGGAACGAATCGCGTCGATGCGGGCGTGGGGTTGGATCCAACTCGTGCTGGCAACGCCAGTCGTCCTTTGGGGTGCCTGGCCGTTCTTTGTTCGCGGTTGGCAGTCAATTGTGAATCGCAGCCTGAACATGTTCACGCTGATCAGTCTGGGTGTGGCCGTAGCATACGTTTTTAGCGTGACCGCCAAGCTGTTTCCTGAAATCTTTCCGCCATCCTTTCGCGATCCGTCTGGTGAAGTGCCGGTTTACTTCGAAGCAGCGGCGGCCATCACTACGCTTGTGCTCCTGGGCCAGGTGCTCGAACTCCGGGCGCGCAGCCAGACTGGCGCGGCGATCAAAGCGCTACTTGGTCTTGCCCCCAAGACCGCGCGTCGCATTCGCGAAGACGGTAGCGAGGAAGATGTTCCTCTGGACCAGGTGCAGGTAGGCGATCGCTTAAGGGTGCGCCCCGGCGAGAAAGTGCCCGTTGACGGCGTTGTCATAGAAGGGTCGAGTGCGATCGATGAATCGATGGTAACAGGCGAACCGATTCCGGTTGAGAAACATCCTGGTGACCGCGTGATTGGCGCGACGGTAAATGGGACAGGGTCGTTTGTGATGCAAGCGGAGCGCGTTGGCGCTGAGACATTGTTAGCGCAGATTGTCCAGATGGTTGCCGAAGCTCAGCGCAGTCGCGCGCCCATTCAAAAACTGGCTGATGTTGTATCTGGTTATTTCGTACCGGCGGTGGTCGCCATTGCGGTAATTACTTTTATTGTTTGGAGCATCTGGGGACCAGAGCCACGGATGGCCCACGGGTTAGTCAATGCCGTGGCTGTACTAATCATCGCCTGTCCGTGCGCGCTTGGTTTGGCAACGCCAATGTCGATCATGGTAGCAACCGGAAAAGCAGCGCAGAGCGGAGTGCTCTTCAAAAACGCCGAAGCCATCGAGATCATGCGCAAAGTTGATACGCTGGTCGTTGATAAAACGGGAACACTTACTGAAGGCAAACCCAAACTGGTCAGCATCGTTACGGTTGAAGCGGTTGATGAACAAACCGTATTGAGATTGGCTGCAAGTTTGGAGAGGGGTAGTGAACATCCTTTGGCAGCAGCGATCGTTGCTGGTGCGCAAGAGCGTGGCGTCAATCTCGCAGAGGCAACCGCCTTTAATTCATTAACAGGTAAGGGAGTGACTGGAGAGGTTGATGGTCACAAAGTTTCGCTCGGGAATCGTGCTCTTCTCGATGATTTGAAAATCGCTGCCGGAGAACTCGCGACGAAGGCTGAAAGCTTACGCGCCGACGGCCAGACAGTGATGTTCGTGGCCGTCGACGGCAAAGCAGCGGGGTTCGTTGGCGTCGCCGATCCGATCAAAGAAACCACCCCGGAAGCGATTAGACAGTTACACGAAGAAGGCATTCGCATTGTCATGCTCACTGGCGACAGCCGCACAACGGCAGAGGCGGTTGCCAGGAAGTTGAATATTGACGAAGTGGTGGCGGAGGTCCTTCCTAATCAGAAAGTGGACGTGGTGAAAAAGTTTCAAGCGGAGGGAAGGTTTGTAGCGATGGCCGGCGATGGCATCAACGACGCGCCAGCTCTGGCGCAAGCTCACGTTGGTATCGCGATGGGCACCGGAACTGACGTGGCAATGAAAAGTGCCGGAGTTACCCTGGTCAAAGGAGACCTGCGCGGCATCGTCCGCGCTCGTGTCCTGAGCCGTCTGACCATCAGGAACATCAAACAGAACCTTTTCTTCGCCTTTCTCTACAACTCGATCGGCCTTCCCATCGCGGCCGGAGTTCTTTATCCGTTTGTCGGTATTCTGCTGAGCCCGATGATTGCCGCCGCGGCAATGAGTTTTAGTTCAGTGTCAGTCATCGCCAACTCGTTACGATTGCGGAAAGTTTCTATCTAAATTCGGGACGTCAGTCAGAGGCTGCTATCGTCTTTGTGGTAATGAGCGTAGTATCGGGGTCATACGAAACGAAAAGGTTTCTTGAGCAAATTGGAGCGACCTTGTGCCTGCGCGTTTTGCTTGTATTCCATCAATTGTGAGGAGAGTGACAATGAAGTTTTCGAGGCGACGAGCGGGGATTTGTTTAGTGAGCGTATTTTTGTTGCTGGTATCTTCAGCTAACCTCGTTTCGGCTCAGAAGAAGTCCAGGATGCAGGACGGGACGCGCCATTCACGTGAAGCGGCCGAAGTTTTTACTCAGATCATGAACATTCGTGACAAGGCGATACCTAAGGAGTTGCTTGACAAAGCCGAAGCGATTGCGGTTTTCCCGGATGTAGTCAAGGCCGCTTTTATTATTGGGGGCAAAGGCGGTCAGGGTGTGATCAGCAGACGCACGAGGAATGGCTGGTCGGCGCCGGCGTTTTTCAACTTGAGTGGCGGGAGCTTTGGCGCTCAAATCGGCGCGACCAAGACAGACTACGTGTTGTTAATTATGAACGAGGACGGCGTGAATGGTTTGCTGAGGGACAAGTTTGAGATTGGCGGCGAAGTGGGCGTGGCCGCCGGTCCAGTAGGACGCGAAGCTGCGGCTTCAACCAATCCGAGGTTAGATGCCGGAATACTTTCATACTCTCGTAGCAAGGGCGCTTTTATCGGTGCAGCACTAAAGGGAGCGGTCATTAGTCCGGATAATGATCTCAATGAAGGCGTTTACGGCACGAAGGCCACGGAAGTCTTGAATGGCAAGTCGGTGCCCGTGGGCGAGATGCCTGCCGGCGTCCGTATCTTTCCGCGAACACTAGCACGCTACTCTCACCGCCAATAGTGATCGGCTTGGTCTATCTGAGCTGTGGCGCGCAAACAAAGACTTGACGCTTTTGTTAGCGCGCCATAGAATGCCCGCGATCTCAAGGTCGCATTGTTCTCTTCATATATTGCGCGCTCGGGAATTGGCTGGAACCTATGCTCCCACGTACACAGCGTCAAAAAGAAATTCTCGATTACATCACGCGCTTCTCCGAGCGACATGGTCACGAACCTTCCTATGCACAGATAGCGAGATCGATTGGCGTTAAATCAAGAGCAACTATCGCCAAACATATTGCCGCGCTCGAGCGGCGTGGTCTGTTAATCAGAACGCACGAAGACGGTTCGTTTGCACTCACGGTTAAGGTCGATGATCCGGATGCACTGTGTGAAGTGAAACTGCTTGGCAGAATTGCCGCGGGAACGCCGCTGGATGTTGTTGAGTGTAATGAGACCGTGCCTGTGCCACGCTTCCTGCTCGGTAGCGTGCGACCCGAACGAGTTTACGCCTTGCGCGTTAAAGGCGACTCAATGATCGACGAGCACATCTGTGATGGCGATATTGCCTTGATAGAAAACCGCACGGAAGCGCGTAACGGTGAGATTGTGGTGGCCCTTCTGATCGAAGAGAACCAGGCCACTCTAAAAAAACTTTACCGGCGCGGAACGAATGTTGAGCTTCATCCTGCTAATTCCCAGCTCCAACCGCTTACCCTGCCTGCCAGCCAGGTCGCCGTCCAGGGAATATTCTGCGGCCTGCTTCGGTCCACGAATTAGGCCCCCTTTCGCAATTCGCATCACATATTTTGTTGCCTGTTGGGCAGTTTTTGCAGGGATGCACTGATAGTCGTTCAGCTTCGGTCGGAAGAAACTTCAAAGCCGCGCAACGGCATTTCCGGCGGGCGTTGGAGCCAGTTGTCTTTCGGGTAGCAGCAATCGGCGCTGATTACGTGAAGTGTATAGGCGTGGCGGGATTTTGCAGATCGATTCCGGAGGCTCTTGTGTGGCAAAAGACCATTGAGAAGAATCAAACTGCCCGTTGCTACTTCGAGCGGCACCAGTCTCTCCTCCGGCCAGGCGCTGGAATCAAACACTTCAAACTTCATTCCCGCTTCCGCACTTCGCAACCAACGTGATCTCAATCCGAGCTTGTGTCCACCAGGGATGGCCCAGAGGCAACCGTTCTCGACAGTCGCGTCTTCCAGCGCAAACCACATACCGGCAATACTCTGCGGTTCGGTGTAAAGAAATGTGCTGTCCTGATGGCAGGTAACTTCGCCACCTATCCTCGGTTGCTTGAAGATGTACATCGACTGCAACAGCAGAGGCTGCTCGATACCCAGGTCAGAGACGAGTTGTATTATGTCCGGCGTTCTGGAGAACTCGCTGAAAACCGGATCGAGCTCGTGAAGAGCGTGGCCGATTTTGTTAATAGACTTTTCTTTGCTCTGCTTGAGCGTGCCGTTTGGCAGGAAGGCATCTTCTTCAAAAAAGAAACGAACCTTGTCGCCGGAGCCGAGAAAGTAGTCATCGCTCAAGCGGTTCTGTTCGCGCGTAGAGAAGATTGAAACGAGGCCATGCGGGTCGAAGTCGTGAACCATCTGTTGGGCGCGTCGACGCAAGCGATCGCAGGAGGCGATATCTACAAAGTCATTCACGACGAGGAAACCATCCTGCTTGTAGCGGGCGAGTTGTGCGGCAGTGAGTTTCATAGTCGACCGGTTCGTTGGTTATGACGCTGGATAATTATTTCGCGCAGGTTAACTGCCTGAAGCAGCAGACTTTGCCGCGCTTCATTTTGATACCTATACTGTTTGGGAAAATTTATTGCTGGAGCCGGCTGCCGGAGTTGAACCGGCGACCTTCTAATTACGAATCAGACGCTCTACCAACTGAGCTAAGCCGGCTTTCGGATGCAGTCACTTGAAAGTGTCTGCGCGCGCGAGATTGCACTATACGAATGCGAACTTTCCAGTGTCAAGCAGCCGAATCGAGAGGTGCTGGGTTTCAGTTCTAGAAGAAGAAGTTCAGAGTTCAACCTTTAGGTTGCTGATCGGTCAGAGGCAAGCTAAAGCTTGTACTCTAAACATTCGAAACGGGAGGAATCGAACGTTATGGGCAGAGAGCAGATGAGAAACCTCGATGTTGCCAAGGTAGGTGCCGGAAACCCGGTAAACGAATTTGAGTATCAAAAACATCAGGGCGAGATGACTGAGCAGGACCACCCGCATGAACAGGGAGGAAAAACTAAGCGACTAACTCAGGCGGAGCGGGTGGCGCAAGTCACCGCCGCGGCCCACAAGAAAGTCGAGAAGAAGCGCAAGAAAACGGCGGCCAAAACCGGGAGTGCAAAGAAAGCCGTGTCTGCAAAGCGGAAAAAGAAATGAAGGCCTTTCAAGTTGCATCCCACTTCATTGCTGCTTCCTTTGTATTGGGAGCGGGGGCATACCCCCTTCCCAACCTGCGCGCCTATCCAAATTGAATGATCAAACTTTGATAATCAGATTTCCAAAGTCATCAACCTCAGCCTGCGTGCCCGGCAGAAGCTGCCGGCGCGCCATGCTTTATGCTTCGCTGGTGATGGTGCTGCTGGGCGGAACAACCCATTCGCTGTGCGGCCAGCAAGCGGGAGCCTCATCGCGCAAACTACCTTCGGCAGAGAAAATCGTAGCGGGCTACTTGAAGGCCCTCGGCGGCAAGAAGCGCGTGGCCGCTATCAGGGATGCCACTTACGAATGGCAGATACAGCTCGGGGATCGGATGATGGGTATTGCGAAGACACAGAGCAAAGCGCCTGCGTCGCTTCGTAGCGAGATGACTTTTGGAAATGGCCAACTGACCTCAGCGGCAAATGCGCGTTCGGCGTGGCTGCACGGCCTTGATGGAAAGTTGCAAACCCTGACCGGCGCTGAGGCCGCCGCCGCGAAACTTCAGGCAGCCCTCGATGCCGGCCGCTTAGGGGACATCAAGAAGAGCAATGTGCTTGCCCACGTTGTTTCAGTTGAGCAACTCGAGACAGGCCCTGCTTACGTGGTGGAGTTTTCTCTGCGCAACGGCGCGCGCTTGCGATATTTGTTCAGCACGACCACGAAGTTGTTGGTCAGCATTGAAGATGACGCCCGCAAAACCACGACGCGGTTTGCGGAATATCGTTTGGAAGGAAACGTTCTTGAGCCCCATCGTGTCAGCACAAACAGCGGCACAGGCGACCTCACTTTTATTCTGCAACGAGCTAGTTACAACACCGGGTTGACGGATTCGATTTTCGATCCGCCGCTCGCCGCCGATGCGGTCGATGTGGTTGCGTTGCTGCGGGAAGTTTCACGTAATCAGGACGAGCTGGAGAAACGCTTCAGTGAGTATTCGTTTTTAAAGAAAGAAACTGATCGCGAGATTAGCGGCAAAGGTGAGGTGAAGAAGGAAACAGTCAAGGTGTACGAGGTTTTTCCCATCGCCAATCGTGAACCCGTAATGAAATTGATCAGTGAAGATGGCACTCCGCTCTCCGCCGAACGCGCGGCCAAAGAACAGAAGCGTGTTGAAGAAGAATTGGCAAAGGCTGAACGCGAAAAAGATAAGGACGAGCAAAAAGTACAAAAGCGTCGCGCGGAGCAAGAGCGCAAGAAAGCTGCGAAGGGTAAAGAGGAAGATGATGATGTAGAGATTTCGCAGTTTTTGAGAATCCATGAATTTGTTTCACCCCGTCGTGAGCGTTTTCGCGATCGCGATGCCGTCGTCTTCGACTTTCGTGCTCGGCCGGGATTCAAACCCAGTAACCGGCAGGAGGATCTGATCTCAAAACTGGTGGGAGTCGTTTGGATTGATCCGGCGGACAAGCAGGTGATGCGGCTCGAGGCGAAGTTGGCGGAAGGCTTCAAGATGGGTGGTGGTCTGCTGGTTAATTTGCGCCCCGGCGCGGCGGTGGTAATGGAACAGACGCGAATGGTGGAGGGAGTTTGGCTACCACGTCTGGCGCAGATCAATCTTTCCGTAAA
The DNA here is from genome assembly GCA_002427845.1 of Chloracidobacterium sp. UBA6041. Taxonomy (GTDB): domain Bacteria; phylum Acidobacteriota; class Blastocatellia; order Pyrinomonadales; family Pyrinomonadaceae; genus PSRF01. The sequence continues at coordinate 421 of DIYZ01000106.1, read as the reverse complement.
AGTTCTGGTGTTTGGCGGCGGCGATTTCAATAAGACTCTGGAGTGGAGCGACTACAAACACTTTTCGGGGGACGTCGGTGATTACAAACTCGACGCACCAAAGACTGAGGCGCCAACCGACAAGAAGCCGTGATGGTTGGTTTACCTCGAAGGGGTAAGCGAGTGTTTTGCAGGGAACCGTTCAACAGCCTGCAGAGCAGGCGGAAGCATAAAGCCCAGGGCAAGCGTAGCGAAACGCAATGCAGCGAAGCGCAGCCCTGGGTACAGAGCAGTAAGGAACTCGAAGCCCGCGTTAGCGGGCGGCAGAATGTTTGAGTTGCGAGGTCTGTCGCCCGCTAAAGCGGGCTGAGTATGATCTGTTGCCATTAACCCCGGGGTTTGCTCGCTTTGCTCGCTGCACCCTGGGCTTTATGCTTCCGCC
>DIYZ01000252.1 GCA_002427845.1 Chloracidobacterium sp. UBA6041 | reverse complement strand
GTGCCTCGGGCTCATATATATCTTGCTAATCTTTACGCTCGCGAGCGCCAGTACCTACAGGCGGCTGACGAACTTCATAAGTATATCGAAGCCGATCCGTTGGCCGCGGAGGCTGCGGGAATGAGAGAGATAGAAGCTAAGTGGCGCGCCCGTGCTGCGGCACCCTAGGAAGTCCATCGCTCAGAATAGGCCCGCTCACTTGATCGCCGATTTCCAGGGCGAGAACATCATACCGCGGTGGCTCATTACTACAGGTGACGTTTCTTCATTTCACAACCTTTACTGGTTGCTTCAGTTTGATGTCCGCTGAAGAACTCCCGATCATAATCTGAGACAAACCGCTTTCTACGACAAACTTATGGCGAGACACGTCCCAATAAGCGAGCTGTTCGCCCTTTAGTTCGAGCGTTACTGTCCTGGTTTCTCCCGGCCGCAAAGCGAGTCGCCTGAAGGCCTTTAACTCCTTTCCTGGTCTCTGGACGGAAGAGGTCAGGTGTTTGACGTACAACTGAACTACCTCTTCGCCGGCGCGACTACCCGTGTTCTTGAGATCGACTTTCACGAGGATTGAACCGCTCGCAGGCAACGACTTGGCACTGGTACGCAGGTTGGAATAAGAAAAGCTCGTATAGCTCAGACCGTAGCCGAAGGGATACAGCGGTTCGCCTTTGAAGTACATGTAAGTCCGCCCGTGGCGAATGTCGTAATCCATCATCGGCGGTAACTGCTCAAGCGACCTGGGCCAGGTTTGCACAAGTCGTCCAGCGGGGTTGTAGTCGCCGAATAGTACATCGGAGAGCGCGTTACCTTCTTCCTGGCTGTTCAGGACCATGTGGAGAATGGCCGGCACGTTATCCTGAGTCCAGTTGATCGCATATGGGAAACTCGAGACAAGCACAACGATGGTTCTGGGATTCGCCTGGTAGACTTGCTTGACGAGTTCTTCCTGTTCGAGCGTGATCGATTGTCTGTCGACCGCTTCACGTCCTTCGCTCGGCGTTGAGACTTTGCCCCAGACAGAGTCGTTGCCCCCGTTGGGATGGTTCCCGACGCAGACAATTGCCACTTCAGATGCGCGTGCGAGTTTTACCGCGGCGTCCTCATCATTGTTCGCCGCAAAGCCGACGCTCACGCCTGGACCGACGCTGCTCTTTATTCCTTCGAGTGGTGTAACTCTGTAAGGTGGCGTGCCGCTGTACCAATCCAGAAGAACTTCGTTTGCGCGTGGGCCGATGACGGCGATTGACTTCACCGCGTGCTTATCCAGGGGCAAGAGGTTTTTCGAGTTCTTCAACAAGACGAGGGACTCTTGAGTTGCCAGACGAGCGACGGCTTTGTGCTTTTCAGTCAGCCACGGATCTTCAGGCTCGCTGCCGATATTTGAGTAGGGAACCATCGACGGCGGATCCAGTAAGCCGAGCCGAATCATCACTCTGAAGTTTCCTTTGAGTGCTTCGTCAATTTCGGTTTCCGTGAGTAGGCCTCTTTTCAACGCACCGCGCACGGCATCGGGATACTTGTCCAGGAACTGGCCGATTCCGGCCTTCACCGACGAGGCGGCGGCGTGATCAAAGTCCGGAGAGTATTTCTGGGAAGTGACAAGGTTACGCATTGCGCCGGCATCAGTACAGATGATGCCATCCTGTCCCCATTCTTTGCGCGCGACATTTTCTAAAACGGGATTGATGGTCATCGGCACGCCGTTCATCTCATTATAAGAGGCCATGAAGGCTCTCGAGCCGCCTTCGACGACGCCCATGCGGAACGGCACCGAGTAGTATTCTCTAAAAAGTCTCTCATCAAAATCAGAAGACGTTTTGTCGCGATCGTTCTCATTGCTGTTCGCGAGGAAGTGTTTCATCAGCGCGGCTGCCTGCCAGTACGTTTTGTCATTGCCCTGAAGGCCCTTTACAAAAGCGACCACCATCGTTCCGTTGAAATAGGGATCTTCGCCGTAGCATTCTTCGGTTCTGCCCCACCGCGGATCGCGACCCAGATCAGCGTTAGGCGACCTGATGACGATTCCGCCCTGATGGTATTTGCTACTCTGAAAGATGTACCGAGCTTCATAGCCTTCAATCGCCCCTGCCTGCCGCAGGATGTCCGGATCCCACGTTTCGCCAAGGCCAATGCCTTGAGGAAACGTCGTTGTGGGGATTGTTTTTGGGCGGCCCCATTTCGCCGGCCCACCTTGCGCCAGGCCATGTATGCCTTCCACGTGGCCACTCCCTTTGATTCCCAGACGCGGCACACTGGGATTCGTCCCCAGACACGCGATCTTTTCATCCAGCGTCATCAGCGAAAGGATGTTTTCGACTCTCTCTTCAATGGGCCGGTTCGGATTTTGAAAAGGGTATTGATACCTCGATGGTTCCTTGGCGGTGCCCCGGATCATTATTGCTGTCGTGACGACGCTACCGAATTGAAGAACCAGCAGGAGCGATAACGCCAAGACTACCAGGCAAAATCTGATTTGAGTGTTTCGTTTGATTACTTGCAAATGAACTCAGCTCCCATCTGCTGCTTTGACTCATCGATCAAGCGATTGTTTTCTTCGTAAGAGATTTCCGGCGGCGTATCCGACGTCAGTTCGTGAACACAACTTGATAGCTGCATGGATTCGATGAACAACATCCTCACGAAAGGCTCTGATGGCTTACTTCCCGAACACTCTAGCATTCTCTACGGGCCTTGTAATCATATTGGTACAAGTGCGCGCGGCCTCAAATTGTCCTTGAACAATAGCCGGGAATGAAAGAGAATGGGGACACCGTTCCTTCAACTAAGATCTCGTTAGGACGCAACTGGCCATGAAAACCATAGCGATCGCATTGGTAGGAATAATATGCGCGCAGATCTTTTGTATGCTGATACAACAAACCCTGGCGTCCTCCAGAGCGCCTCGAGAACAATGATCGCCGACATCGCTGACAGTGAGAGCTTCCTGCACGTTGAGACTCTCCTGATGGATTAAAGACCACGCTTGCTATTGATGATGCTAGCAAAAACGGATCGCTAATAAACCGAGAGTCAATTACGGCTGGCTACTCGAAAGCGGCATGATAGAAATACTTGTATCGACTTAGGAGATGATGGCATGAGGAAAGTGACGTCTGCGTTTGCTTTTTGTGCTTTGGCTTTATTGACCGTCTTCTTCGCCGTCGGTACGCACAAGTCTTCAACGGCCGTCGCTCAGTCAGACGATAAGCTCGTGTACGCGGACTTTGATACAGTGAAAGACAACCGACCCGTGAGCACTCGCGGCGGCTACGTGCAGATATTTGCCGGTTCGGAGAATCCCGGCAATCCCGCTAAATTCACGGGTATGCCGGGAGCCAAGGACGCGCCTGAGTTGGTCAGGCTCAAGGCGGATGAGCCAAACAAGGCCGCAACGTTCAGCTATATATTGTCCTCGCCGAATAACTACGCCAACGTAACGCTGGACATACATGGTCTGCCGGACCGGGACGGGAAACGAGTAGCGGAAGATGTTAGCCGCTATAAGAATTTGACGTTTCAAATTTATGCGAAGGGCACGCCATCGCCAACCGGCGTCCAATACATGCGCGTCGAGTTGACCAGTCATGGGCAGGGTATCAATCTTCAATACGGTTTTCCACAAGCGACCTTTAAGCTCAGCCCTACTGGCTTCAATACCTACAAGATACCGTTGAAATCATTGGCCCAACCTTCGTGGGTGCAAGACCACGTCGACACAAAGGAAGTGTTGAGGAAGCTAACGTCAGTGCAAATTAGTGTGTACTGCAACCAGTGCACTCCGATCAATGGCACGGTCGTTATTGACAATGTCACCTTCACAGATTGACGTGCGAATTGACGTGCGACCTGAGGAGCGCCTGAGGTGCAAACGTAAAGCAGCCTGTTCCTTATGGAAGCTTGCGCGCACAGGAAACGATGTCATGAAGCGTCCTGCCACAGGCTTTGTAGGTTGCCAGGTCGCTCTCCGATCATTTTCGTAAAGCGAGCACCAGGATTGACGAAGGAATTTTCGGATGACTAGAACGAACACTCTTCGCCTCCTACATTCTTTCTTCTGCCTTTTATTCATCACCTGCCTGCCGGCTGGCGAGTTGCGCGCCCTCGACAACGGCCAGGCCAAAACTCCGCCGATGGGTTGGAACAGTTGGAACAAGTTCGCTTGCAACGTCAGCGAGGAACTGATCAAACAAATCGCCGATGCCATGGTCAGCACCGGGATGAAGGATGCCGGTTATCAATACATTGTCATCGACGATTGTTGGCAGGTGGATCGGGACAGCCAGGGCAATATCATTCCTGATGGCAAACGATTTCCGTCCGGTATCAAGGCGCTCGCTGATTACATCCACGCAAAGGGACTCAAGTTCGGGATTTATTCCGATGCCGGTACCCTCACGTGCCAGAAACGATCCGGCAGCAGAGGCTACGAATTCCAGGATGCCAGGCAGTACGCCGCCTGGGGCGTTGATTATTTGAAATACGATTGGTGTTCGACCAGCACCCAGAACCAGCAGGCGTCTTACTCAATCATGCGCGATGCACTGGTGAAGTCGGGACGTCCCATGGTCTTCAGTTTATGCGAGTGGGGATCGTCAAAACCCTGGCTTTGGGCGCGAGACGTGGGCAATCTCTGGCGCACCACCGGTGATATTCAGGACTGCTGGGATTGCCAGCGAGACTGGGGCGGTATGGGCTTCGTTCACATCCTCGATCTGCAGGACGGTCTCGAATCTTATGCCGGTCCTGGTCATTGGAATGATCCGGACATGTTGGAAGTCGGCAACGGCGGAATGACAACAACGGAATACCGATCGCATTTCAGTCTTTGGTGCATTCTGGCGGCGCCGCTGATTGCGGGCAACGACATTCGCAGTATGTCTCCGGAAATTGCTGAGATTCTGACGAATAAAGAGGTCATCGCCGTCGATCAGGATCAGCTGGGGATGCAGGGTCGCAGGGTTAAGCGTGAAGGAGAACTGGAAGTGTGGGCCAGGCAGTTGGCGGACGGCAGCCGCGCCGTCGCCCTGCTGAACCGGGGCACGGCAGAAAGCAAGATATCCGCTAAATGGAGCGACATCGGCTATCCGGATTATCTGCCTGCTTCCGTTCGCGACCTTTGGGCCATGAAGGATCTCGGCAAGCGCACCGGCAGCTTTTCCGCGACAGTTGGGAGTCATGGTGTCGTCGTGGTCAAGATCAAACCATAGCGATGCGCCCGTAGCCGCACCTAAAAATATTTACTGCACCGTTTAGAGTGCGGACTTGTCCGCCGCCGCGCACGCCGGGCACAAGTGCCTAATCTCAACGGAGCGTGATTGATTTTTAAGGACGTGGTGAATGTTTTCCGAGTGGAGGATAAAACTTGACATCGCAACTTATCGAAGATGTGCGGCCCTCTCGCGCCGTTTCCATTATCGCCTTGATCGTAACCTGTCTTGTGACTTTCGCTGCTATTGCAAAGGCTCAAGTCCTTGGCGATCCGGTTGATGTCAGTCTGGACTTCCAGAAGATGGAGAATATTTACTTCATCGGCAGCAAGGTGGTGGATTTCAATTCGGCAACCGGTCAGGGCACGCTTGAGTGGGACAGGTATGTCAGGAGCACTACGCTGTCATTCAACAAGATGGATGTCACCTTCGCGCGGGGCCGATCAACCGAATTCCCGGGCACCGAATATGATCAGGATCCGAAGTTACCTTTCTCCGTTACCTTCGTCAGTCCGCGCACCGTCAGGCTGCGATTCAACACGCGCGCGGTGCCACTCAGCGACGGCTCATCGTTGATGCTTGCCGGCCCCGTAGCGAAAGATAACTCCTGGAAAGTGAAACAGACTGATCAAGCGATCATTTATACCAGTGCGTTTGGACAGGTGCGCATCATCAAGCAGCCCTGGCACATTGAGTTCTACGACAAGGCAGGTCATCTGCTGACGCGCACGCAGAACATCGGTGATCCCAACACCTTCATTACCCCGATTCCTTTTTCCTTTGTCCGTCGCGCGAGCGACTTGAGCCGCCGCGTTGCCGCAACGTTTCAACTGCAGCACGACGAGAAAATATTCGGCTGCGGCGAGTCCTTCACGGGCTTGAATAAGCGTGGTCAGCACGTCGTCGAGTTCGCGCGCGACGGCATGGGTACGCAGAACGAATACATGTACAAGCCGATCCCATTCTTTCTTAGCAGCAACGGCTATGGCATGTTCGTGCACACCAGCGCGCCCGTCACTTTTGATTTCGGCAAATACTATGACGCGCACAACGTCATTTATTCCGGCGACGAAAATCTGGACATCTTTGTTTTTCTCGGCGAGCCAAAAGACATTCTGTCTGAGTACACGGCGCTAACCGGTCGCAGTCCAGTACCGCCGCTCTGGTCGTTCGGCTTTTGGATGAGTCGCATCACCTACAAGTCGGAAGACGAAGTGCGCGAAGTGGCGGCGAAGCTCAGGCAGCATAAGGTGCCGGCAGATGTAATTCACCTCGACACTGGTTGGTTCGAAACCGACTGGCGCAGCAACTATCAGTTTTCTACTTCACGATTCCGCGACCCGGCAAAAATGATCGCTGACCTAAAGCAGCAGGGATTTCATATCAGCCTCTGGCAGTACACCTACTTCACCAGCAAGAACGAACTGTTCAAAGAGCTGGTCGACAAAGGCTATGAGGTGAAGAACGACGGTGGGGCGCTGCCGTTCGAAGACGCTGTTGTCGACATGAGTAATCCGGAAGCAGTGAAGTGGTATCAAGCAAAACTGGCGAACCTGCTCAAGATGGGTGTGGGGGCGATCAAGGCGGACTTTGGTGAAGGGGCGCCGCTTACAGGTCAATACGCTTCGGGGCGGACAGGCTGGTACGAGCACAACCTCTATCCGCTGCGTTACAACAAGGCCGTCGCCGATATAACCAGAGAAGTAAATGGCGAGAACGTCATCTGGGCGCGTAGCGCGTGGGCCGGCAGCCAGCGCTATCCACTGCACTGGGGTGGCGATGCCGAGAATACGAATTCAGCGATGGCTGCGGAACTGCGGGGCGGATTGTCATTCGGGATGTCAGGCTTCACCTACTGGAGCCATGATGTGGGTGGCTTTGTCGAGCGCGCGCCCCGCGACCTTTATCGCCGGTGGCTGGCCTGGGGGGTGCTGACTTCGCACACGCGAGCACATGGAGCACCACCACGTGAGCCCTGGGAATACGACGAGGCTTTGACCGAGGACTTTCGCCGTGCGTTGGGGCTCAAATACTCGCTCATGCCCTACATCATCGCGCAAGCGAAGGACTCTTCGGCGCATGGCTTCCCCATGCTGCGAACGCTCTTCTTCGAGTATCCGGATGATCGAACGTCATGGACGATCGATGATGAGTACATGTTCGGCTCGAGCCTGCTGGTGGCTCCCATGTTTGACGAAGCTGCGAGCCGTAAAGTCTATCTGCCGCCCGGCGCGTGGATCGATTATCAAACCGGCAAGGTATATCAGGGCGCGCAGTGGCATCAGATCGCTCCGGGCCAGATTCCGGTTGTGCTGCTGGTTAAGGATCATTCTGTCATACCGCATATCAAGGTGGCCCAGAGCACGTCGGAGATGGATTGGAACAATGTCGAGCTGCGAGTGTTCAGCACCGACAACTTACCCGTGTCCGGACTGTTCGCCCTGCCCGAGGGAGATCTGCTAACACTTAAGTTGGGTTCCGACCCGAGCGGCTTTGCACTCAAGAACGATCCGCTGTCCGGGAAAGTGAAATGGCGGGTTAGTCGCGCACCGGCGAAGTAGATTTCGATCGGTTTTAGCCAGCTTCGCAGGCTTTCGGATGACAGGTTTGACTCAATGTCGATAACCAGACGAGACGCAATCAGACTGTTGGCTGGCGCTGTTCCCGTTTTCAAGGCGGCGCAAGTTTTCGCTGGACAGCAAACCGAGCCGGCATTGAATCCGATCACTCCGCCTCAGAGCGCAAGCTTTGAGCCAAGGGCATTCGTTACGAATCGTCAGCAACGCCCAGTCCCGGTACCTATCCTTCAATGAAGAGGAGACGGATTGTGTTCTTTCGAAAAACTGTTGTAGCAGCGACGCTGCTGGCGCTGTTATTGGTCTCGACTAGCAACTACAGCGATGCGCGCGCTCAAAAGATAGTTACTCCTGCAAAGCCACCTATCGTGATTGTCCACGGCGCGTGGGGGGGCAGTTGGGCCTTTCGCCGCGTTGAATCGTTGCTGAGAGAGAAAGGTTACAGTGTCTATCGACCACAGCTCACTGGTTTGGGTGAGCGGGTGCATCTGGCCACGCCTGATGTCAATTTGAGTACGCATATTAACGACGTCGTCAACATGATTCTCTTTGAGGATTTGCACGACGTCATTCTCGTCGGCCATAGCTATGGTGGGATGGTGATAACTGGCGTCGCGGACCGTGTGCCGGACAGGATTCGCCGGCTCGTTTACCTCGATGCTTTCGCGCCCAACGATGGTGAGTCTGTAATGAGCTTGATCGGTTCTCGCGGAGATTGGTTGAAACCGATGATTAAGGGCGACTACATCGTGCCTCCCTGGGTGAAGCCCGATCAGGCGCCGCCCAAAGATGTGCCCCAGCCGCTCAAGACTTTCACGGAACCGCTGGTTCTGAAAAATAAGTCGGCGCGGCAGATTCCCACGACCTACATCCTGACGGTTGAAAAAGGACACAAGCCGGAAGATGACGACTTTGCGCCGCAAGCTGCGCGGGCTAAGGAGCGTGGCTGGACCGTATGGCAAATGGAAGCGGACCACAATGCCCAATGGTCGGCGCCTGAGGCTTTGGTAGAAATGTTAGATCGTGCCGCGCGAGCCAATTGACGAGCATTCGCAGCGAAGGCTCCTTGGAGATAAGACTGTGAAGAAGACGAAAACGATCAGTCGCCGAGCTTTTTTTGGGCAAAGCAGCGCTGCGAGTCTCGTGGTTCTGGCTAGTCAAAAGGTCAGCCAGGCTAAACCGATCAATGTGCCTCGTGAGCAGGTTGCCGGGTCAGCTATTGAGCAAAAGGTTGACGCGATCATTGCGCGGATGACGCTGGAAGAGAAAATCCAGATGGTCCATGGCGAACGACTAACAGGTTTCATCGGTTATGTGCCTGCAATTCCCCGACTCGGAATACCGGAGCTTACGCTCACAGATGGTCCCGCTGGGATCAGACATGGACCGGGCACAGCCTTTCCGGCTCCGGTAGCTCTAGCAGCCAGTTGGGATCGCGCACTGGCTGAAAGTTATGGAGCCGCAATGGGCGCCGAGGCAAAAGCGAAAGGTCAGAACATCTTGCTGGCGCCAATGGTTAATATCGTTCGTGTTCCAGAAGGCGGACGGAATTTTGAGACGTTTGGTGAAGATCCTTATCTAACCGCTCAGATCGCCACGGCCGACATCAAGGGAATTCAGAGTCAGGGCGTAATAGCAGAGGTCAAGCACTACGCGGCAAACAATCAGGAAAAGCAACGTCTGACCGTAAGCGCTGAAGTCGACGAACGCACCCTGCGCGAGATTTATCTACCCGCTTTTGAGGCGGCAGTCAAAGAAGCACGTGTCGGTTCAGTAATGGCTGCTTACAACAAAGTGAACGGCACTCATTCATCCGAGAACACCCATCTACTGAAAGACATTCTCAAGAACGAATGGGGTTTCGATGGTTTCGCCGTCTCGGATTGGGGCGCGACTCACAGCACCATAGCAGCAGCGAACAACGGCCTTGATATGGAGATGCCAACGGGCGAGTTCTTTGGCGCTAAGCTGAGCGAGGCAGTTAAGACGGGCCAGGTAAGTGAAGCAACGATCAACGACAAGGTGCGCCGCATCTTGCGCATAATGATGCGCTTTGGATTCTTTGATCGCCCGGCTGCGATTGGACCGATCGATTACAACGTTCAGGCGCAGGTCGGTCGTCGCGTGGCTGAGGCGGGGGTTGTGTTGCTCAAGAACGAAGGCAGCCTGTTGCCGCTTGATCTAAATCGCTTGAAGAGCATCGCCATTATTGGAGCCTACGTTGACAGAGCGACGAGCGGAGGCGGGGGAAGCGCGCGTATGTCGCCGCTTTATACCATCAGTCCCCTGGGTGCCATCACACAACGCGTCGGCGAGAGAATCGCTGTAAAGTTCGTCAGATTTGTCCCGGGCAATGATCTGTCAAAGAGCGATCCGGCCACGACCGGCGCGGCCTTGATCGCCGATACGGTGAAGATTGCCAAGTCGTGTGATCTCGCGATCGTTTTTGCGCGCGACTTTGAAACTGAAGGTGACGATCGCGCAAACATTGATTTGCCCGACGAGCAGGACCAGATGATTACGGCAGTCCTGGGCGCTAATAAAAGAACGATCGTAGTACTCAACACGGGCGCCATCGTGCTTTTGAACAAATGGGTAGACAGTGCGCCGGCAGTTATCCAGGCGTGGTATCCCGGACAAGACGATGGCAACGTCATTGCCGATGTGCTCTTCGGAGTCGTGAATCCGTCCGGCAAGCTGCCGCTTACATTTCCCCGGGCGCGGCAGGATGTGGCTGTTTCCAGTCCGGAGCAATATCCCGGAGTCTCCGGAAAAGGACAATATTCGGAAGGCATATTTATCGGCTATCGCCATTTCGACAAGCACAAAATTGATCCGATTTTTCCCTTCGGTCACGGTCTTTCGTATACCACGTTCGCATACAGCAATCTCAAACTTAGCCGCACTCAGATCAAGGCCGGCGAGCCATTGACCGTGGAAGTAGTCGTAAAAAATACCGGTCGCCGGCAGGGAGCCGAAGTGGTCCAACTATACATACAGGATCTGGAAGCCAGCGTTGAGAGACCAATCAAGGAACTGAAGGGATTCGAAAAAGTCAGATTGAAGCCCGGTCAATCTCAGCTTATTAAGTTTGGCCTCAATGACAGGTCCCTGGCCTTCTATGATCCTGCTCACAAGCGTTGGGTCGTCGAGCCAGGGCAATTCCAGGTGATGGTGGGAAGCTCATCTCGAGACATAAGGCTCACTACCACTTTTTCAGTTACCTAGCTTTGTTTCATGCTCTGGTCTGTCATTTCTTGTTTGAGCGCGCCGTGGGAAAAAAATTTATTGTCGGTAGCCCGGCCATAACATATGGTCTGGCGGATGGTTGTGAGGAGGCCAGCTTGCGCAAACAAATCTTATCGCTGCTTCTGGCCGCTCTTACATTGGTCTTGTGGCAGATACCAGCCGAAGCCCAGAGCGCAACATCAGGTACCCAGGTCGCTCAGCAAAACAGAGCGCCTCAGGTTCTAGAGGTTAGCCCGTCCAGACTGGCTCGGCTGCGGCGCGGAATCAATCTGAGTCATTGGTTTTCGCAGTCCATTGGTAACGACTACTCCAAGGCGCACTTGGAAAGTCACACTACGGCGGAGGATATCGCGCTGATTAAGTCACTGGGTTTTGATCATGTTCGCTTTACTGTAGAGCCGGCGCCGCTCTTCAATTGGGCCGACCCGGCCACTTTGAAAACCGAGTATCTCCGCTACCTCGACAGCGCGCTTGACATGATATTTGCTCAAGGCCTGGCGGTGATCGTTGACATTCATCCGTCAGACGAGTTCAAAGTGAAACTGAACACAGACGATCGTCACGTTGAGAACTTCGTAAGATTCTGGCGCGCGCTGGCCCAACATCTTTCTACTCGGGACCCTGAGCTAACGTTTTTCGAAGTGCTCAACGAGCCGATGGTGGAAGATGGCTATCGCTGGTTTGGCATTCAGGCGAAAGTCATCGCGGCAATTCGCTCCGTGGCGCCCAATCATACGATCATCGCGTCAGGGCATCGCTGGTCGGGTATCTACGAGCTGCTTGCTCTGGAGCCGTATTCTGATCGAAACATCGTCTACAACTTTCATTTCTATGAGCCTTTCGCGTTTACTCACCAGGGCGCCAGTTGGGCCGGACCTAACCTGCAGTTCTACAAAAACGTTCCGTACCCTTCGAGCCCCGAAGCGGTTATGAAAATGTTGGATACAGTAGTAGACGATCCGGCGCGCTTCAACCTGCTTCGCTATGGCGAGGAGAGGTGGAATGCGACGAGGCTGGATGCCGCGATGGGCGTGGCGGCTGCCTGGGCCGAGAAACATCATGTTCATGTAACCTGCAACGAGTTTGGTGCGTTTCGCCGTTTTGCAACGCCAGCCGATCGGGCCGCGTGGATCTCGGACATACGCACGGCTCTGGAAAAGCATGGCATTGGTTGGACCATGTGGGACTATGCCGGCGGCTTTGCCGTCGTCAACAAAGAGAATGGCCACGCGACGGCTGATGCAGAGGTTGTTAAGGCTCTGGGATTGGCTGTTAAGAAGTAGTTGGGCGCCGCCTGCTCACATCACCTGAGAGACAATGGCTGAAATTACAAAACTACTCGGAATCGCAATCAACGACTACGACGTAGGGCGCCTTTCGCACGCCCAACTGCTCTCCATACTCCAGGAAGCAATTAACAGCGGCGATATTCTTCTACCGAACAACGAGCTTTATGCGGTCGCGGCTGTGATCCCGTTGATTGACCAAGGCGTTCTAAGGCCATCTCAGCACACTGAAGAATTCGAATCACGCATGAACGCCAAGGCTGCGGCCCTGGTTGCCAAATTACGCGGCGAAAAGCCTCCTCAATGACAGCCACCAAATGACAATCGCTAATTCCAAAGGCGCAACGGGAGACATGGAATGAAGGTCAATCTTTTGTGCAAGACCAACACGCTGCTTCGCGACTTTGACGTTTTGCCAGACGATGATGAAAACGATATTGTCTTGCCCGATACTGCTGTTTCACTATCGGACTGGGGACAGGTACGTACTGGCATGTTTAATTTCCCATTGCATCGCTCCCTTGAACTTAGCACGCAATATTGGATTGAGTTTGAAAATGGCGAGAAAAAAGAAATTGTCTTCACCCGTCTTCAAGCTACAGGACACCATCTTAGAGTCGGATTCAAAATCAAGGACGTCAGATGAGTCCCATCGGGACGAAATGTTTATAGATCGCGAGCGCCCACGAAACGCGCTTAGCCCCATCGGAGCGAAATGTAACAGCCATGCGAGCCGGCCAAGTACCAACATTTCGCTCCTACAGAGCGAGGCAGTTGGATCGGTCCGTTGCTATAAACATTTCGCTCCGATGGAGCGAGGAATCACCGCTTGGCCCAAGCGCCAGCCATTCAACCACAAGAGGAGTCCATTGAGATGAAGAGACTGACAGCAGGTTGCCTTCTAATGGTTACGCTGGTCGTGCTTTGGAACTCGCAAGCGTTTGCGAATGCGAGACCAGGAAACACGATCAATTTCGATCGGGGTTGGCGCTTTTACCTGGGCGACGTCGCCAAGGGACAGGCGCCCGAGTTGGACGATTCACAATGGCGAATATTGAATTTGCCCCACGACTGGAGCATCGAAGGGGAATTCGACGAAAAGAATCCTGCCGGTTTCGGCGGTGGCGCGCTACCGGGTGGCATTGGTTGGTACCGCAAGACCTTCAGTATTCCCGACAACGCGAAAGCCAAAAAGGTCCTTGTTGATTTCGATGGAGTCTATCGCAATAGCGAGGTTTGGCTTAACGGCCATTATCTTGGCAAGCGACCCTATGGATACAGCTCTTTTCAATACGACTTAACGCCTTATCTGAACTACGGCTCGCAGAAGAACGTGATGGCCGTCAAGGTAGACAACTCGCAGCAGCCAAACTCTCGCTGGTATTCCGGCTCCGGCATTTATCGGAATGTCTGGTTGACAGTAACAGACAAGGTCTTTGTGGATCATTGGGGCACTTATCTCACTACGCCTGAAGTCAGCGAGCAGACAGCCAGGATAAACCTGAAGACCAGGCTGCGGAACACAACCGAAAGTGACGCACCTATCACCGTCACCACCATTGTGTCTGACGCCCGCGGCAGGGAAGTCGCGCGCTCCAGCTCTGAGAATGTCATCGCCAAAGGGTCACAGTCAGAAATTGTCCAGGAGCTGACGGTCAAGAGCCCGGTGCTCTGGTCAATCGACAATCCCTATCTCTACAAAGCGGTGTCCCGGGTTCAGCGCAACGGTCGGATAGTTGACACTTACGAAACGGCTTTCGGCATCCGCTACTTTGCTTTCGACCGCGAGAAGGGATTCTTTCTGAACGGCAAGCGAGTGAAGATCAACGGTGTGTGCGATCATCACGATCTCGGCAGCCTCGGCGCCGCGGTCAACACGCGCGCACTCGAACGCCAGCTCGAAATGCTGAAAGCGATGGGCGTCAACGGTATTCGCACGTCACACAATCCGCCAGCTCCTGAACTGCTCGAGTTGGCCGACAGGATGGGCTTCATCGTGATGGACGAAGCCTTTGACATGTGGAAGAAAGAGAAGACGAAGTTCGACTATCACCTCGACTGGGACGAGTGGCACAAACGCGATTTGGAAGACATGATCCTGCGTGATCGTAATCATCCCAGCATCTTCATCTGGAGCATCGGCAATGAGATCTCGGAACAGTGGGGCGGCAATCCAGCGGCGGGCATTATCGGGAAGGAACTTTCCGGCATCGTTCGCAGCCTGGATAAGACGCGCCCGATCACTTCCGCCTGCAACTTTGTGGACCAGAAGAACACCTTAATCGCCAAAGGCGATCTGGATATCGTTGGCACCAACTACTCGCACGATCGCATCCCTCAATTCCCAAAGCTTTTTCCCGGTCGTACCTTCATCGGCACCGAAACCGTTTCGGCCCTCGCGACTCGAGGCAGCTACGACATGCCTTCCGATGTGATTCGGCGCTGGCCGCACAAGTGGGATGAAGACTTCAAAGATGGAAATCCGGACTTCAGTGTGTCGGCCTACGACAATGCGAGCGCGCCCTGGGGCTCAACTCAGGAAGAGACTTGGAAGGTCGTAAAGAAAAATGA
>DIYZ01000048.1 GCA_002427845.1 Chloracidobacterium sp. UBA6041 | reverse complement strand
CTTCTTTCCCTCTCCCGAGTTTTAACACAGGCTCTGATACCCTGGGCTAGCTTACGTAACGCCTTCGGCGTAAAGAACTCGAGTTTTGACACAGACTCAACGCCCCAGGGAAGGGCCCAGCGTAGAAGTCGCCGCCAAGCGCTGAAAGCGCTGAATAGAACGGTAGGCGCAAGTACCCTGACACTGTAAACGAAAGCCGGCGCATTATCTCGCGTCTACATTTCGCGCGCCGGTGGCGCTTAATGCAAAATAATCCGCGAGGAAATCAGGTTGCTAACGAGATATTGAAACTGAACCGCCCGACTTCAAGAGGGCTTTGATGTGAAGCAACCAGTGAGAACCGACATCCCAGCCGCTGCCCATATAGACAAATCAGGGGTCGAGACAGATGAAGGACTTGTCGACAGGCTCAGCTCCAGTCGCGGGCTGCTCGTTATTGTCTTCATGGCAGTGATCTTTACCGGCGCCGCTCAACCCATCACCGATCCGGATTTCTGGTGGCACCTCAAAACAGGGCAGTACATCGTCGAGACCAGGAGTATTCCGCATACAGACATCTTCTCGACCTTACGTTTCGGGAGCGAATGGGTCACCCATGAATGGCTGTCTGAAGTATTCATGTATTCAGTTTTTCGTGCGCTGGGCTACGGCGGATTGATTGTAATCTTTTCAATTCTAGTCACTGCCGCATTCTGGATAGTTTATCAACGGTGCAGAAAACGTGGCGTGCATCCTTATGTTGCAGGATTTGCACTGCTCCTTGGAGCTGCCGCCACGATGCCTACCTGGGGCGTGCGACCGCAGATGTTTTCCCTCCTTTTCGCGAGCATCTTTATCAGCTTTTTGGATAGGTATTCACGCCGCGAAGCGATGCCTTCGATTTGGTGGCTCGCGCCTTTAATGATTCTTTGGGTCAACCTGCACGCCGGATTTGCTTTGGGTCTGGCCTTAATCGTTCTCACAATCGCGGGTCTTTTGCTGGATTGGTTGTTGCTGCGGAAGGATTCCTTCGCCGACATTTGGCGGCGCGCCCAACCGCTCTGTTGGCTGTTGATTATTTGCGTTGCCGCGATCTGTCTGAATCCAAATGGCGCGCGCATGTACTCCTACCCTTTCGAAACTCTCACCTCACACGCCATGATGCAATACATACAGGAGTGGAGATCACCAGACTTCCATAACCCGCTGTTTCAGGCTTTAGCTTTGCTGCTCCTGGCGACGTTCTCTGCGCTGGCCTTGTCGAATAAACGAGCGCGCCCAGGCGAACTGCTAATGGTTGCGGCCACCGCCTGGGCGACATTGCGGTCGGGGCGAAATGTCGCATTCTTTGCGCTGGTGGCAACGCCGCTTCTTGCGGAGCACTCGTGGACTTTCATCACGAGTCACCGCTGGGGCCAATGGCTCGATGCGTCGGAGAAGCGTAAGCCAGACGAGAGATCAGCGCTGAAGCTTATACTCAATGTTTTATTATTGGCGCTCGTTCTGGCTGTTGTTGCTTTTGGCGTCGGACGTGCCGTGAAAGAGCAGCCGGTAATCGAAGCGCAAGAGTTTCCGGCGGCAGCCGTCGACTTCATTTCTAACCAGAAACCGCCGCAACCGATTTTCAACGAGTACGTTTGGGGCGGCTACTTGATCTGGAAACTTTATCCGGATTACCGCGTCTACATTGATGGTCGAGCCGATGTTTACGGTGACGGACTGATAAAGGAGTTTCTCGCAGTAAACGACGGTAAGCCGGCTTGGCGTGAACCTCTGGATATTCACGGTATCCGTACGGTGTTAGTTAAGCCTGATGTCGCGCTTGCCAGCTTGCTCCGACAGGACAGCAATTGGCAGAACGTTTTTGAGGATAAACAGGCTGTGATTTTTGTTCGACGATAATCACGATTGCAATCGCACTCATCTGTCAATCCTCATATGCCTTCCACTCCCGAACAGTTTTCAATCACAGCATGCCCCACTTCGTATCGGGATCGATTCCACCATCAGCTTTACTTCGACCTAGCGTTCCGGGCGCAATCGACTCTCAGCTAGAATGACTTTATGAGCGCTTCAACTTCTTACATCTTCAAGTCTAAGTGGCGTGCGTTAGCAGTTGTAGCGATTACCTTCTTAGCACTTATGCCTCAAATTCATTTCTGGTTTGTGCGCGGCACGGATTGGCATGGAGCGTATGCAACTCTTCAGGGAGATGAGTTTCTCTATTCAGCTTACATCAACGCTTTGATAGACGGGCGACCACGCCGCAATGATCCGTTTGCAGGCCGGGACAGCACTCCGAAGTCGCCACTGCCGGAATCAACCTTTTCAATTCAATTCATACCGTCATTTGTTGTTGCCTGGTTGGCCCGGGCCTGCGGCGCCTCAGCCTCTAGTGCCTTTATCGCAATGATCGGAGTTGCGGGATTGCTCGCAAGTTTATCCCTCTTTTGGTTGCTCGCTTCCATCACGGGCGATAGCAGGTTAGCCGCAGTCGGAGTGATGTTCGTCTTGTGTTTTGGGGCACTTGCCGGAGGGCAGGGGTTGATCGGATTGTTGCTAAAGCCCGGCGTGATGTTTCTTGGCCTGCCTTTTCTCAGGCGCTACCAACCCGCCGCAGTCTTTCCGCTATTCTTCGTTTTTTGCGCTCTCTTCTGGCAGGCCCTTAATCTTGAAAATAGAGGACGTGCGTGGCTTTACTCGACGCTTGCCGGACTAACTTTAGCTGTGCTCGTGTTCTCGTATCTCTATTTGTGGACCGCTGCCGCCGCATGGCTTGTGTGCCTCGCCTTGCTCTGGCTTTACCTGCGGCCAAAAGGAGAGAGACGCCGCGCCTTAGGGTTGTTTATTATTACCGCCACGATAGCGACCTTCGCTCTCATACCCTACGCCTATCTTATTTCGCATCGCGCTGGAAGTTTAGATGAGGCGCAGACCCTGGTTTTGACGCATCGACCCGATCCCTTTCGCGCGCCTGAAATAATCGGGGCACTCATTCTTATTGCTCTGGTTGTGGGGTTGCGGCGCGGCAAGGTTAAACGAAGCGAGCCGCGCGTTATCTTCGCGGCATCTTTCGCGTTGCTTCCTCTGGTTCTTTTTAATCAACAGGTCTTGACGGGAAGGGCAATGCAACCGTATCACTTCGAGAGTTTTGTGGCGAACTACGCCGTGCTAATTGGCTTAGTAATTGTGACGGCCCTTCTCTATCAACCAATCAAACGTCGGCGGTTGTTATGGATTGCGGTGTTGTGCTTTTTATGGGGAGCTGTAGAAGTAAGCATGCCGGTGCTGGCGAACTATGGACCGAACGTCGCTGCCGATCAGATGGTACCCGTGCTGCTGCGTTTGAAAGAACTATCAAAGCAAGACGGAACGCTTTCAAGCCTGCGCGATCAGGGTAGAGCAGCGACGTTGGTGTTTTCTCCACAACGTGATGTGATGGGATTACTGCCTACGTGGGCACCGCAAGGAACATTGCTCGGCATGGGGGTGTTGGATTTTGGAAGCGCGTCGCAAAAAGAGCGGAAAGAATTGCTTTACCTGTATCTCTATTATTCCGGGGCGGACGCTGGTCGCTTGCGCGAACTCTTGAATGAAAGGACCGACGACACATTTATGAACCATTACGCTCGCATAGCCATATTCGGCCACGAGAGGGTAGTGCCTATGTTGAGTTTTGATTTCAAGCCTGTCCAGCAGGAAGAGATTGAAGAAGAGGTGAGGACCTACCAGGCTTACGCGGATTCCTTCTCGCGCGAGAAAGTTTTGCTGCACTCGCTTACTTACGTCGTCACCAGGGGTGAATCGGATTTGTCTCACGTTGATCTCTGGTACGAACGCGATGCCGGTGAGAGGATCGGAGATTACAATTTGTATCGCTTAAAACTTCGCAAATA
>DIYZ01000233.1:38196-45278 GCA_002427845.1 Chloracidobacterium sp. UBA6041 | reverse complement strand
GCGATAGAGACTTCGAACTACTCATCGGAATACGGGCGGAACAATGGCGCGTCGGTCAATGTGGTGACTCGCAGCGGCGGGAACCAGTTTCATGGCGGCGTTTTTGAATACGTTCGCAACAACCGATTCGATGCAGCACCTAACAGATCACCTAACGCGGCCCATGGCCTAAGGACGCCCCTTCGGTTCAACGACTTCGGGTGGAACCTCGGCGGCCCGATTCTTCGCAAGAAGTTGTTCTTCTTTGCGGGGCAGGAGTGGAAAAGGATTCGACAATTCGCGGCCCCACAAGTCCAGACTGTTCCCACCACGGCGGAACTGGGCGGCAACTTCAGCGCCTCGGGGGTGACCCTTCATGCACCGGCCAACGCACCGGCCGGCTGCACCATCGTCAACAATATATTGTCCGCGCAGTGCATCACGCCGGACGGCAAAGCAATTGCCGCGGTCTACGCGCTGGCGGCCAAGAATGCCAGTATTTTCACTAACACGGATACGCCCGGCAACGTGACGTTTCAGCCAAACAATCCGCAAAACTGGCGCGAGGACATCGTTCGGCTTGATTATCAACTTGGCGCGAAGCACAGTATTTATGGTCGCTACATTCACGATGACCTTAACCTGATCGATGCGTTTGGGACTTTTGCTCCCGCCGGCGGCCTGCCGACGACCCCTACTAACCGCATTCGCCCCGGGTACAGTTACCAGGTCGGAGATGTGTGGACGGTCAGCCCGCGTATCATCAACGAGGCGAAGCTCAATGTCTCTTTCAACAAACAGCGCATCCCTCCCAGCGGTACGACATGGCAGCGAGGCACCTACGGCTTCGCCTTCACTCCGCCGCTGGGCTTTGTCGGAACCTATCCCGACGGGATTCCGCACGTTACCTTTTCCAACACCGGCGTCACTGCTTTTGCGACTGCGGCGCCGACGCAATTCACCGGCCCGTTTTTCTCTTTGATAGCGCCGACCACGGATATCTCTGCGACCGATAACATCTCCTGGCAGGTGGGAAGTCACAGCCTCAAGTTTGGGGCGCAGTTCGCCCGCAACCGCAAGGATCAGAACTCGCGGCCCGATTCTTACAACGGTGCGATCAATTTCGGCACCGCAGCGGCCGGGAATACGAATTCAACTGGCGATCCTTTTGCCGATGCTCTGATGGGAAACTTTCAGAGTTTCAGGCAGCAGTCAGCGGATCCGCTCGGCCATTTCCGCTTCAACGACACCGAGGCTTACGTCAATGATAATTGGAAGGTAAATCGCAAGTTGAGCCTCGAACTAGGGGTGCGGTATGTGCATACCGGGCCCACTTACACCCAGGCCAATAACATGGTCAACTTCGACCCGAGCCAGTTCAATCCAGCGCAGGTTCCCACGTTCGGCACGGACAACATTCCACACGGTGCGTTCCTGGACAACGGATTCGTGATTAACGGACTGGTGCGCCCTGGCGCTGTGCCTGCCGATCAGTTGGGCAGGGTGCCGGGCGGCAACAGCGCATTCGTGCTTGCCGTACCCGCGACGGCGGCTCGTGGTTTCTATAAGCCCGAGAATCTCTTCGCGCCGCGGCTCGGCTTTGCATTTTCGCCATTCGGTAATGACAAGACCTCAATTCGTGGGGGCTTTGGAATATTCTTCGACAAGCCGGAAGGCAACATTATCTTTAACCAACCCGGCTTGGTTCCATTCCTGCAGGCGGTGGCTTACTCAAACGGGAATCTGTCAAACCCTTCTGGTGGCAACGCAGGGACAGCAACGCTTTTTGGCCTGGGCGGCGCGGTGGATCCTGATTTTGTGGTTGCCCGCACAATGCAATACAGCGTCAGCGTCCAGCGTGAGTTACCTTACGGCGTGCTGTTGGACGTAGCATACGCTGGAAATCGGGGTCGGCCAACCCAACATTAATGTACCGACGTTTGCAACCGCAAACCTGGCCGCCAATGTTGGTAAGACCACTAACCAGGAGCGGCCTTACCTCGGGTACACGGAAATTTTCCAGTTTCGCAGCGATGCCAGTTCCGATTACAACGCCTTGCAGGTCTATGCGGCCAAGCGCAAAGGAGACCTGACAGCGACGATCAGTTACACGTATTCCAGGGCTTTCGGCAACGCCAGTGGTATTAACGACAACCCGGAGCCTGAGTGTCCGTTTACCTGCACGCTACAGAGCGGCCAGGTAGCGAACTGGCAGGATTACTATTACGGCCCACTCGGCTTCGACCGGCGGAACATCTTTGTGGTCACCTACACTTATGACGTTCCCTTCTTCCGCAAGCTGAAGGGGGCCGGAGGCGCAGCCTTATCTGGTTGGGAACTGAGCGGCATCACGCGGGCCCAATCCGGCGCGCCGCTTACTGTTACAGGTTCGGTAACGATCGGACCGGCTGGGAACCAAGTCGCTTCTTTCGGGCGGCGCGCGAGTCTCGGTACCGGGACTGCCTGCCCGGCGGGAAAGGTGTGCTACTTCGATCCATCGGCCTACGTTCTGGCGCCGACGACCGGGGCAGGAAACGCTCCCGTCGGAGGTATCGTTGGGCCGGGCTATTACAACTGGGACTTGTCGCTGCGAAAGAGCTTCAAATTACCCAGAGAAGGCATGAGCTTGGCACTTCAGATGGATGCGTTCAACGTGTTCAATCGGACCAATTTGGGCAATCCGGCAACCGGTATTGGAAGCAGCCTTGGCCAAATTACTGGCGTGAATCCCCCGCGCAACCTTCAATTTGGGTTGAGGTTTGTTTTCTAACTGCGCCTGACAAGGGTCATTCTCGTAAAAGACGGAGAAGAGCTTAAGGTTGCTGGAAAAAGGCCAAATTGGCCACAGAGTCACGGAGTCACAGAGTTACAGAGAAAGGGCTGATCAGAATCAATCAGAAATGCCAACAAGCTTGACCTCTCTTTGTTTTCATCTTTCTCTGCGTCTCTGCGTCTCCGGGTCTCTGTGGCTACGCTTTGTTTTTCAGCGGCCTGTTAGACGAAGTCGAAAGATGAAAGCTCTTCTTCTTCTCATCTCTCTCCTTGCGGTTATTCCGTGTGTGCGAGCTCAGCAAACTAACTTAATCGCGAACACCCAGGGCCGAAAAACCGTCAGTCTCGATGGCCAATGGCAGACGATCATCGATCCTTACGAGACCGGCTACTATGATTATCGTTATCTACCAAGTGCCGATGGCTATTTCAAAGACGCAAAGCCGAAGACCAAAAGCGATCTGATTGAATATGACTTCGACACCTCTGAATCACTGGCGGTGCCGGGAGATTGGAACACTCAAAAAGAGCGCCTGCTGCTTTACGAAGGCACCATCTGGTACAAGAAATCCTTTGACTATAAAAAAAAACCGAACACACGTCTCTTCGTCTATTTCGGCGCGGCCAACTATCTCGCCGATGTCTATCTCAACGGAGAGAAGCTCGGACGGCATGAGGGCGGATTCACGCCCTTCAATTTTGAAGTAACCAACCTGGTTCGGGACAAAGCCAATTCCCTGATTGTCAAAGTCGACAACCAGCGCCGGCGCGATGCCGTCCCGACATTGAATACCGATTGGTGGAACTACGGCGGGCTTACTCGTGAGGTGAAGCTGATTGAGACGCCGGCTACTTTCGTTCAGGACTATTTTATTCAGCTTCAGAAGGGCTCGCGAGAACAGATCAGCGGTTGGGTGAAGCTAAATGGAGACAAACTCAATCAAACAGGCACAGTCCAAATTCCTGAAGCGCGGGTCAGCCGAACCTTCACCACAGACGCGAATGGATACGCCCAGATTAGCTTCAATGCCGATTTAACTTTGTGGTCGCCAGACAATCCGAAACTCTACGATGTGGTGGTGGAAGCGGAAACCGATCGGGTGCAAGATCTGATTGGCTTCCGCAGCATTGAAACCAGAGGCTCGGAGATTTTGCTAAACGGCCGGCCCATCTTCCTGCGCGGCGTCTCGATACATGAAGAAGCGCCTTTCAGGGGCGGACGCGCCTTTAGTCAGGAGGATTCCCTAACGCTGCTCGGCTGGGCCAAAGAGTTGGGCTGCAATTTCGTCCGCCTGGCCCACTATCCGCACAACGAATTCATGGTGCGGCAGGCCGATAGGCTGGGCATCATGGTCTGGTCCGAGATACCGGTTTACTGGACCATCCTTTGGGAAAACCCCGCCACACTCGAGAACGCCCAGACGCAATTGAGCGAGATGATCGCCCGCGATAAAAACCGAGCCGCGGTCATTATCTGGTCGATGGCCAATGAGACACCTATTGGCGACGCGCGCCTGTCATTTCTCAAAAAACTGGTCGAGCGCACCAAAAGTTTGGATTCAACTCGATTGATTTCGGCCGCGCTGGAGCGTCACTATCTCGACGAGCAGACGGAGATGATCGACGACCCGCTCGGAGAATACCTTGACGTACTCGGCTGTAACGAATATGTGGGCTGGTACGATGGTCTGCCTGAAAAGGCTGATCGACTGGAATGGAAAACGAAGTATCAGAAGCCGCTCATCATGAGTGAATTTGGCGGCGGTGCGCTCTACGGAAAGCATGGAGACGCTTTGACAAGATGGACCGAGGAGTACCAGGAGAACTTGTACCAGCACCAGGTGAAGATGTTGAAGAGGATCTCTTTCCTGCGTGGCACGTGTCCCTGGATTCTGATGGATTTCCGTTCTCCGCGCAGACCTCTACCGGGCATTCAAGACTTCCACAACCGAAAGGGCTTGATCTCAGACCGTGGCGAGAGGAAAAAGGCGTTCTACGTAATGCAGCAATACTATCACGAGCTTGAAGCAACATTGCAGAAGTAGCCGCGGTTCCCTCACAACGCTATCTACTCTTCCCAAGGATAAAAACAGATGAGAAAAGCAGCACCCCTGCGTCTGCCATTCGTTTTGAATGATGTAAAGGGCGCGGATTTTTTCCGTCTCAAGGCTCAGCACGCTCCTAATGTTCCGACATTCACATTGTCAGACGTGGAGGATTTTAGCGTCCAACAAAGCGCCTCACTGGCGAACACGCGACTTGAGAGCGTCAAGAAAGGAAAGCTCTAGATTCGCTGATGCTTTGGCGCAGTATGATCTCGTCACCGTACTCCTGCAACCGAGTGGGCCAGCATGCGATTGCCGCTCGAGACATATATCAATCCGAGCGCTTCGTCGGTAACGAAGCGTTCATCCAGATCGCTCAGTCTGATTTCGCGCTGCGTTTCTCCGTTGTTGATATTCACTCCGGCAAGTCCGTTTCCACCGCGCCCCTTAAGATCGGTGTAGAAATACATAAACTGACCGCGCAAAGCGGCAAGTCGATCGCGATGCCATAGGTAGCGCGAGAGACGCTCGAGTTGACGCGCCGGGTCGAGACGATCCAGCAAGCGCTCGTCAACGTCAGCAGTGCGACGACGTACAAGGTCGCCCGGCGAAGGTGGTGAAGGAACCGAAGGGACGGAAGGCATCGCGGAGCCACCCGACGCCAAGCCCCTCACGCGCGCAAGCAAACCGAATTGGCGATAGCGCGATGCAGCGTACGACCTCGCATAGTTGCGCGCCGAATTCGTAGCCAACGCCTGCAAATTCGCAACAGAAGAACGCGCCGCCAATCCCGACCAACTAAAACTTGCGACAGTCCGCGCGAGTTGTGCACCGCGAAAAGCCGTGGTCGCAGTTCCACCAAAACGGAAATAGAGCGATGCGGCCCGCGCTGCGACTGCCGTAAGGGTGCGCAACAAACCGCGGCCCGGTGGTGAATGACGCGCACGCCATAGCTCCCGACCGCTGCCGGCGTCGAAGGCGACGATCTCTGATTGCCCGCCAACTACTACGTCGCCCGCTTCATTCAAGAGTCCAAACGAGGCCCGTTCGATACCATGCCGCACGCGAGCGCGTCGCTTGCCTGTCTTTGAGTCGATAGTGATCAGATCGTCGCGGTCGGCGATAACGATGCTGGCGGGATTGGGCAACACCAGGTTTGTAATGCCTTTATCGGCGCCCTTGTAACGCCATAAGACTTTGCCAGTGCGGCTATCGATCGCACTGGCGCCGTAGGGTCCGCGCTCGATCGTTTCGCCGTCTTTGAGACGCGTGAATTGCCCGCCCGTGCGTACATATAATGTGTCGCCTACCAACATCATCTCCGGCGTGCGGCCAAGGTCTTGTGCCTCCCACTCGGTGTCACCGGTTTCGCGCGAGATTGCGCGCACGCGACCGCGGCCCGATGTGTAAACAAAAGTGCCGGCAAAAATCGCGTCGGCTTCCGTCAGCGCCAGGCCTTCTTCGTTGACGCGGTACTTCTCGCGCAGCCGCGATTTACCCGTTTCGGCGTCGAAGGAAGTCAACCCGTCGTAAAAGAGATAGAGCCGGCCGTCGACAAAAACCGGTGAGTGGTAGTTGTCCAACGTGTATGCGACTTCGTCGCCCTTATTCGCCGGCCAGCGTGACGGCATCATCTCCACTTCGCCCACTTCATATTTCCAAAGCTCGTCGCCGGAAGAAAGATCGAGAACGTGCAACAGCGGATGACGCTTGAAACTGTCGTCGGCGTGTCCGCTGGCATCTTTGGCAAACACGACCGCGAGCAGGTTGGCTGCAGGATCAACTGCCATTTGCATTACGGCTCCGCGAATCTTGCTGCTTTTCCAGATGGTGTCGCCCGTCAGGATGTCCACGGCTTCAACGCGAGTGCGCTCACCTTTTTCAAAACTCAGCAAAACCAAATCGGAGCCGGGTATGGGCGCGACGTCAGTCTCGTCGAGTTCAGCATCCTTACGTCGCCACAACGTGTCGCCGGTTTCACCGTCAATCGCGTAGAGCGATTTTTCGGTGCCGGCGAGGACCACGCCCACGTCTGTCGTTTGGTAGAAACGAACTGTCTTATCGAGTTTTGTGGTCCACGCCTGGGCGCTAACCTGAGCTGTGGAAAATGCGAAGAGAACCCCGAGCAATGGCAGCGCGACTGTGATGAAAAAAAGCCTTCTCATAACCTGAGGATAGCAGAAATTTTGGCCGGGTTCTCGCGCACTAGTTTACTGGGTTGGATAGTGACTCAAGAAAGATGACCTCATGGTCAGGAAGGGGATATACCCCCGCCTCAAGTAGCAA
>DIYZ01000233.1:14841-37906 GCA_002427845.1 Chloracidobacterium sp. UBA6041 | reverse complement strand
CCCCGCCTCAAGTAGCAAAGTCAATCAAGCAGAGTTGATGACCCGGTCGCCACCCCGGTCCGCTCCCGGTTCTGTAAGAGCAGCCGGTTCTATATTGAGTCTCTTCGGGCTCAGTGTCATTCGATTCCCGCTGCAAATCTGATACTCTTAACGTCTCTTGGTTCGATACATGCGGTACTCCTACTTAATTCCGAGCCTAACGTTTTGTTAACTAAAACTTTTTCGCTGCCGATTGTTGTAAGAATCCGCAAGGCCAGCCGCTGCTCGCTGCGGCTGATTATGTTGCTCGCCTTTATCGGCGCTCTGGCTAACGTTGCCGGCGCGCAATCGTTGGATATAGCTTCGCCGTCACCGATTCGCACGAACGAAGTGCTGGGCACGATAACGGCAAGAGACGTCGGCGACGCCAGGCTCACCGATTACTTCTACGCTTTCATCGGCACGCCTGGAGATGTCCTGATTACAGTTGATAGCAACAATCTGAACGGTGATGTGGATATCTTTACTTCGTCGGGTCTGCGACCGCTGTTGAAGTTTACCGTTTACGCGGGAAGCTCGTCGCCGATTACAAAAAGCATTTACCTGAGGACGCGAGAGGATTTGATTCTGCGCGTGGAAGCGCGAACTCCTAACGACGATCCGGGCACCTATCGAATTCACTTTGGTGGATCGTTTGAGCCGATCACCGGGGGACCGTTGCTCGCCGAAACCGAGAATCAACCCGCCACGCCGGCCACGCGCGGAACAGTAAACCGAACGGGAAAGAAGGGCAGGCGAGTTTCGTCCGTCGGCGCGCGCATCGAGGAGCCAGCGGCGCCGGAAGTGGCCGCAGCCCCGACGCCTGAGCCGGCCGAAACAAAGCCAGCAGATGCGGGAGAAACGAAAGCGGCGAGTCCCAAAAACACGTCCGCGAATCCGAGAACACGCCGTTCATCTGCTCGACGCACACGCGGGTCCCAGCCGGAAAAGAAGCAAGAGTCGGCGGCGAAAAACGAAACAGAACAACCGTCGGAAGTTTCCGAGACGGAAACAAAACCTACCCCGACGCGAAGACGTCCGACGCGCAGAAGCACTACGGCGCGAGCTGCGCCGCCACCCACCGCGCCAGAGCCGGAGGATAGTGGCCCACGCCTCGTAATTGAAACCAGCGAGGGCACGCTTGTCGATCGCTACATGAGCACAGTGCGACGCGTTACGGTCGAGAACGGCCAGGTTGTAGTAGTAGGGAAAGACGGAAAGATACAGAGGATTCCACTGGCAAACGTGTTGCGGATGTCGATCTCGCCTTAAGCCCTCCCTGACGATCGGGCTATGG
The DNA here is from genome assembly GCA_002427845.1 of Chloracidobacterium sp. UBA6041. Classification (GTDB taxonomy): domain Bacteria; phylum Acidobacteriota; class Blastocatellia; order Pyrinomonadales; family Pyrinomonadaceae; genus PSRF01. Next base: position 36,591 of record DIYZ01000233.1, on the reverse strand, counting down.
CCCCTTTTTCAAGGTGGCCAACTTATCTCTGAATTGCGGCAGGTCCTGGCTGGTTGGATCCACTTTTTCCAGGTTGGCGATAGCCTGTTCGGCTGCCCTGGCGTCGCCCTTTCCGAGCGTTGCCGCGCAGAGCCCGGCGAGCGCGGCTACGTCGTCACTCTTCTTCATGAGTGCCGCACGATACCACTTCTCCGCGACGTCATAGTGACCCGCGTCAAGATTCACCATTCCCAGCGCCACTACAGTTTGATAATCGTCCGGCCGCAGCTCGTTTGCTTTCAGCAGGAATTCAAGGGCCGGATCATATCGTTGAATCTGGTAATAGAGCTCAGCAGCCTTCACTTGCGCCTCGAAGTTTTTCGGTTCGTTCTTTGCCTTTTCGAGTGCAGTTGAAACCTCCGCCTGCATGCCACCGGGATTGGCGCTGCCGGCGTTCGCACCAACCGGCGGATGATCGGGCGGCAAATTCTGGCTGGTCGCCATGCCCGCGGCGGCGGGTCCGTAGCGTTGATTCATCGTGCTGGCAAAAATGAATCCGACAATGAAACCAAGCAGCAGGCCGATTATTGCAAATAAGAGGTTGTCTCGTGTCATTGTTTCCAGGGGAGCTTCTCACGGGCTTTCTCGTGGATTAGTCTGGTTTTCGCTACTCGCTTACGTCTTTCAGCAGTGTTCGTAACTGCTCACGCAATTCCGGACTGTTGGTGTGACCATGAGCAGTAACTGCATGTTGCGTCGCAGCCTCGAGCACTTCTTCTTCCGTGCCCTCGATGCTTAGTGTGCAGCCTTTTTCACTTGGGTAGAGTCTGCAATCTACCACTTTTCTTTTTTGGTCGGTCATTGGGGATTTGTCTCCTCGCGTCTAAATTTGGCTTGGCGATCTTAACCTAATTCTTACTTGCATTTGTACCGGCCAGCGACTTTGCTTCATCGATGCGTTGCGTTAGCGCCTGAGTCAACTCCGAGTTTGGAGGGGTTTTCGCCAATATCCTCTGCCAGTACTCGATCGCCTGTTTGTAATTCTTCGCCTGAAACTCCGCAGTGCCGGCAAGCTCGAGGGCTTTCAAGTTTTCCGGATCAAGCTTCAGGGCTTTTCTGACTAGATCGAGGGGCTGGCCCTGGAGTTGGCGTCCATTGGCCATGGCAACGGCAAACGCGTAATCAGCGAGGAGGTCAGCATCATCGGATTTAATTGCCGCAGCTTTCGCATAGGCATCGCGCGCTTCGGAATATCTTTCCATCGTGGCGTATGAACGGCCAAGCATGATCCAGCCAGCAGCATCACCAGGGTTCTCTTCCATACGCTTCGCGAGCGCGGCAACGTTGGCCTCCATTCCTTGCTGGGTCATTTGGCCATTGCTTTGAGAACCGGCTGCAAACGGCGCCTGGAACGGACCGTTGGGGGGAGGCGATAGAGCTGCTCGATCACCGACGCGGAGATACATTGCGACCGCGATAATCGGAATACCAAGTGCGATAGCGTAAACAGGCACGCGGCCGGCAGCAGCCGGTTTTGACTTTTTATCGGTGGGTTCCGCGGTATTGGAAACATCGTCCAGCAAACGCCGTTCGATCTCCTCGCGATCCTGTTCGTATTGTTCCTGGCTGACAATGCCGTTGCGCAGGTCTGTCTCGAGCTCGGAAAGCTGACCGCGGTAAACGTCGATGTTTGCTTCCTCTTTGCTCTGTTCGCCGTCACCTTTGCCGGACTGTTGCAATAAGGGCGGCAAAACAAACGCCAAAGCGATTGCCACAAAACTTGCGCATATCAGCCAGAACAATATCATGCAGTCTCTTTTCCCGGCGTTGTCTTTAGGAGTGTCTCGGCGCGGCGCCGATCGTCCGCTGAAAGAGGTTGCTCACTGATTAATTCGCGACGTTGTTTCACGTAACGGAAGAGTAGCAGCAGGCCGAGGAGTAACAGCACAAATGGACCAAACCACAGCAGGTAGGTGGTCGGCTCAACTGGAGGATTGTAGAGAATAAATTGTCCGTAGCGTTGGGTAAGAAAGGCGATGATCTCCTTATCGCTCTTGCCGGCTTTCATCTGCTCGCGGATTTGGTTGCGGAGGTCTTCCGCCAGGTCGGCGCGCGAGTCGGCCAGCGTTTCATTCTGGCAGACAAGACAGCGGAGCTCCTTCGAGAGATTCATGACCCGTTTTTCCAGCACCGGATCCGCTGCCGAAGGTTGCGCTTCTTTCGCCAGCGCGGAAAACGGCACGGAAAAGAGAACAAGCAGGAAAAAAATGCAGGCAGGATGCCTGCGCTGCCAGGAATTCATTTGTTCAAGTCCTTAACCAGCGGAAGAATCGTTTTCTCCCATACGTCCGGTGTGATGGGGCCAATTTGCTTAAAGCGAATGACGCCTTCGCGATCGATTAGATAGCTTTCCGGCGCGCCATAGACTCCATAATCGATCCCCACGCGCCCATCCAGGTCAGACACACTCAACGCGTATGGATCACCGAGTTCTCCCAGCCACGATATAGCGTCCTCGCGTTTGTCTTTATAGTTGAATCCATAGATGGGAACCGCTCGCGAGCGGGCATATTCCAGCAGCAAAGGATGTTCTTCGCGGCAGGAGATGCACCATGACGCCCAAACGTTCAGCAACCAGACCTTGCCGCGCATCTCGTCGGCGGAAAAAGTTTTCGTCGGATCTTTAAGCTGAGACAAACGAAAAGCAGGCGCTGGTTTGTTAATCAGTGGAGAAGGAACTTCGTGGGGATCGTGACGCAACCCCAGGGCGAGAAACACAACCAGTATTAAAAAGAGACAAAGCGGGATTACGAATCTGCTCATACTTCCTTTGCCGCCGTAGCCATCGCCGGAATCGGTTGCTGGCGTTTTTGTTCAAGCGCCTGGCGCTGTTTTCTGGCTGCCAGCGCATAGCGGCGATCGCTAAGGGCCAGCCCTCCGCCCATCGCCATGAGAATTGCGCCGCCCCAGATCCAACTTACAAATGGTTTGTAGTAGACCCGCACGCTCCAGGCGCCGCCGCTTACGGGTTCACCGAGAGAAATATAAAGGTCCCGAAACAGCCCGGTGTCAATCGCGGTTTCGGTCATGACGCTTCCGGTTGCCGTGTAGGAGCGCTTTTCGGGATACATTTTATTAACGACGTTCCCGTTCTTGCTGACTTCGATTTCCGCTCGCGCAGCCTGGTAGTTGGGGCCCGCAACGTCAGTGATCCCATTGAAGCGAAAACTGTAACCACCGGCGTTCACCGTGTCTCCGATCCCCATGCGCACGTCCTGTTCCGACTGATAGCCGGTAACGAGCGTCACGCCCACAATGAAGACAGCGACACCGAGGTGGGCTAACTGCATACCGTAGTAACTACGGCTTTGCATTCCCAGCTTTTGCAACACACCGAATTTGCCTGACGTCGACTTTACGCGTTCCCAAATGTTCAGCAACGCCGTGCTAACAATCCAGAGAGCAAGCATCAGCCCCAGTGACGCCAGCGGTTTCCATTGACCAAACGTGAAGGGAAGTATCAGCGCCGTGACTACACTTGCCAGGAAAGCCCAGCGCAGGCGCACGGCCAACTCCGGCAGGCTTGCTTTTTTCCAGCGAGCGATTGGCCCAATTCCCATGAGAAATACGGCGGGCACCATCAGCGGTACGAAGACGCTGTTGAAATAAGGCGGCCCCACTGAGAGCTTAGCCATGCCCAACGCATCGACGATGAGAGGATAAAGAGTGCCAAGCAAAACCGAGCCCGCGGCCACCGCTAAAAGCACGTTGTTTGAAAGCAGCATAGATTCCCGCGAAACCACGTCAAACTTTCCGCCAAGCCCAACCTGTCTGGCGCGCCACGCGTATAGCAGCAGTGAACCGCCAATTACAAACGCCAGAAAAACCAAAATGAAAATGCCACGTTTCGGATCCGTTGCGAAGGCGTGTACTGAGGTGAGCACACCTGAACGCACCAGAAATGTTCCCAGCAGGCTCAAAGAAAATGCCGCAATAGCCAAGAGCACCGTCCAGCTTTTGAAACCGCCGCGCTTTTCCGTTACAGCAAGTGAGTGGATCAACGCCGTGCCGACGAGCCACGGCATGAACGAAGCATTTTCGACCGGATCCCAAAACCACCAGCCGCCCCAGCCGAGTTCGTAGTAAGCCCACCAACTTCCCAGCGCGATCCCGCAAGTTAGAAACATCCACGCGACGGTGGTCCACGGCCGCGACCAGCGGGCCCAGGTTGCATCGAGACGGCCGCTGATTAACGCCGATATTGCAAACGCAAACGCCACCGAGAAACCGACGTAACCCATGTAGAGCATTGGCGGGTGCGCCACCATTGCCGGATCCTGTAACAGCGGATTGAGGTCGCGCCCATCGGGCGGCGCCGGAATCATGCGCGCAAACGGATTCGACGTGAGCAACATGAACAACAGAAACCCGACGCTGACCACACCCATTACGCTTAACACTCGCGCGACCATGTCGTCGGGTAAATGCCGGCTGAAAAGTGAAACTGCGACGGTCCAAATGCCGAGCATCAAAGTCCAGAGCAGTAGGGAACCTTCATGCGATCCCCAGGTCGCCGCCAGCCGATAGTGAAGGGGCAGTTGCGAGTTTGAATTGGTGGCTACGTTTAGGACAGAGAAGTCGTTGGTGATAAAGGAATAGCCCAGGCAGGAAAACGCGATGGCGACAAAAATAAATTGCGCCTGGCCTGCGGGAACAGCGACGGCGATCCAGGCGCGATTCCCGCGTGCGGCGCCGATCAAGGGAAGCGTAGCCTGGGTGAGCGCCAATAGCAGCGCCATGATTAAAGCAAATTGTCCAATTTCTGGGATCATTACTACACTGCCTGCGTATTAGGTTTCATAGTGATATCGACAAGCAATTATTATTAGCTCGCTCGCAGTAGCAGTGTAGACCAGGCGATGCTCCTGCGTAATCCGCCGGGACCAGCAGCCCGACAACTCCCCTTTAGTGGTTCGGTTTTTCCAATACCGTCGAAAGGTGAACGAGCAGCGTCTCTAATCAGCAGATTAATTCTTTTGATTAACTTTCGGTCATGCTCCTGGAACCATGTGTAATCACCCCACGCCGATGCAGTGAAGATTATTTTCATGCATCGAGTAATTCCCGCTCTTCCCGCGGGCCATTAGCTGCTTCAGATATGGACTTGCGTAGACGAGTGGCGTTCGCAGGATTGCCGAGAAGATAGACGGTTTCCTTCCAGGAGTTGAATTCATCCAACCCTAACAAGACCACTTTGTCGCCGTTTTCAGTTGATAAGACCGGGGGTTCGGCGTCCTCGACGACTTTCCGTAGAATGCCTTCGAGATCGTTCTTGGCTTCATCTAGCGTTATATTGTTCATTACAATCGCTCCGCTCCAGTTCGTACTCTCATTATATAGGAACTCTGGAGAGGATCCTTCTCGTTAGCGGTTAGCAAGAACGTCCTCGTTACTACTGATTCACGACTGTCTTCGCGGCTTCGCGCTCATGCTTTGCATTGTCTATCGCCTGGCCCGCTTGCGGAGGCATGTAGTTTTCATCGTGCTTCGCCAGCACCTGGTCGGCATAAAACACCCCGTCGGTTCCGATGTGCCCCTGCGCAACGCAGCCGCGTCCTTCTTTGAAAAGGTCGGGGAGTATGCCCTTATAAACTACCGGAATGCTCTGAGCCGTATCGGTCACCACAAACCGCGCCGTCAGTCCGTCGTTGTCACGTTTGAGCGTCCCTTTTTCCACCAGGCCGCCGACACGGAACGTTTGGTTGACAGGCGCTTCTCTGGCAACCACCTGCGAAGGGCTGAAAAAGAAGACGAGGTTTTTTTGGAAAGCACTGAGCACGAGCGCGGCGGCGATGCCGAGTCCGGCCAGTCCGGCGACGATAAAAGCGATTCGTTTATGACGGCGTTTCATAACCATGACAACTAATCTTCCTTAGATCTTACCTGCGCATGGCGCAGAGATCGCTTGCGTTTCAGAACCAGCAAAACTTCCCCACCCAGCACTACGAGCGCGACCAGATAGGAGCCCCAAACGTAGAAGCCGTAACCGCCCATTGAAAAGAATTTAGACCAGTCCATCGTTAAGCCGCCCCCTCCGCTAGCCACACCGCATTCTGTTCTCTTTCCAATATGATGCAACGCAAACGAATCAGGACTACGGCGACTGAGTAAAGCCAGCACGCGGCCAGCAAGATCAGCATGGCTGCCAGCATCGGCGGCGCGACCGTCGGCTTGTTCAGGATTCTAATTGTCGCACCCTGGTGCAAAGTATTCCACCACTGGACCGAAAAATAAATTATAGGGACATTGATCACACCCACGATTGCCAGCACTGCTCCAGCCCGATCAGCTCGCCGGGGATCGTCAATCGCAGCTTGCAGCGAAATGAATCCCACATAAAGAAACAAGAGGATCAGCGTCGAGGTCATGCGCGCGTCCCAAACCCACCAGGTACCCCAGGTGGGCTTACCCCAGAGGGAACCGGTCACCAAAGATAGCAAAGTGAACAATGCTCCTGTGATGGCGAGTGAAGACGCCATCATTGACGACAGCCGCGCATTAAAGGCCCAGCCGATGCCGGCATAGAACGCCATCAGCACGTACAAAAACATTCCCATCCAGGCCGCCGGAACGTGGATAAACATTATGCGATACGCATCGCCCTGCTGGAAGTCGGTGGGCGCAACGAAGAAGCCGATATACAAACCCAGGGCAAAAAGGATTGCGGCAGGAATTGCAAACCAGGGAACCATTTTTCCCGCCAACGGATAAAACGCTGCGGGCGATGCATATTTATACCAGTTCATTTTTCTAGTACTCGCAAGAAGTTTTTATTTGGTCTTGGGACTTTGGTCTTAGGACTTTGAGTCTCCTTGCGGCGGGGCCGTCTGTTTTCAAAGCACCAAGACCAAAGGCCAAAGACCGTTTTATTCCAAAGATATACGCAGCGCAGCCGAGGTTGCCCAGGGAGCAAAAACAAGCGACACCGCAAGCAGCGCGCCTAGTATATAAACATTCGCTTGCGGGCTGGTGCCCATAATACTCGCCTCCACCGCGCCCGCACCAAAGATTAAAACCGGTATATAGAGCGGCAGGATTAGTAGTGCGATTAGTACGCCGCCCCCGCGTAGTCCCAGTGTTAGCGCCGCGCCAATCGATCCGATAAGACTCAAAACAGGTGTTCCAATCAACAGGGAAACGAAAAGTATTAACAGCGTTTTGGGCGCCAGATCAAATTGCACACCAATCAACGGCGCAATCAACACCAACGGAACTTCGGACACCAACCACTGCGCCAGAACCTTTCCCATTACAACCAGGTAAAGCGGCTGGGGACTCACCAACATCTGTTCCAGGGTCCCATCCTGGTAATCGTTCGCGAAGACCCGGCTGAGCGAAAGCATCGAAGCCAGCAGCGCGGCCACCCAAACCACACCGGGAGCAATTGATCGTAATAGCTGTGTCTCCGGTCCAATTCCCAAAGGGAACAGACTTACGACAATCACAAAGAAAAAGAGCGTCGATAAAACATCCGCGCGCCGGCGCCACGCAAGCGTCAGATCGCGCAAGACGATCCAACGAAACATTGAAAGAGTGGCGGGAGCGCTCACGATGCGAGTGCGAGCCGTTGAAACGAACCTGCAGAAAGCTTGAGTTCCTGGTGTGTCGCAACGATTGCCATTCCCCCCTTGCTCAAATGCCCTTCAATCAGCGACTTGACCAGACCTACCGCTGCAGAGTCAAGCGAAGCGAGCACTTCATCTAGTATCCATAGCGTAGTATTGCAAGTAATAAGCCGCGCCAGCGCCGATCGTCGTCGTTGACCTTCAGACAAGAGCCGCGCGGGCAGGTTTTCGCGACGTGCGAGACCAACTTGTCCGAGCGCTGCAAGCGCCTGATCGCGGCTTAGGTCAAAACCCGAGAGGCCGGTGGAAATGCGAAGATTCTCCAGCGCTGTTAACTCCTCCTTAACTGCGTTGCGGTGCCCGAGGTAAGTAAAAGCCGTGGAATATTCCTCACCAAGCGAGCGAATGTTCGCACCTTGCCAACGTATCTCGCCCTTCTCCGGCGCCATCAAGCCGCAGATGATACGCAACAGACTGGTTTTGCCGCTTCCGTTCGGACCGGTAAGTTGCAGAAACGTTCCCGGCGTCAGGGAGAAAGTCAGGTCGCGGAAGAGGCGGCGATCTCCGCGCACGCATTCCAGATTCCTGACTTCTAACATCTCCTGCTCTCGTCTAGTGAAATCAAAGTGGATATGCGATTAAGAAACTAATCGATTGGACTTTGCATGATAGCCGAGATGCGTCGCGTTGTCATGGAGAAGGAAGCGCCGCGTGTTTCATTCAGCTCTCTTAACCGCCTGATCACCGTGCTGAAACGTGTAGTACCGGAATGCCGTGTTGCAATTGCCCTGGCATCAATTCGGCTCGGCTATTCTATTGGGGGCCTGGCGAATACCAGCCATACTTCGCTCCTGTCCAATAGACCAGGCCAGACTGCCCGCCAACGGTTTCACTTATGGCGTCGCCTCTAACCGTCGGCATCTTCTGTCTGTCCTTGCCGGTTCGCAGATCTTTGGCTGACCGCGAGCTCATGTTGGCGCCGGCTCCGTTCTTGAGTAGAAAGGATTGCTTCGCTTCCGGATTGCGCCATCCTTGTGAACCTACCCCATGAATGATTGCGAGAAGGGAATCACCTTTTTGTGCCCGCACTGGCGCCGGCCGGGGCGGAATCTTCTTGACAGCCGCTTGCTGTTGCGCAGCGGGGATGCTCCGGGGATCTTCAAGAATCCAATTGGCAACCTCACTATTAATTTCCACGAACATCGTCTCGTTTGGTTTCAACACCACGGCGATGTCTTCCGAGCCGTCGCCGTTGAAATCACCAAGAATAAAATTAGGATTACGAGCGGTATCGGGAGTGGCAACTTTTTCAAATACCCTGGCGACTGCATTGTTTACGTCCTCGGGTTTGGGAGGTTGTTTCGATTTTTCTGCCGGTGTGGGACTCGTTGTCGGCAGTCCGAGTTTGTAAGCGGGAGTCGGTGACACGAGATTTGTCGGGGCCGGTGAAAATTGTGATTGCGTAACGCTTGTTTTTGCGGACGATTCCGCTGACGGCTTTGCGCAACCGGATAACCAGAGCCCGGTTACCATTATCAGGCCGCAAAAAAACATAGCGCTCACCAACTCTTTTGACATCCTTTGCAACCTCCAATCCGCCTCAATAATGGGACGCCTTCGCATTGCCGGTAGTCATGATACGCGGCTAACAAAAAGTCAGTGAGGCTGGCCGCGTAAATCCAACCAGCCTCGCCGACCGTGACAGCCGAATTAACGGAGCCAATCACAACGAATTGAGGAATTGGATCAGTTGATTCTTTTGCGTCGTACTCAACGCGCGGTAGTTGTTGATGACGCCATTGGCTTCGTTAGCGTGGCGAAGGATTGCCTCGTTACGCGTGTAGGTCTCCGCGTCGTGCATCAACTCATTGCGCGTGCGCATGCCCCAAAGGGGAGCCGTGCGCATCTTGTTTTTGGTTGACTGATCAAGCGTGTTGGTGCCCGCGATGTTGGTCTGGGCGATCCGATCGCCCGTGCCGACATCGTGAATCAGGAAATCGCTGTAAGGGTGAATGTTCTTATTTCCCAAAGCGGCTGGAACAGTGAATGCTCCACCGTTGATAAGGGTGCCCGCAGGGGCAGTGGTAAGTGTTGCGATGTGACAGATATCGCAACCGATGGAATGGAAAAGTGAAGCGCCCGCCTGGGCATCCGCGGTTGCCGCAAGTCTTGTATCGCGTGAAGGCGCTTTGCTGGCCCGCATAAACTGCGCGAAGGCATCGATGTCGTTATCGGGATCTTCGGCGCAATTTACGCTCGGGTTATTTGCGCAAGGTTGATTGTCGGAAACGTCGTCACAGAGGGCTCTGCCATTTTGCCCCGTATTCGCAGGAACAGTCTCAGCGGTATTGAGCCGGTTAGTTATGCCCTGCTCATTCAGGTAGGCACCACCGGAAAAGCTCAGCAGACTTGCGTCCTGGTCTTTCCAACCGAAGCGGCCAATGCGAAATTGCCCGGGCGCCTCTGCAACCGGCACGGTGACGACTTGACCTTTCATACCGGCGGGCTGGCCGGCGGGGATATTCTGTAGCGTTGTGTTGGAGATAGCTTCAACAAAACCCAGGCCCAGGACATTTGTAGCTGCGCGAGGGGCACGAATATTTTCCGCTCCGGGTACACGCTCCTGCGCCTGGTCATTGGGGTGGTTATAGATGATCGTACCGTCGACAATGTTGTTGGTTGGGTCGTTGTCAGTTACTACACCAGGGCAAGTCGCTCGTTGGTTTATCAGAGACCTGTTGGCAATGGTGACGGCTACCGGCCCGGTTTCGTTTATTACCAGAGTTGCCGGCACGAAGTTGCCATTAAAATCGTTGTGGCCGGCCCTCAGCTCTGTAACCTGGCTGATGCCGCCGGTGACAGGATTGTTGTGACACTCGGCGCATGACTGCGCGTTATAGAGCGGGCCAAGTCCCTTCTCGACACCATCCCGCTCTTCGAAGGTTGCTCTATCGCCATCATGTACGGCTTGAGTAACCAGGCCATTGGTTAGGGTATCGAAGCCTGTGGGGGCTTCAGTCGCGCCCTGACCTTCGACGGATCGTGGCACCCACATTGGTAATGCGAGCGCCACGACAAAAAGCACTAAAGCTAAAATCTTAAGGGGTTTCATTTAAGTTCCTCCAAGGGTGGGTAAGCTCGTCCGTGAAAAACAAACCCGCAATTCGTCGGATCGGCAAACTGCAAGTCGTTGCTCTAAATCGGTGAACCCGCTGGAAACCTTAAGTGTTCGAAAGGGCTGGCCGAACTGAGTCCGTGTGGTCACCACGGCCAGACAGAAGATTGGGAGATACCAATGGGAAGAAAAGGCAATCTCTCAATTGTGCTGGGCAAGCTTCAAATACTGAATGCAAAAACTGGGGCCGGGAGTAAATTCCGAATGAGGTGGGCGGAATTTATTACGAAACACGAAACATGTCAATAGGTAGGTAGCGAAATTCGAAAGGTAATGATCCACTTCGCTGGAGGCGCGCCTTGCCTCTCGCTGGAGATGGCATCTTTGGATATATCAACCGGGTGCCAAACTCATTTTTGAAAGTCTCATGGTTGGGAAGTGGGTATACCCCGCTTCTCCAAAATGAAATCATTCAAAAATAATTATTGAAATTAGCTTTGCCCGCTTTACCTGAGTAATTTTGCTACTTGAGGCGGGGTAAGACCCCCTTCCTGACCATGAGGTTATGAGTGTTGAGTGTGATCAGTAACTTCTGCTACTTGAGGCGGGGATATACCCCCTTCCCAACCATGAGACTTTCAAAGTTGAGTTTAGGATCCGAGCGCTACCACTCCGGTTCTGATGTTGAGCGCACGCAGCTAGTTTTGCGTTCCGCCTTGCCCCTGGGGGTCTTTTCGGCTAAAAGAATTCCATCCAGTTTGAATGCACCTAAGGCCGCACACGAAGAATATGTCCCAACAGCGGAAGAAGCCTCAAATCGAATCCTCCAGTCGTGCCGTGTATCCATTCGCGGCCATCGTCGGTCAGGAGGAGATGAAGCTTGCCCTCATTCTCAACATGATCGAGCCATCCGTCGGCGGCGTGCTCATTATGGGACACCGCGGCACTGGCAAATCGACTGTCGTCCGGGCGCTCGCCGACCTCTTGCCGGAAATTTCCAGTGTCGCCGATTGCGTTTATGGTTGTGATCCGTCGGATGAACAGAATTTGTGTGACGAGTGTTGGAAGGCAATCAAACTGCCGACGAAATTGCGACGGCGAAAGTCGGTAGTGCCAGTTGTTGAACTTCCCCTGGGCGCTACCGAGGATCGCGTTTGCGGCACGATCGATATTGAGCAGGCGCTTCGCAGCGGTGTTAAGCGGTTCGAACCGGGACTGCTGGCGCGCGCGAATCGTGGCTTCCTTTACATCGATGAAGTAAACCTGCTGGAAGATCACCTAGTTGATCTTTTGCTCGATGTCGCGGCTACGGGAGTCAATAAGGTTGAACGCGAGAGTATTTCTGTGGAACATCCGGCGCGCTTCGTTTTGATCGGTTCCGGCAATCCCGAAGAAGGTGAGCTCAGACCGCAATTGCTGGATCGTTTCGGGTTGTATGTTGAAGTGAAAACTGAAGAGGTTCTGGAGCAGCGAATGGAGATCGTTGAACGCCGCCAGGCGTTTGCCCGCGACTCCGAAGCTTTCCGGCGGGCGTATGCGAATGAACAAGAGCAGTTGCGGAAGCAAATCACGCGTGGCCGCAAGAGCCTGGCGAGTGTAAAAGTTGATCGCGTGCTGCTTCGCCAAATCGTTCGGCTTTGTTCCGAACTGAAAATAGATGGGCACCGCGGTGAGTTAACAATCACGCTTGCGGCGCGAGCGCTGGCAGCCTTCGAGGGACGCAAGAAAGTGACTGAGAGCGACGTCAAGCGAGTGACAGTAATGTCTCTGCGCCACCGCCTGCGTCGCGACCTTTTGGAGGAAACCGCGAGCGCTGAACGGATTGAACAGGCTTTGGATAAAGTCTTTGCCAACGACGCCCGCTCCGCTCGCGAAGGTAAAGACTCCGATTATCCAGCGGCGGCCGATCAACCGGGCGAACCTGAAAGCACTAGCCGGCGCCCAAGCGAGACGGCTGCCGCAGGAAAGAATTCTTTGCACAACTACAACAGCGGCGCGAACGGAGATCAGAACGGTGATCGGAACAGAGATCGCCACGGAGATCGGAACGGAGTCACACAGGTTCGCCAGCGAAATCCCAACGAGGACGTGGGAACGGATACTGAAACAGATTCTTTCCCGGCGCCGTCTCTTGAGGCTGGTTTTCCGAAAGCTGGATTTGACAAGGAGCGGACGAGGCGTCCCACACAAATGAGCACCCGGTTTCAGAGCAGTCGCAATGCCGGCAAGACCGGTCTTTACAACAATGAACGCGGCAGGTATGCGAGATCAGTTGCTTCGAAAAAAGCGCGCGCGATTGTGGCCTTGGAGGCGACGCTGCGTGCGACTGCCTCGTTGAACAAGTCAAACGCCGGCAAGAAATCGCTGATACGCGATTCCCGCGATCGGAAATCCGCTTACTCGCTTCGTTTCAAACTCTTCAAGCGGAAACAGGGCCGTCTTTTTATTTTTGCTATCGACCTTTCCGGAAGCATGGCGCTGAATCGTATTGCGCAGGCGAAGGCCGTCATGGTTGGGTTGCTTCGGCAGTCGTACATCGACCGGGACACCGTTGCCATCGTCGGTTTTCGCGGAACGTCGGCGCAACTTTTGCTGCCACCATCGAGGAGCATTTTGCGCGCGCGCCGTGTCTTGGAGACAGTCAGTGTTGGAGGCGGAACTCCACTTTCTGCCGGACTCGCTTGTTCGCTGCGGTTGGCTAAAAGAGCAGCAGCGACCTCAGGAGCGATGACCCTTTTGTTGTTTACCGATGGACAAGCAAACGTGGCATTGAGCGTGAACCAAATCAAGGACCGCGGGCGACGGCGAGAGATTATCAACGAGGAAATCTCGCGACTGGGCGTCCACCTGAGGAAGGCGGGAGTAACGCTCGTCGTTGCAGACACGCAGAACGAATTTAGCTCGTCGGGTAAAGCTGCTGAGGTTGCCGAGATACTCTGTGCTGAATATCGACATGTGCAGGGGTCGAATTACACAGGGAGGAGAGTATGACGGCGTCTGACGAGCGCGACCGCCGCGTGCTCGATCTTTATGAGCAGTTGCTCGAAATCGAACAGCGATTGATTCCTACCGGTCTGCACGTTTTCGGGAGACCGTCGCAAACGGGTGAGCGCGTAGACATGCTCAAAATGATTGCGTCGTTTGATCGTGCCGACGTTGGCGCGCGGGCCTTCCCGGATCTCATTGCCGAAGGTTTAGGACTTACGCATTCTCAGGTTTCAAACAATCCGCACGCGCAAAAAGAAACCGAGCTAAGAGATCGCCAGACGGTGGATGCAATTATTTCCGAGGCGTTGAATAATTTCTTAGTGAACGGGCCTGAGCCGGCAATTGACTGGCTGGAACAAACCGCAAATGTCGGCGCCGAACAATCGCGCCCGATGTTTAAGTTGCTGGAAAACGTATCCAGCCACCTGGGAACGAACAACGAAATTGATTCACTGCTGCGCGCGCTGCGCGGCGATTACATCGAACCCGGTCCGGGAGCAGACATCGTTCAGAATCCCGCGATACTGCCGACAGGTCGAAACACTCATGCAATCAATCCTTATGCGGTGCCTTCCGCAATAGCCTTCGTCCGTGCCGAAAGTGTTGCGACCAGCTTGCTCGAAAGATACCGGGCAGAGCATGGCCGTTATCCACGATCGATGGCCCTGGTGTTATGGGGATTGGATAACATCAAGACGCAGGGTGAAGGAGTGGCGCAAGCGTTGTGGCTGCTCGGCGTGCGACCGGTTCGCGATGCGCTGAATCGCGTCACGAATGTCGCCCCGATCCCGCTTGCAGAATTGCAACGGCCGCGCATCGACGTGGTCATGACAGTGTCAGGAATTTTTCGCGATCTCTTTAGCCCCACAGTGCAACTGCTCGACAAGGCGGTGCGCGTAGTCGCGCAACTGGATGAGCCGCCGGAGATGAACTACGTGCGACGCCATGTAATGGAACAGGTGGAAAATGAGAATTGCGAGTTGGACGAAGCAATGATTCGCGTGTTTTCGAATGCGCCGGGCAACTATGGCACCAACGTTAATTTCATGGTGATGGATTCACAATGGGAACGCGAAGACACGCTGGGCGATCTCTTCGTAACGCGCAAGTGCTTTGCCTATGGCCGGGATTCAAGCGGACGCGCTATCGAAGGAATCGAGGCGCGCCGGGCGTTGGATCGGGCGCTGGGGCGCGTGGAAGCCACTTATCAAAATATAGACACATTTGAGATTGGCATTACCGACGTCGATCACTACTTCGAATACCTCGGAGGTGTTTCGAAGGCGGTGGAAAAACAGGCGGGCAGCCGCCCGGCAATCTATTTGTCGGACACTCTTTCGCGCGATGCGCAGATTAGATCGCTGGAGGAAACTGTGCGGCTGGAAACGCGCGCCAAGACCCTCAACCCGAAGTGGTACGAAGGAATGTTGCAGCACGGTTTTCGCGGCGTTGCTGAGATAGAAGGTCACGTAACAAACACGTTCGGCTGGAGTGCGACTGCCGACGCCGTCGATGATTGGATCTATACGGAAGTGGCGAGAACGTTCGTGCTCGACGAGGAAATGCTGGAACGTCTGCGAAATCTAAATCCTCATTCGGCACACGCGCTAGTCCGAAGACTGTTGGAAGCGCACGGGCGTGGCTATTGGGATGTAGAAGCGAGCGTGCTCGATCAACTGCGTGACATTATCGGTAGTCTCGAAGACCAGCTTGAGGGAGTAGCTTAGTTGATAGGGAAGCGGGAACTTTTGTTGGCGTCTCGGTTGGACCTAACCGTTATCGCTTCCGATTCGGTAAAGGAATGTAAATGAACGTCAGCGTCCTCTATGTCGGTTCCAGCCTGCTGGCGCCGCTCAAAAATGCTGAGCGGGAGCTTAATCGTGATTACAAGCTCAATCTGCGGCTCGCTGCTGCCAACTTTGGATCGCCGTTGAGCGACAGCGAGTGGTTGGCGGTGGAAAGTGATCTGAAGCAGGCTGAGGTGGTTTTCGCTATTCACGTAATGGATGGTGAAAACGCGACGCGGCTAATTACAGCATTGGATAATTACGCAACCGGCCATGCGGCGGTCATCGTCATCAACTGCATGCCTGACTTGATGCGCCGCACGCGAATGGGGCAGTTGGACGTATCGCGCTTACTCAGGAAGGAAGAGGTAAACGGGCAAAAGGTTGAGGGGGAAAAAAGAACATCAAGACGTGCGCTGGCAGTCCTAAGCGCGGTCAGCTCATGGGTTGGACGACAAGCGCGGGGCGGCGATGGAAAACAGAATGGAAAACAGAATGGTTGGCGTCACGGACACGGGCAGTACTTGAAGGTTATCGACAAGTTGCCGGGTATTCTCCGATTTGTGCCAACGGCGGGCGCAATGCGCGACGCCAAACACTACCTCAATATCTTTTGCTACTTCCTACAGCCAACGCCGAAAAATATTCGTTCGATGATTCTCTACGCTTTAAAGGAGTACGTGCCGGATGATCAATTGAGAAGAGTTAAAGTGGCGCCGCTGGAACGCCTGCCATCAGTGGCCATCTATCATCCCGACGCGCCCAAATTGTTTGAATCTTTTGAGGCTTATCGGAAGTGGTACCTGGGCCGGAGTGCCAAGTCCAAAGTCCCACGTCTAACGTCCGCGCACGCAGCGCTCGAGCCACAATCAACTGTGGGTCTGTTGCTGATGCGGCCGCAGGTTGTGAGCAAGACAACAAGACACTACGACGCGCTGATTCGCGCCATCGAAGCCGAAGGCTTAAGCGTCATTTCCGCCCTATCGACATTGATGGACAACCGCGAGGCAGTCACCAAGTTCTTTGTTGACGACGATCAGTCCAAAGTCCAACGTCCGAAGTCCAACGCCAGGACCAAAGACCAAGCATCAAAGACCGAAGACCGAAGACCGAAGACCGGAGCGAAAACAACGGACAGAGGACCCCTGACTAATGACCGTTCCAGGGTCAGTCAAATCGTCTCACTGACTGGCTTCAGTTTTGTTGGCGGACCGGCGATGAATGACAGCGAAGCCGCGTCAGAGTTTCTGCGTCGGTTGAATCGCCCTTACCGCTCGGCAGTCAGTCTGGATACACAAACGATCGACGCGTGGCGCGAATCGCAAACGGGACTGAACCCGGTGCAGGCGGGGATGCAGATCGCCATTCCCGAAATCGACGGCGCCACTGAGCCTTTCATCTATGGAGGCATACCGGCAAGCGGAGTTGAGCCGGTAGCGCTGAATGATCGTTGCGTTAGGTTTGCGCGCCGCCTGAAGCGTTGGAATCGTCTACGCACCGCGCCACGCGGTGAGTTAAAGCTGGCGCTGATTCTTTTTTGCTTCCCGCCAAACAAAGGAAACATTGGAACAGCCGCGGACCTCGACGTGTTTCCCAGTCTCTGGGACACGCTCAATAAACTCAAAGTCGAAGGGTACGCTGTTGACGTGCCGGAGACGCCTGAGGTTTTGCGAGAAAAGCTAATCGGCGGCAATGCTGAAAATTTTGCATCTCCTGCCAATGTGGCGTATCGCATGAACGTTGACGAGTATCGTCGACTGTGCCCCTATGTGAATGACATCGAAAATGAATGGGGCGGAGCTCCGGGCACTGTTAACTCATTTGGATCCGATTTGCTAATCCAGGGTCTCCAGCTCGGCAACGTTTTTATAGGCGTGCAACCGACCTTTGGTTACGAGGGCGATCCGATGAGATTAATGATGGCGCGGAGCGGCGCGCCGCATCACGGGTTCATGGCCTTTTACACATACCTGACGAAGGTGCTTGATGCGGATGCCGTCGTTCACGTCGGCACGCATGGCGCAATGGAATTCATGCCGGGAAAACAGATCGGCCTTTCCGATGAGTGCTGGCCTGACCGGCTGATTGGCGAGTTACCTAATATTTATATTTACAGCGTGAATAACCCTTCGGAAGGGTCTATTGCGAAACGACGGTCTTATGCGGAGTTGATTTCATACCTTACGCCTCCCATTGAAAATGCCGGACTCTACCGCGGTCTGTCCACACTCAGGGATTTGCTGATGTCTTACCGTCAGGCAAACAACGATGCCGAACGGGAACATCTGTTTGACTCAATTGAAGAGTGGAGCCGGGAACTGAATTTCCCTGCCCCCGTCATAGCCAATCGCGACATGGTTAGCCGGACTGACGTATTGCCCTCCTAAATTCCTCGGGTGTCAAACGGTGCCGGAACGCCTCCACGCCATCAATCGTGATAACGGGAATATCATTTCGATAACGAGTCAGCAGCGACGGGTCGCTTTCAATGTTGATCTCACTGAGCGTATATTCGTCGGCACAGTCTGCTTCCTCGATCGCGCGCGTGGCTTCGTCGCAAAGATGACAACCGGGACGGCTGTAGATCGTAACCAGGGGTCTTTTAGAAGCAGGTTGCAATTATTTTCTATGAAGTTCAGAGTTAGACTTTCAGGTTGCGGAATATTAAAACACGAGGCGTGCCGGAACTCTAAACAACAGCAGATGTCGCGGACAATCTAGTGTTTTATTCTGCGATCAATTAAATTTAGACGGCTGCGAAAATCAGGAGGCACCAATGACAGATGCATTGGATAAGGCGACGGCGGTCGCGTTGTTGAATGAGATATTAGAGACTGAACTTGCGGGTGTCGTTAGATACACGCATTACGCTTTGATGGTTTTTGGTTACAGCCGCATTCCTATTGTGAGCTGGCTGCGAGGCGAAGCCACTACTTGTCTGATGCACGCCAACGAGGCGGGAGAACTCGTGACTCATCTTGGCGAACATCCGTCGTTGAAGATCGGCGCCCTGCTGGAAACGCACAAGCATGGCATGAACGACATTCTGCTCGAATCGTTGGAAGCAGAAAGAACGGGATTGGAACTCTATAAGCGACTGTACGAACTCGTAAAAGACCGTTCCGTACTGCTTGAAGACTACGCACGCAAAATGATCGCCGAAGAAGAAACACACCTTGGCGAAGTTAACAAAATGCTGCGCAAGCCTGGCGAAATAACGCAGTTTCCGACGGGTGGATGACGATGACTCATGTTTGAACGAAGACATGAAAAGTTAGCGCCTCTTTCGGTGTTCCTGCGAAGGCTTGCCGGTTGGGGCGCGGTCTCGGTGGCTTTAGTTTTCGTTGTGCTGTTAGTCGGGGTCGCAGGATATCATTGGCTGGGTGCGCTGGACTGGGTCGATTCGATTCTGGAAGCGTCGATGATTCTGGGCGGCATGGGGCCTGTCAATCCGCTGAAAACCACCGCGGTGAAATTATTCGCCTCCGGCTATGCGCTGTTCAGTGGTTTGGTATTCATAGCCGTCATGGGACTGCTACTTACTCCGGTGGTCCATCGGATGCTGCATAAGTTTCATGTGGAATAAACAGGCGCGTGGCTTACTCCCGTATTGGCCACTCATTAGAGAGACGGTTAACTAAGCTTTCCCAAAACGCCGCAGGTTGATAACTTCGCCCGCCTCACCGAGAACACTGAGGAACTATGGATGACCGAAGGACTAAACCCAGGTTAAGCGTTAGCCTGGATGCGATGTGGGATAGCTCTACGGAAGCTCATCACGCGCGGATCACCAACCTTTCGGAAGGCGGTTGTTTTCTGGATTCAGTTGGTGCGGTGAGGCTGGGTGAGATTGTCGGCTTTCGCATGTTGCTGCCAGACGACGATTGGCTCTACCTGGAAGGCGAGGTCAGACACTACGCTGCGGGCACCGGGTTCGGGGTGCAATTTGTAGAACTAAACGAAGAGCAGAGCGAAAAGCTTCAGTGGCTTTTGCGCACTGCCAGCGAAGCGACGTCTGATTCCGCGCCGATGTCCGTTGACCTGGTTGAAGAGTGAACCGGGAAATGTTCTTAACAAAAAATCTGTGGAGGGAGGCAAACTCATGCAGGAACAGCGGGTGTTAGAAGATAATTAAGCGCTGCTGCGACGCTGGTTTGAAGAGGTGTGGAACAAAGGCCGCGCCGATGCTATCGACGAGATGTTTGCCGCGGACGGCGTGGCCCAGGGACTCTCCGGTGATCCGAGTGCTCCCTTGCGCGGTCCGGCTGGCTTTAAGTTGCTTCACGATCAGTTTCGCGGCGCGTTTCCCGACATCGAAGTTGTCGTTGAAGACACTATCGCAGAAGGTGATAAGGTTGCAGCCTGCCTCGTCTCCGCGATATTCGGCTCCTCCCACTGATTCCGCTGGCTGTTTCCTGGCTGGCTTTGCTTGTTTCCGTGTTTTTTGGTTTGCAGGCTATCGCCGCAATAGTTGAGGGACGCTTGAATCCAGGCGACGAGGACGACTCGATTGAAAAGGTTAGAAAGAGAGAGCGCGTTTCAAAGTATGGTTTCCTGATTGGCATTGCACTGTTCGCGGCATTTGCTTTCGTGTCACTTATCTATCCAGAGAAGCGTGAGTCGGCTGCGGGCGGGACCCAGGTCATTATTACAAACGACAATCAGAAGTGCTGCGAAGCTCACGTCGAGTTCCCCTTTTTCAGCACGTAAAGCCTCCGACAAACCGGATGGCTGAGGTTGCGCCAGCGCGAGAGTTGGCGCTCGCTGACGCTCTCAAAGCCTGCCGAGTTCGTGCGCCCGGTCTTCAATTCAACTGCGGGCGTCTGGTATAGTTATGCCAATGGAACAGAAAGATCTCAAAGGCATCATTCACTCCGACCCTGAAATCATGGGCGGCACGCCCGTTTTCCTGGGTACGCGCGTTCCGCTACAGAACCTGATCGATAGTTTGGAAGGTGACCAATCCATCGAAGAGTTCCTCACGGCCTTCCCCACAGTCCGGCGAGAGCAAGTCATTGCTGTTATTGAAGCAGGCAAGCTCAAGATGCTGGAAACTGTCTGAAGCCTCCATGCGCATCTTGATTGATGAATGTTTGGATTGGCGGCTTTGCCGTTCAATAACCGGTCACGATTGTGCTTCCGTTCAGATGATGGGCTGGGGAGGTTTGGCAAACGGAGCTCTATTGAAGAGGGCCGAGCAGGAATTCGAAGTGTTTCTAACAGGCGATCGCAATCTCACTTTCCAGCAAGAAATTCGTCAATTCAATATTGCAATCGTAGTTCTTCATGCCGTCAGCACTCAGTTGCGTGACACGCAGCCGTTGATGCCGAAAATGCTGGCGCTCCTGCCGACCATTCAGAGCGGTGAAGTGGTTGGTATCTACCCTTGAACCAACGTAAAGTCCTTCGCTTTTAGCACATAAAACCTGTGACAAACTGGATGGCTGAGATTGCGCCAGCGGGAGAGTTCGCGCTCGCTGACAACCTCAAAGCCGGCTGAGCGAAACAGACTCCGCCATTCCTTCTCGAGTCGAAACGTGCAGGGGCCGGTGCGATTGCGCCATTTGAGAGTGTGGATCCGGCAGACCAAACGATCCCACCAACTTTCAGGAATATCTTCATAGACCACCGCAAACCCGCCTTCGCGCACAACGCGTCGCAACTCGCTGATAACCACGCCAAGTTGTTGCGCGTGATGCAAAACGTAGCACAGCAGCACCGCGTCTACTGACTGATCGGCAACCGGAAAGTGTGTGCCGTCGAACTGTCGATAGTCGATCGGGGCCTCGGCGTTTTCATCGAGATCAATCCCGATAACGCTACCGCCGAGCATTCCCAAAAGATGGTGAGCGATGAAGCCGTTGCCGCAGCCAACGTCAAGCACGCGCGCATGGCGCGGCAGGACGCGCGCAACTTCGAGGGCCATGTCGTAAGCGCGCCCCACCTTGCGCCGCCGGCGTTCGCGTCGCCAACGTCGTTGAATTCCAGTAACTACGGCAGAGGGGCCACGATCGAGTAGATCGAAGAGAGATTTCTCGCGAGGAGCAATGGAGCGGCCCGCATAAGGCGTTGACTGTGGTGAGATTGACGCTGATTCTTGAAACATGTTTGGCAAAAGAGCAATCGCGATGCCGAGTGAATACGGCTGGAATCGCTAAGAAAAGCGACATTGCCAATTGTGAGGACGCTAAATTGTGATGACGAGTGTCTGCAATACACGGCAGGCTGGAGTAGTAAGCAGTGAGCGGTAAGCAGT
>DIYZ01000233.1:0-14604 GCA_002427845.1 Chloracidobacterium sp. UBA6041 | reverse complement strand
GAGCGGTAAGCAGCGAGCGGTGGGCAGTGGACACCCGTTCCACTTTACCCCTTTCTTTATTTACCAAAAGCGTCGCCGCCGAGAAAATTCTCACGTAGGTAGGTAACTGTCTCGTGCAGGGTTTCGCCCGGATCGCGGGGCTTGAAAGCCAACTCGCGAGCGGCCTTGCCGCAGTTGAGATACCAAAAATACTGCGCCATCTCGATTGCGCCGGGCTCAACGGGAGAAGCGAATTTCCATTGTTTGAAGAGGGAATCAACAATCCTGGAACCGGTAACGATCACTTTTGCAGGTAAGGCAATTCGGGGGGCGGCGATTTTCGTCAGTCGCGCCAGCCGGCCAAAAAATCTGTCGAAGGTCCAATTCGCCGCGCCCATCAAATAGCGCTCGCCATGGCGGCCTTTCTTCATTGCCACGCGAAACGCTTTCGCCGCGTCGCGCACATCGACGAAACTCAAACCACCCGTTGGCACGGCAGCAATTTTGCGCGCCATAAAGTCCAGAATAATTTTGCTTGAGCTCAAGCGTTCATCGCCCGGCCCGAGCAGCAGGCTCGGATTCATAATCACAAGGCGCAACCCTTTGCCATTGAAACGTTCGAGCGCCGCCATCTCCTGGTAAGTCTTGCTGGCGTAGTAGGGCCAGCGCGAAATGATATCCAGAGGTGGTGGATAAGATTCATCAGGGACGACTTCGCCGTCTTCAGTTACTGCAATCGTGCCGCTTGTGGAGGCGAGTACTATGCTTTTTACGTCTGCCGCTTTTGCTGCGTCACACAACAGGCGTGTGCCATCGACGTGGACCTTATACATCGCGCGCGCGTCATCACGCTCGCGCGAAACCCTGCCGGCCAGATGATAGATTTCCTTGATGCCTTCAACGGCGTGCTTGACGTCACTCTCTTTGGTGATCGATCCTTCAAAGGTTTCCACGCCCAAATCGACGAGCCAGTCGGGAATGGATGTCGCCATCACGCGGATGTCCCTGGCGCCATCCGCGACAAGTTGCCGGACCAAATGCGAGCCGAGAAAACCTGTGCCCCCGGTAACGAGCGTCGCCGCGCGCGGCCGCTTTTCAATTGCAGCGCGCCGCTTCGTGCTGGCGGCTCCCGGTGTCATTCGGGCCGTTCGCTTTTGCGGTGTTTTTGAAGGCATAAGAGAATAGTAAAAGTAATGAGTGATGAGTAATGAGTGATGAGCAACGTGACGTCAACTCAAGAGTGAGACTAAATCATCGACGAAGTGCCTCACGCCTGCGCTCGACCGAAAGTCGCAGACCGCCTATTATTTGCCCGACCTCCGTGGCTTGCTGCATAAGGGATTCAAACTCTTGCTGCCCTATATAACCAGCGTCGAAGGCTACATATAATTGAGAACGCAGCTCAGCGCACGATCCCTTTGCTATTGAGAGAAACTGGTGGAACTCGCCTGGTTTCCCACGTTCAAATCCTTCAGCGACGTTTGACATGCTGGAGACTGAGGCTCGCCTAATTTGATCCTTGAGACCAAAATCTGCCGCGAATCTCCCTTGACTCGTAGCTAAGTAGATATCGTGCGTAAGTCTCCGCGCTTTCTGCCACGCAATAAAATCTTCAAACCGTTCTATTCTTTTAGCCATGATAGCCTCCAGTCTTAGCGGAGGGTGCAGCGGTTTGGTTTTACTCATCACTCATCACTCATTACTCATCACTGTCGTATCGTCTCGTTCCGCCAACTGCGCCCGTCGCTCGGCTCTCCATTTTTTTCGTATGGCTTTGGCGTCGAAAGGACGACGAGTATTATCACGCAGGTTTTCAACCTGGTGTTTCACGAGTGCGGCAATCAAACGGTAAGCCTCGGCGCGCGGCATCCCTTTAGTCATCTCCTCCAGTTCTGCAACTTCAAGGTACCGGCCGATGCGTGCGCCAACTTTTCGACTCTTGAGAATGTTTGAACCTTTGGGCATAGCCTCGTGCGTGCCGTGCAGATAGACGGGCAGAATACCGACGCGTGCGTGCAACGCCAGATAACCGATCACGGGCTTGAAGCCGGCCATCTCACCTGTTAGCGAGCGCGTGCCTTCAGGAAAAATCAGCGCGTTGTAGCCACGATCGAGAAAAGAACGCGCGTGACGCAGTGATTGCCGCAAGGATCCCGTGCGCTCCATCGGGACGAGATTGGTAAAATTCTCCATTACGGCACGCTTGTACTTCGTATCAAAGAAGTAGTCAGCGGCAGCAAGCACAACCATATCCTTACCGGCTTCGCCAAGCGCCATCTTCGTCAACCCCATATCGAGGTGAGACGAGTGGTTGGCGGCCACAATGAAATTTGTGTGCGGGGGAATGTTTGACTGGCCTTCGTAATGCGTGTCGAGAAAGCGATCGTAGAAGAGCCGTTGCAATACGTCGCCGGCCTTGTTTCCAGCTACACTGACCAAAGAAGGAACATAGATTTCTTCTTCATCAAAGCG
Organism: Chloracidobacterium sp. UBA6041; assembly: GCA_002427845.1. GTDB lineage: Bacteria > Acidobacteriota > Blastocatellia > Pyrinomonadales > Pyrinomonadaceae > PSRF01. The sequence goes on along the minus strand of DIYZ01000233.1, from coordinate 12,153 downwards.
AGGTTCGCTCGAGCGACCGGACGGACCTTCACTGGGAACAGCACCCGGGCGGCGGCTGACAACACTGGCGAGTTCGCGCAAGTCCTGCGCTTCATTCAAACGCTCGGGCGCGGAGATTGAACCGCCCGCGCTTTCAATTGCAGTTGCCAGCTCAACAAACATCAGGCTGTCGAAGCCCAGATCGGAAAGATGCGAATTGAGCGAGATCTCATCGCGCGGGCGGTTGCTGACGTTTGCGACAATGCCGATGAGCCAACGGCTTTCCGCATCAGTCGCTCGGTCTGCGGGCGTCGACTTGTCAGACTTCTTGTTAGACTCGAGCGCTTGCAGAATGTTTACTACCTCACCGCGCTTCACTTTCCGCGTAGCCGTCCGGGGCAATTCGATATCCGTAAAGTGCAAAACTTTTACACGCTTGTAATAGGGAAGAGAAGCGGAGACTTCGCGAAAATGCTCTTCAACCCGTCGTCGCAATTCCGTTCGCGAAAGCGCGATGTCATACTCATCGTCGGCGACAACCAGGCAAGTCACCTTCTCGCCGGGGCCATCGGGTAAGCCCACAATACTCAGTTCCTTCACATAGGGCGAGTGCAAATAAATCTCTTCGAGTTCGTCGGGATAAACGTTCTTGCCATTGGTATCGACGATAATTTCTTTCGAACGTCCGACCAGAAAGAGATTGCCGTCATCATCGATCTTTCCCAGATCGCCGGTGTAAAGCCAACGCTCGATCAGCGCCTCGCGTGTGGCGGTTTCGTCTGAGTAGTAACCGAGCATTACATTAGGACCACGAGCGATCACTTCACCGACTCCGCTCGGATCAGGATCGGCAATTTTCACTTCCACACCCGGCAGCGGCCGGCCGACGCTGCCCGTCAACATGCGATTCTCGGGACGTGTAACGGTAAGCACGGGCGACGCCTCCGTCAGGCCATAGCCTTCGAGAATGGTGAAGCCAAGACCCTGAAAGTCCTTCTGGATCTTTTCGCTCAAGGCTGAACCTCCACTGATGAAGTAACGGATGCGGCCGCCGAGTCCTTCATGAATTGGAGAGAAAACGATTGGTCCAAGGTTGAGTGGCGTTCTGTCGCGTAACCACGCGTTTGCCTGAATCATCGCGTCGGCCGTTTTACCAATCCAGTCGCTCTTCTCATAAAGTTTGTTCTTAATACGACGATGCAGTAGTTCCCAGAGCGCCGGCACACCCACCATGCCTGTGACGTGGCCATTCTTGATTGCGCTAGCCAGCGCGTCGCCCGTCAGCTCGGGTAAATAAGTAATCTGCGCGCCGCGGCTGAGCGGCGTAAGAAAGCCGGTGGAGAATTCAAATGTGTGATGAAGCGGCAACACCGATAGCACGCCGTCTTTGGTACTCATGTCGAAGACGGAGGAGAGCATCGAAACCATGCTGGTCAGATTACGATGCGAGAGCATCACGCCCTTGGGACGGCCGGTAGTTCCGGAAGTGAAGATTAATGAGGCCAACGACTGGGCCGTGACGCGCTGCGGCAAAAGGGCGATGCGCGCATCTTCAGTCTGTTCATCTGGAAGAGCAAACACCTGGTTGAAGGTCCAGAGGCGCGCCGGTAGACCTTCTTCGGATAGCCGCGCGCGAAGTGGGGAATGTTCCGCGTACAGTTTCTCGCTCATGACTATGCCGGCAGCCTCGCCCGCCTGCGCGAAGTTTATGATCTCGTCGATGGAGCTCTCCGGATCGACTGGGATGCAACTGGCGCCGGTCTTCAACACGCCGAAATAGGTCATGCCCCATTCCGGTGCGTTGTGGCTGACTAACATGACGCGGTCGCCAGGCTTGATGCCTTCGCTGGCCAGAAAGCCTGCGGCACGCGTGGCCAGCTCGCGAAGATCAGCATAGGTGTATTGCTCTTTGCGCCCGTCGCGTTCGATGCGCATCGCCACGCGCGTAGCGTGACGCCTGGTCGATGTTTCGAAAAGCTCGAGGAGATCACGATAGGTGTAAATACGTTTGGGCTGTGCGCGCATGTCCTCTTCGAGAGTGGGAAACACCCATTTCTTAAGGCCCGGCAAATGTATGTTGAGCCAGTAGTCATACCAGTCAAGTTTTTCCGGATACCAGCTCAGCAATCCCTGTTCATCTTTTTGAAATCGCTGGAACAGGGCGCGCACGTTATCGGAGCGAAAGATATAGGCGTTCTCGATAGTGAAAGGCCGGAACATTTCAAATGCTTCGGTGGTTTCGTGAGTAAGCTCTTCCACTCGATCAACGCTGGTCTTAATCCGGTCGATCACCTCCACCACCCGACCACCACCCCAACGCGGCTTCGCCCGATCCAGCAGTGACGAGGCCTTCTTTGCAGCGGAGTTGAACATTGGCACGGAAAGCTTTTCAAAACTGGAGGTGGAAACTGCGCGCGGCTCCAGGCGCGCCACGACTTCATTGAGGAGTTTGAACCCGCTTTCCTTCTCCTGAAAATGCTTTCGCTTGTATAGACCGACAAGGCCGATGATTCGGTCCATGTTGTTAGGATTTGAATCGCCGGTAGCCGCCTGATGAACAAGTTGCGGTTCTTCGATGCAAGCCTGAGCGGCAACCGCCAACATCACAGAAGCCACTTGATCGACTGGCGTGATATCGAGAATCAATTTCTCATTTGCGGGAATCTGCGTCTGACCCTTTAAGACGAGAAAGATGATTGGCGCGGTGGTAGTGAAGCCTTCATTCCATCCCGGAAAGGGATACGCCAACGCGGACTCCACGATACTCGGCCGAACAATGCTGCGAACAATTCCTTTCTCCGCGGCAACGAGTTGTTCACCCAGCGCCTTCGTGTAGGTGTAAATATTGGGCCAGCCCCAAAACGCCGAGCGTTCAACCCCCAGCTCCGTCAGGCGGGTACGTGTCCACACCTTTCGCTCTCGCGCCACCGCCAGTCCCATCGCGTCCGGATCGTCAGCATCACGATTTTCGTCGTTCAATCGTTTCCGTGCCGACTCCCGAAAATGCGCTACCATCATCGCGTCGCGCGCTTCTTCGCGGACCCGGTCAGCGAGTTTTGCGCAGTCCTTGATTTCTTTCTCAACATCGAATTCGACACCCTCAAGCTCGTGCTTGCGTGGGAAATATCCCATGACTGGATCGCTTTCCCAGACAGGACCAGAACGATTACCGGCGACGAAGCAGGTCGACACGTGAATCAACGCCGGACGCTTCATTCGTTTGGCAAACGCAATCACGTTTTGCGTCCCCACCACGTTTGTACGCAGCGCGCTCTCCAGCGTCGGATTGAAAGTGACGTTGCCCGCGCTATTCAGAACTACATCAACGTCGTCGGCAATTCGTTGCGCTTCGTCATCGCTGTAACCCAGGTTTGTATCGCCAATATCACCACCAACCACCACCACCTTATCGCGAATGAACCCATCAAGGGCGCTTCCATAACGCTCTCGCAAAGGATCGAAAGGCGGAGCCGTGATCACACTGTTCCAAAAGCGCGCCTCTGATTCTTCCTGGGAGCGGGCGCGAACGGTCACATAAACGCGCCCGATGTTGGGGAAGCTGTGCAACAGCATGCTCAACGTAACTTTTCCCAGAAAGCCCGTGCTGCCGATCAGGAAAATCTTGCGATCATTGAAGATTTCCGTAGGTGATAGGTTCATGTTCTCCGTACGGTTCAGAGTACAAGCTTTAGCTTGCCGCTTCCGCAACCATCAAGCTGAAGCTCGGACTCTAAACATTCACTCATTCCATATCCGCGATACCGATCATTGGTTGATGCAGCATCGTGATCTCGGCGGAGCTGCCCATGAAGCTGCGCGCCATGGCGATCGCTTCAGTCAGATTGTCGGCACGCTCCCAGCCCAGCATCGCCGGAACGTGCGCGTTCTCAGCCCCCGCCGCGATGACTTTGCCGACATGCTGGCGCCCATTTTCACCCCAGTACCACATAAAAAACGGGTGAGCCCCGTGATAAGCGTTGCCGCGCCGGTACATCTCGACATAGCTGGGGTTGTTGGCAAACTCGCGTTCATACTTATCGCGCAAAACAAATGCATCACGGGTTTCCGGTAATAGACGATTGAAAAACTCGATGTAACTCGGGTGGAATTTATGGTCAAACTCGTCGTAACAAGGATGGTGAATGATTAGTACCCCACCCTTCTTGAGCAGGGGCTTGTTGCGGTAGAAGTTGAAGTGATATCCGAGACCCATCACCTGGACCAGCAGTGGATTCAGAATTGAGTAGACGTTGTAAGGCGAAATATCCGGAATGCCGGTTATCAGGATGTCACACTGTCCCTGGACAGGAATTGCGTACTGGTCAAAGGCCTTTTCAATGATCTTGTCGTGGACAGGCTCAGTCTTTCCGGCATGACAGGCAATCATCTCGTATTGGGCCGGCCGGGAGTGTAATAACTTGCGCCGCGCCGGTCGCGGCAGCTTGCTCATGGTGTAGCGCATGGCTTCAAACTTCATGCGGTCAAACGCGGTGAAGTCGTCTTCATTCTTCAGCAGGAAGTCCATGTCGCCTTTGTACATCCGGTTGTTGATTGCTGTCTCGATGTGAAAGACGTTCAAATGCTCATCGACAATCTTGCCGAGCCGATGGACTTTGTGGTTCAACTCCGAACGCGCGGGGTCCATATAGCTGTCGGAATCGCGGATCGTTTGCGGTTCATGATGGGCCCGTAACGATTCGTAATCACAAAGTCCGACGGCCACAGATTTATGACCGCCATCCATTGGAACCAGATTGATATTTACGTAAATCAGCAGATCGCTTTCGGCGGCGCGGCGGTTTAGCACCAGAGGTTCCTTGTGCTTCGTCTCGCCCAGCTTAATTAGCCCGTCGGCCCACTCGGCATCGTGGTTGTAATAGCGATCCGGATAGTACTCATCAAAAATCTTCTTCCCGACCATCCGTTTCATTTCCCACTCGGTCATCTTGCGGTGAAGAGAATTGGCAATAATGACATGCACGTCATCAACGCCATGTCCGGCGAGCATATCTAAAACGATTTCGAGAACGCTTTGCCGAATGTCGGGCGTGGCCATTGGCGGGAGCGGCAGACTTATGTCATCAACTGCCACGGTCACCCGCATGCCCGGCTCAAGCTGGGCAAACAATGGATCGCAACCATGGGGGTGATTAAGCGCGTAACGGATTGCCGCTTCGCGATTCGGCAGTCCCTTGATCGGCGGATTGGGGTAGAGCACGCGCGTGCCGATGGGAAGGTCTTCAAGAATGAAGTCTTCGCCGGAGGGCATAATCCGCGGCGCACTATCGCGATCGATGTAGATGACTGACTCGTGCGTTTTTCTTCTTAGTTGTAGGGCCATAAGCAAAGTTAGCCACAGATGAACGCGGATATGCACGGATAAGAAAAACTAGATCTGCGTAAATCTGTGTTTATCTGTGGCTTCATTTCAAATTCAAAATCGGCCAGTCGTGATGCAGCGCCGTTTGGCGCAGACGCATGTCCGGATTGATGGCCGCCGGATGCCCAACGATTGACAGCATCGGCAAATCACTCATGCTATCCGTGTAAGCGTAAGAATCGCTCAGGCTGAGGTGTTCGCGTTCCGCGAAAACTCGTATCCACGATGCTTTTGTAGCTGCGGCCATCACGGGTGGCAACAACCGCCCCGTGGCCACGCCGTTAACAAACTCCAAGCGGTTGGCAACGTAATCTTTGATATCAAGATGCTCCATTAACGGCTTCACCGAAACATCCAGGGCGCCGGTTACTACAACCTGACGCAGACCAAGGCTGCGCGACTTCTCGAGCAACTCATAAGTGCCCGGGAACACCGCTGGCTTAAGCACAGACGTGAACAGGTCGTCAGCCAAAAAGCGCAGCCGGTCTTCCTTAACGCCCTTGTAGCGCTTGAAGTAGAGGTCATTAAAAACCTTTCTACTATATTGGTCCGTGATTGCGAACACGGGGAGACTTAACAAGGTTGCCGCGCTCTTTTTGAAGCTGCGAAACAAGCCTGGCTCATTCCTCGCGTAAAAGCCAAGCGTGTGGACCAGGTTCGTGCTGACCAAAGTGCCTTCAAGGTCGTAAAATGCCGCGGCTGCCAAGCCTTCCTCCAAAGCTCCCCCACAGGATTCGCGTACCCCGCCCGAGCTGCTCGAAACAATTTATGAATTAGGGCTGCCAATATAACCCACGGCGGCACTTTCCGGGTAACGATAAAAACGGGTGTACGGCGGTACTATACAATTCGCGCCGCGTCTCGCTGAATTGTTAGGAAAACCGAAGAAATCGGGTTGTAGCGGGTGGTAGTTTTCGGAAGGAGAGGGACGGCTTGGTGTCCAGTTCTTGAGTCCTGATCCAAGGGACCGTACTGACGAAGGTTATTTCTGCTTTGCGCTCATCCGTTTCAATTCTTCGAGCGTACGTCTGTGTTGCTCGAGTTTTTGGCCCGCCTCTCCCAGTTTTCCCTGGGAAGTCAGGCGCTGATACTCATCGAACTCCTGCACGGCTTTGTTGATAAGCTGCTCGACAGTTTCATTGGGAAAGGGTGACGCAACTGGCGATGCAACTGGTTTGGGTACGCCTTCCGCGGTCTTTTCTTTTGGCTGCTCAGTTTTTTCCTGCGTCGTGGGGCGGGCCAGGTCGCCAAAGAGGCTGGTCATCGCCTCGTCGAACGTTTGCCCGTAACCCAAACGATCCTGCGTGGCCAATACGACGAGTCGCAGCTCCGGCATCGGACTGCTTTCCGCTTTCAGGTAGACAGGCTCAACGTAGAGAAGCGAGCGGCCGATGGGAATGACCAGCAAATGTCCGCGAAGGACATGAGAGCCTTGCTGGTTCCAGAGAGTAAACTGAGATGACAGTTGGGAGTTCTGGTCGATGCGCGCTTCGATCTGCAGTGGCCCATCAATGAGTCGCGATTTGGGGAAGTTGTAAATCAAGAGCTTGCCGTAATTGTCACCATCGCATCGTCCTGCCATCCAGCCAATCATGTTGTTCCGGCCGACCGGGGTAAAAGGAAGAATCAAGACAAATTCGTTATGTGTTTGCTCGCCCGGCAACTGCATGAGGACGAAATATGGTTCAATCGGCTGGACTTGTTTTCTGTTCTGATCATCCAGACCAATCTGCTGGGCCACGTTCCAAACATCTTCACGCTGGAAGAAAACTTTGGCGCTCTGCGTGTGATAGAGGCCATAGACCTCGCCCTGAACTTTAATCAAGGTTTCGGGATAACGCACATGCGCGCGCAGATCGGCGGGCATCTGGCTCGCGTCCTGAAACAACGTGGGAAAGGTAGCGCGATAAGTGGCTATTAACGGGTCCTGGCTGTCGAAAACGTAGAAGTGTAGCGTTCCGTTGTAAGCGTCGATCACGACCTTGACGCTGTTGCGAATGTAGTTGACGCTGTTGTCTCCGACCTGATGATGACGCGCATACGGGTAAGTCGCTGACTGCGTGAAGGCGTCCATGATCCAGAAAAGCCTGCCTTCGTTACTGACTACGATATAAGGATCGTTATCGTAAACAAGAAAGGGCGCCACGCCATTGACCAGCTCGCGTATGTTTCTGCGGATCAGAACGTGACTTTCGGAATTGACATCGTCGGAGAAGGGCAGGCTCGAAAGATCACCGAGCGCCCAGGCCAGCAGCAGGCGCCGCGCGCGGCCGCCAATTCTTATTCCCCCGGAACCTTCATAGCTTGTGTAGGTATTTGTTTCGCCCTGCGGGAAGTCAAACTCTTTTTGACGGGTCTTCACATAAACATCGGTGTTGGTTTCCTGTCCGTAGTAAATCTCAGGTCTGGTTACCTTGATGTCTTTGGAACTCGACTCCACCGGCATATTAGAGACGATGAAACGCGGCATGCCCTCGGGTGTGAAACCGTTGGCAGTGTTCATTGTCACGCCGTAGCCGTGCGTGTAGATCAACTTTTCGTTGATCCAATTGCGCGATGACTCAGGAAGTTTTTGGACGTTGATTTCGCGCGCAGCGATCATTGTCTGGCGAATGTTCTGGTCGATGTTATAGCGATCGACGTCAACATCGGGAAAGTCGTAGTAGGTTCTAATCGCCTGAATTTGTTTGAGCGTGTCCTGAAGGGCATGCCAGTCCCAAAGACGTATATTTTCCAGCGTGGGTCGATTGGCTCCGAGATCTAGTCCTTCCACGGAGTTGTCGGCTTGAAACTCGCGCAGCTCCACTTGCTCGAGCCCGAAGGCGCGCCGGGTCGCGGCGATGTTCTGTTCGATGTAAGGCGTCTCGCGCCCCAGCTCGTTTGGTTTGACAATAAAGCTGGTCACGTAAGCAGGCACGATGAAAACGGCAACGACATAGACTGCGACTGGAATCGCCAGGGCCAGCAGCAACAGACGCAGCCCACGCTTCGTCAAAGCGTTAATGAGCGCGATTGCAGCCGCTAACAGTAGGGCAATAGCAACCAAGTAAAGGCCGGGCAACAGATAATTGGCTTCGGAGAATGTGACACCGGAGAATGTCTGGTGGTCGTCCCAGAGATAGGGAAACCGCGAAAGGTAAGTGCGCCACGCGAGGAGGACCAGAAAAACAGCCAACGCAAACGAAACTGCGGAGAAGGATCGTTTCCCATATCCGTTACTGCCAGTTTTCAAAACTTTTTGCGGCACGGTAAGCAGCGAATAAAGGATCGAGCCGCAAAGGGCCACGAAGGCCAGCGTAATCAGCCACGAACTAATCAAGTCAAGAACGGGCAGCGAGAAAAGATAAAACGCGAGTGGCTTTTGAAAAACCGGATCCAGGGCGGGCGCTGAAGTCTGGTTGAAACAGAGCGCAAATGTCTGCCAGGCGCCCTTCATCGCAAAGCCGTAGAAGAGTCCAAACAAAATTGCCAGTACCCACCCCAGCGGTCGTACGAAGCGTTCCGGCGAAAACTGAATAGGCTGGTTATTGAGAACGATGGTTCTCTTTCCAATCGTCTGCGAAGCAAAGGCCCGCTCGAGCAGCCAGAAGGCGGTGCGAACCAGGAGAATCGTGACGACCGCAAAAGCGACAAACAAGCCAACCTTAAGCTTGAAGATGTACCAATAGACCGCTGAAAAACCGAGCGAACTAAACCAGACGGCGGAAAGGTAGATGGAAAGACTGCGAGAGAGAATAATGAGCAACACCACTAACACAGCGATCAGCCATCGCCGACCTCGCCTTCGGCGCGTTGGGCCAACCTCGATAACGTCGCTATCTCGTAAGGGGAATGATTCGCTCACGGAGGAGAAGCATACGCTTATTAGCTTAGTCACTCAACAAGTGTCGGTACATGAGGCTGCCGGCGAGACCGCAAAGTGTGCGCGACCGCCCGATTTCTCGTGATATGAGCGATGTGTATAATAGACGCGAGATTCTGCGACCTGAGATTTATTTGAGAATACCGTTTGTCGTTGTAAATCGTCGCGCCGCCAAAGTGTTAATGAGATTCAGCGGGTTGAAACCGCTCCCCGGTGAAGAAGAACGAGAAGGCCGTGGTTAAGAATCAGCGCGCAGATAAGGCGGCAACTGCCGGCAGCACTGCGGTGCCGACGCCGCCGCAAGTAGACGAACAATATGTGCCGCGAAACATTCCGGCTGAGCCAACTGTTCCCGACCTATCGCGCCTCGGCGAACGACGGAGACGGATGGGCGGGGCAGCGATTAGGAATTTTCCCGATGGCCCGCAATTAATTACCAGTCCGGACGGCACTCGCGTGGTGGTTTTTCCGGAGGGCACGAAACGCGTCTATCGTCCTGGTGAGAAAATCGTGAGAAGAAAGATGCTCCGTTAATTTCAACCGCCTGGCGGTTAACTTCCCACCCTGGTTTCTGAAATTATTCGATATAGACTCAAAACGCGAGGAGAAAGTATGAAGTCAATCATGGCCAGGGCGACGATGGCCTGTGCCCTTTTAACTTTTTTGCTAAACACTGCAGTGCCGCTAGCCGCCGGGGGACGTTCAAATGAAACGCCCGGCACCTCAGTAATTAGATTGACGCCACCGGCTCCAGTGTTTGACCAGACGACGCGGCTGGCTGAACTTGCCGCCCGCCGTGCACGCGTGGGCCAGGCCATCGGCCCAAATGGCATTCTGATTCTCTTCAGCACTGAGCCGCGCGTTTACACAAACGATGTTGATTACGAGTATCGCCAGGAAAATAACCTTTACTACCTGACGAACCTAAAGCAAAAGGCCGCGACGCTGGTTCTTACTCCGAGCAACGAAGTAACGCCAGAAATACTTTTCCTGCCCCCTCGTAACCCCGCGTTCGAAACGTGGACAGGCCACATGTATAGCGCCGCGGAAGCAAGTCAGGCGTCCGGCATCAAAGAAATCTGGGATGCGAGCGAGTTTCAGCCTTTCCTGCAGGCGCTGCGTAATCGGCAGCCGTATAGGCCGAAAGCTGAAAAAATATTGATGTCTTCAAGGTCCGCGGTCGTTGAAACTGCGCCATCGGGTTTTGAAAAACTGTTTGCCGGGGCTGGCAATAACAACGCCGACCTTTACCTGCTGGTCCCGGGCGTCGCTGACAGTCTGGAATACAGACAAGAGCAACGCTTCGCTTCCGAGTGGGCCAAGTCAGCCTCTGGCTTCAGTATTAAGAACGCATCGCCCATCTTTGCGAGACTGCGTTTGCGGAAGGCGCCGTTTGAAATTGCCCTGATGCAACATGCAATCGACATTACTACGGAAGCGCAGGAACGTGCCTGGACAGCAGCGGGAGACGCGAAGTGGGAATATGAGGTTGATGCGCAGGTCGCCTACACGTTCAAACTTCGCAATGCCGATCATTGGGGCTATCCGTCGATAGTTGGTTGTGGTGCAAACGCTACGACCCTGCATTACGAAGAATCGCAGGGTCCAGTGAAGCCGGGCGAAGTGTTGCTGATGGACGTCGGCGCTGAATACGATCACTACTCCGCTGATGTGACGCGGACCTTTCCGGTAAACGGAAAATTTTCGCCGGCCCAGGCAGAGATATATCAGATTGTTTATGACGCGCAAGAGGCAGGCGCGAAGGCGGCCCATCCAGGCGCGCTGGTTTCCGACGTCGATCGCGCGGCGACGGAAGTCATCAAGGACGGCTTATTGAGACTGGGCTTAATTACGGATCGCAACTCGAGGCAGTATCGGATATGGTTCATGCACGGCACCTCACACTGGCTGGGGATGAACGTGCATGACGTGGGCGACTACGGGACGAGGTTTGAGCCGGGGATGGTTTTTACAAACGAGCCCGGGATCTACATTCGGCCGGATGCGCTAGACAATCTGCCCAAGACTCCGGAAAACGAAAAGTTCATTGCGGCGGTGCGGCCGGCCTTTGAGAAATACAAGGGCACTGGCGTGCGCATTGAAGATGACATGCTTATTACTGCCGATGGTGTGAAATGGCTGACTGAAGCGTTGCCGCGAAGGATTTCGGACATTGAAGACTTCATCGCGAAAGCGCGTCGGGAGAAGTAGGGCAGACTTCAGCGAACCTTTTAAAAAAGAGCGGGGCCATGGCCCCTTTTCAACCTGAGAGCCTTTTCAACCTGAGAGACGTTCCGGCTAACATCGATTGCTCTTGTCCTTTAACCATTCAATCAAAGCTCATAACTCTACGGTGATAAGCTCAGGGTTGGGAAGGGGGCATGCCCCCGCTTCTTCTTCTTTTTAGCCACCCTGAGAACCACCTCAGGGCCGTCCGAAAAAAGCCATGCTTTGGAGGAGATTCGCCTGCGGTCGCCTGTGCTTCTGCCTCAAGCGCTGTGAAAAATTGCGACGCCATCATCTTTGCGGTCCCTTGAATCATCCGCTGGCCCACGCTGGCAATCGTTCCACCCAACTGAAGATCCCCTCGATACTTGATTAGAGTGCCCTCGCCCTCCTCCTCAAGATCGAGATCGCCCGAACCTTTTAGAAATCCGGGAGCGCCCTTGCCCTCTACGACAATCCGGTAGTGTTCAGGCGGCCGCATGTCTTCAAGCCTTACGGTTCCCGTAAACACACCTTTGATTGCGCCAACACCCGCGCGAATAGTTGCCGAATAGCTATTCTCGGCAGTTCTCTCCAGACGTTCACAGCCGGGAATGCATCGCTGTAAAACGTCGGGGTCGATAAGTGATTGGTAAACGCGATCCCGCGGAGCGTTGAGGTGGTGTGTACCTTCGATCTTCATGGGAATAACAATTTCGAGTTTCGT
>DIYZ01000164.1:3815-5107 GCA_002427845.1 Chloracidobacterium sp. UBA6041 | reverse complement strand
GGCCACCATGAAATCCGCGTTGCTCTTTGTTTTGCTCTCCCTGGTGTCGTTCGACATTCAATCCCAGACACGACGTTTACCCGCAAACGGCCGGCCGGCAATTCGCTCGGCGACGCCCGAGTCGCGAAAGCCGAAGTCCGCTGCCGGAACTCGCGCATCACAAGTCAATCTTCCAATTCGTCGCGTAATCCTTTACAGCAACGGAGTCGCTTACATTGAGCGGCGCGGCATCGTCAGCAATCACGCCGAAGTCAGCCTGTCTTTCAAGCAGTCGCAAGTTGACGATGTTTTGAAGTCGATGGTAGTCCTCGACCTCGGCAAGGGACGTATTGGCGCGGTTAGCTATAACTCTTCCGCGCCACCATCTTCGCGCATGGCCGAGATTCCGTTTGCCATCTCTGCGGCAACTGACGGCAACAACGGAGGCGGGCTTGCGGGCGTTTTGAGTCAGCTTCAGGGTGCGCGCGTGGTCGTCACCACTACCAATCGCACGGTGATTGGTTCAGTTCTTACAGTAGAAGGGCGACATGCTCAGATCGACGCAGACAAGCCGCCCGTCACCACGCATCGTCTGGTCATCGCTTCCGATGAGGGCGCGTTAACAGCATTTGATCTTGCCGATGTGCGCACGGTGCAACTGGCGGACGAAGGTTCGCGTCGAGACTTAAGCGAGTTTGCTCACGCTGCCGCGGCGGCGCGACGGCGCGATGCCAAGACGATTGTGGTTACTTCCGAGGGCAACGGCAAACGCGAGCTGGTGGTGAGTTACATTGTTGCCGCGCCTATCTGGAAAACGACTTACCGCGTGCTTCTTGACCCAACGGGAAAACCGTTCTTCCAGGGCTGGGCCATTGTCGATAATGTGAGCGAAGAAGATTGGAACGGCATTGAACTTTCGCTCGTTTCAGGCACGCCTGTTTCGTTTATCCAACCAATTCAAAATCCGGTCTACCGTTATCGTCCGGTCGTGCCACTGCAAGACGATCTCAACCTCAAACCGCAAACTTACGAGCCGGGCGAAGACAGCGGCGGCGCCGGCTCCCTGACGGGCACTATTACGGATGCGAGCGGCGGCGTAATTCCGGGCGCTGCCGTGACAATTACGAACGATGCTACCCAGCAAAGTTTCGAGGTCACGACTGACAGCCAGGGACTTTATCGAGCGCAAAACCTTCCCGCCGGCGTTTACACGATTAACGTCTCCGTGACGGGGTTCAAGAAGTTTACTGGTACCAATCTAAACGTCAGGCCGGGCACGCGTTCAAAATACAACCCGCACCTGGAGGCAGGCA
>DIYZ01000164.1:0-3675 GCA_002427845.1 Chloracidobacterium sp. UBA6041 | reverse complement strand
CACCTGGAGGCAGGCAGTATTTCCGAGGTCGTCACGGTAACCGCTGCTGAGGAAGATGTAACCGCCAGGCAAGTGAGCGAGCTGCCTTTGCAGGGAAGAAACTATGCCGGGTTGCTTGCGCTAAATCCGGGGGTCGGCGGCGGAAGGGGAGCCGGAGGCGGTGGGCGCAGGGAAACCCTAAGCAATTTGATTTCGCGCCGGGAGTCTGGCGTCGAAGCTGAAACCACGAGCAGTGAGGTAGGCGACTTGTTCGAGTATCGCATCGATCAACCGGTTACGGTCCCGCGCGATCGTTCAGCGCTTATTCCCATTCTGCAAACGCGCATGGAGGGCGAGCGTGTTTCCATCTTTAACGAGAACAGCCAGGCACACCGGCCAATGAGCGGAATGCTTCTGAAAAACACTTCATCGCTCACGCTTGAGGACGGCTCGCTGACTGTGATTGACGGCGATTCTTATGCGGGCGAGGCTTTGCTGGAACGTTTGAAGCCTGAAGAGGAGCGCTTGATTTCTTACGCGGTTGACCTGGGCACGCTCGTGAATGTGAGCAGCGAGGACGGCGATCGCGAACCGACCTTTCTTGTTCGGGCGGTGAATGGGGTAATCGAAGCGCACTATTACGACACTCGCAAAAAGGTCTACACGCTGGTCAATCAAACAGATCACCCGCGCGTTGTTTACCTGGAACACCCATTGGATGAAGACGAAGGGTGGGAACTGACTGACGAGACTGAACAGCCGGTTACAAAAACCGCCAACCATTATCGCTTCCGCGTGAGTCTTGAGCCCCATCAGAAGCGCGAGTTCCCTGTTGTCGAGCGCAGTGAGCAGATTGATTCATATCAGCTTTCGGGATTTACCAGACGCGAATTGGAGTTGTTCATCGCGCGCAAGTACGTGGACGAGAATACACGCGCAGCGCTGGAGGTGATCATCGCACTGAAAGACAAGGTTGCCGGGGCCGAGGCGCGATTACAGGAGGTAAGTAAGGAGGTTGGGGAGATTACTCAGGACCAGCAGCGCCTGCGCGAGAATATTAGGGCGATGTCCGGAACGTCGATTGGATCGGCAAAGGACAGCAGTGATCTTGCCGGCGCCGAAGCGAAAAAGCTGATCGCTCGCTACTTTGTGAAGGCCAACGAACAAGAGACGCGTTTGGAGCAATTGGAAAAAGATCGACGGCTGCTTGTAGACGAGCACAGTCGTTTGCAAGCAGAACTCGACTCAGCAATCCGAGGCCTTTCACTCGATCGCAAGCTGAAGTGAGGTTAACATTGGGCAGTGAGCGTTCAGTGCTGATCAGTATGGCGATCGAGATCGCCTATCCCTCAACGCTTGCGGCCCGAGACATGGACCAGCGTGCGCGGTCCTCACCGACCTGGAGCAAGCGTGCGAGCGTGACACGCGAATCAAAGTCTATCTCCTGGGGCAGTTCGGTGCGGTTCTTCAAACGATGAAGCGCGCGACGATTCCTGGTGAACGCTATTCCAGACTCGGGGCAATGGCTACTTAGAACAACCAGGCCGGAGACCAGGCCTGTCGCGAGTAGGACAATGAGTAACGTGCGTTTTGAATAACTCAACGGACGATTCCTAAATGGAGAAGCCGTGGCGGAACAACGGGTCTGCTCTCATAAGCCCGTAATAGGCCGTTCAGCGAATTGATGGCGTCGCGGCCGCAATCTAACCCTTTGCATTCATATGTATTACTTCCGCGGCACGATTGTATAGAGTGTTGCAATAAACGCCCGACCGGCGCGTTCTATTCTCAGAGCAGCGGCGCAGGTACGCTGGGCATACCACGACCTGTTCGTTACAATGAGCTTTCCCCATAATACGCATCGTGGTTGAGGACAACGCAGTTTGACTTATCAAGGTGCGTCAACAAGAGGGGGTGTGATGTTTTATCAAAAGCGGAATGGACTTCTAGTTATTATCGGTTTAGTTTTGCTGATCGCCTTGCCGGCAATGTCGCGGGCGCGCAAGTTGCAACGCATCCAACCGGGCGTGTGGGGCGGCCAACATATAAGCATCGAGTTCGCAGGTCCCTCAGCCTCTATTGATTACGACTGTGCGCACGGGACAATCGATGGTCCGCTAACTGTGGACAGCAAGGGCCGCTTCAGTTGGCGCGGCATTCACACGCGCGAACATGGTGGCCCCGTGCGAAGGAATGAGAAATCAAACAATCGCCCGGCAGTCTACACTGGGTGGATTCAAGGCAACACGATGACCTTGACGGTGACGCTTGCGGATACTAATGAGGTTCTCGACAAATTCACTCTAACCCGCGGCAGTCCCGGGAGAGTTTTTAAATGCAAGTAGGCGCGGTTAGTGTTTTGTTGTCAGTAGTTCATGTCCGTGGTTGTGCTTGATTTTCGTTACCCAGGCTGCTCGTGATCACCACAGAAGACATTCGCTGCAGTCGCTTAAGCAGTGACCGCTGACTACTGACGCCGAAAACTACCAGCGAGAACTGACAACTGACAACTGACCACGGACCACTGACCCCCTACGATTGATTGATGGCACGGGTGGCGCGAAAGTTTGTGATACGTGGAGACGTGCAAGGAGTTGGTTATCGCTTCTTCGCACAACGTGCTGCTGCCCGCCATCAGGTTTTTGGTTACGTGCGCAACTGTCCCGACGGCACGGTTGAGGCCGTGGCTGAAGGATCGGCGACTAATGTTGAGGAGTTTAAGAAAGCCCTGGCGACCGGGCCACAATGGGCTAGTGTCCAACAGGTAGAAGAACTCAGTCTTGAACACACGGGGCAATATTCGAGTTTTAGAATTGAATGATAACCGCAGTCCGTTACTGACCACTGACCACTGACCACTGACTACTGACCCTTAATAACTTACATACCGACTATGGACGACTTGAAAAAACTGATTCGCGAAGTTCCGGATTTTCCCAGGCCGGGCATTAATTTTTACGACATCACGACGCTGCTCAAACATCCCGATGGGTTGCGCAAGACTGTGGATGCGCTGGCAGCAGAGTATCAAGGAGAAAAGGTAGACACGGTCATTGGCGTCGAAGCGCGCGGTTTCATCTTCGCGCCTGCGCTTGCCTACCACCTTGGCGCAGGCTTCGTGCCGGTGCGCAAACCAAAGAAGCTGCCGGCCGAGTGTGTTTCGATCTCCTACGATCTCGAGTATGGCCAAGACACGTTGGAGATTCATCGCGATGCGGTAGGCAACGGTCATCGCGTAATCATCGCCGACGACCTGTTGGCCACTGGCGGAACGGCGAAAGCTGTCTGCGATCTCGTCGAGGGATTAGGCGGGATTGTGGCTGGCCTCGTGTTCGTAGTTGAACTGGAGTTTTTGCCAGGCCGACAAAAACTCGATGGCTACGACGTGCGGTCGTTGATAAAATATCAGTCGTGAAGCAAACAGCAAACAGTAAACAGCAAACAGTGAATAGCCAAGCAGGTTGTCTAGTCCTTGAAATTCGCAAATGCTCACTGCTGTTCACTAATTAGCATTGCTGTTTGAGCACTACAGTTTGCTGTTTACTGTTTACATTTACCGTTTACTGTTTACGATTTACCAGTCTTGTGCTCCCGTAGCTCAGTTGCATAGAGCGTCCGCCTCCTAAGCGGAAGGTCGCGCGTTGGAATCGCGCCGGGGGCACCACATCAGTCACGAGTGATGAGTAATGAGTGATG
>DIYZ01000077.1 GCA_002427845.1 Chloracidobacterium sp. UBA6041 | reverse complement strand
GCCGCCGGCCCATGGGCCGCGGAAGTTGCAAAGATGGCCAACGCGGAACTGCCAGTCGAACCTTTGCGCCGTCAGCTCGTTCCTACAGAACCTTTCGACGGCTTACCAAAACGTTTCCCGATGGTGATCGATATGTCTACGGGCTTTCACTTCCGTCGCGAAGGCAAAGGAATTCTATTGGCGTGGAACGACCCGGAAGAGACGCCCGGATTCAAGACCGACTTTGAACCATCATTCGTTGAAAAGATACTGACGCGCGCTGCGTCCCGCGTGCCTTGTCTCTCGGATGCGGCAGTTAATCCGCGACGCGCCTGGGCTGGTCTGTACGAAATGACTCCAGACCATCATGCCATCATTGGACCGGCCCCAAACGTCGCGGGCTTATACTTCGTCAACGGCTTCAGCGGCCACGGTGTGATGCACTCTCCCGCCTCCGGCCGCATCACCGCGGATCTAATTCTGAAGGGTCAATCCGATCTCATCGACGCCGGACAACTCAGCGTCGAGCGGTTTGCCGAGGGGCGACTGCTGCAAGAGACGGCGATATTGTGATCGCAAGATGTCGTACTGGGCACACCCAGGGTTGTTTGGTTGCCAACCCTACTTAATGCGCGTACGCGCTTGTTCCGCAAACTCTCCAAGCGTAAGGGGGCGTCTGCTGTTGCCGCAAATATTGTCTATCATGTGCGACCCAAGAATCCGGTAACTTTCAAACTGAGCTTCGCTAAACCACTGGTCAGCGACGGTCTCCTCCGGAAAGTTATTGCATTCGCTATGATAGTTGAGCACGTCTCGCGGTTCGGCGCCCATCAATGAAGGTTTCAAGTAAATGAGCGTCCCGTCAAATTCCTTGTTGTCTCTCTTATCGCCCGCTAGGTTATCTACACAGGAGTACTGAATCGTGCCAACGGCGCAATAGTTGTTGCTTTCTTTCGGCATATTGCCAAAAGCCATCTTCTCCATTTCGATTGGCACTCCCAGGTCCACGCGAATCTGCCGAATCGCCAGTGCCAAAGATTGAAAGCCATACTGGGGATCTGTGCTGGCATCGCTGACGACGATAAAACGGCAGCGCCGCAGGACCATCTCATACAACCCGAGGTTCTCGAAGTGCCCTCCGTCCGAGAGGTAAACGTAAGGACTTGCTTCGTTAGTCTGCCCCAGAGCTTCTGCCACGATGGGCCGCACGGAACTCCGCGGCGAATCGCGATTGAACGTCGGCAACACCTTGCGCAAGGCAGTGGTGTTTGAACCTGCCAAACCAGGGTTTCCCAACCAAAAGCCCAGGCGCACGTTGAACAAAGTCATGATGAAACGCACTACGGGCGAGGTCATCATGTAACCCATGTTCGGGCTGGCCGCGGCGCCGGAAATCGCGACCGCAGTTCCCAGCGAAATCCCGTTGTCGCCGCCATATTCTTTTGCGCTCCGATATCCGAGCCAGTAACTCCCCACGTGCAACGGCGAAACTGTAAATGATTCCGCTTTGCGATCCTGCCACTCCAGTCTCTGGCCGCCGACGAGATTGAGAGCAATGTTAATGACGTGCAAGGGATGGCGTGCAAGCTCATGCATCGGTAAATTGTCATTCTTGTCGAAATCGGTGAATTGGTTTTTCGTTTTGTCCCGATTGTTTCTGGACGCGCCCAGGTAGGCTCGAATGATTCGGTTGCGCCAGTAGTAATGCAGCGAGAATTTGTTGGTGTTGATAAACCGGCCGACGATTCCGCTGGTGACAGCAAGCACGATCATCATTACCACGAGTACAATCCCCCGCCCGCCCAGTAACTGATGGATCCATTTGTTGAGGCTTGCCAACAGGATTATGAGGAAGGCAGCGAAGATGGTTGCCGCCCCAGTCGTGCCCAGCGACATAATATTGGCAACCTTTCCAACTTGCTGGTAGGTTTCTCCCTGCGCTGGGGTCTTGGAACTGGATCCACCTACCAGGGTCACAAATCCTGACACGGCCCCCACCGCCGTTGCGATAACGCCCTTGTCGCTAAACCACTCCCACTTTGGGTGCCTGAGCTTGGCCCAAAGGCCATCGAGCAACGAAGGGCCCATCAGCACAAGCACGTTCATGATGATCCAACCGAATGAAGCAATCAGCATCCATGCTCCAACTCGGGCCCACCATTCCTGATCGTCAACGTCAGTGAAGCTACTGGTGAACCCCGCGATGAGAGTACCGCCGAAGGCAAGCATCAGTAGAAATAGTGGCAGAGCGAACGCCGCATAATAATCGAAGTATTGACCCAGCAACTCGGATGCGCCGGGAAGTGCCTTCAGCAGATAAAAGGTCAGGATCCCAATTATCACGGCCGAGATGAGAATAAGAATTATTGCCAGAAGATATTTGCCTCCAGCGAGCAGTCTCCTGCCCTTATGCACCTTCGGCTCTGTGGCAACTTCATTCTTCCGGCGATTCCACGCCACCAGATGAGTGATAAGCAAGACTAAGACAGGAATTACAAATAGACTTATCGCCAAAATGGCGAACGCGCTACGACTCGGCATCCGCGGAGACCTCACCCAATAGGCAGTAAATGCCATTGCTGAGATCAATAACGGAAGCAGGCAAAAAATGTGGAACGATTTATCATTACTGTGCAACGCTTTGGAACTAGGCAAGGCCAATGAGATGTAAGTGAGAGCTGCGACGGCCCCAAGCCAACCAATATCCAACCATAAGTCGGCTCCCACGTAACGACTTTTCAAAACCGCGCTCCAGAGCAGAGGCAGCATTAAGAAAGCCATGATCGCCGGAACGAAAACCAACCAGTTGAGCCCTAAGTTTCGCAAGTAGACAGCCACAAGAGTCCACGTGTCGGCGGTGAAGAGACCTTTGTTCGGCGTCAGATAGTTGCTGTAAACGCGCAGGTTCTTGATTGGTTCCGGTTCGGGATCGAGAGGAGACTTAGGAGGATCAGCCAGTCTCTTTGCTACTTTGCTCACGCTGCCTTGCCGCCGAATCCACGCTGTTAACCAGCCCCCGATGAAGCCGCCGCCCGAAACGGTTGAGAGATAATCAAAGCGATCGAGCAAGCCGTGGCGCGCTAGTCCCTGGAGAATGCCAAGATTGAATGTCGCGCTGCGAATACCACCACCCGAGAGACACAGCGCGGAGCGAGTGTTCGCATCGCCACCTTTTGCTAACTCGTGAATGGCGGAAAAAATCTGCGGGACAATTTCTCTGCAATGCGCTTCGCGACGCTTCCAGTCGGTTTCTTTTCTGAGTCGAGTGATAGCATCTGTGAAAGCGCGCGCTGCGTCATGATTCTGTTCCAATAGTTCTTCATAAAGAACTTCGGCGAAAGTGAGCGGAAATTGAGTTTCAGAATTTTCCATTGTGCAGGAATCGAGAGCTTAAAGGCGCGCGTGCCGAGAGCGTAAAGACTGCATCCAACCTCGCGAGCAGTTCAAATTGTTTCGGCAAGGCTGGTATCGAGAGGCGCGACGACGCAGGCTCGGAGGACCAGCCACTTGAGTACGTAAGGCGGGCGATAAATACCGCAATCACGTTCGCGCGTCAAGGGTTTATTGAACAAGCGAAAGCGACCGGCGGAGAAGGCCTGTCTCGCGGAGACTCATTTTTGTTCACAGCCAGCGAGAGATCTCGTCCAGCACCTTCTCATAAATTTGTTGCTGCGGCACGCGTGAGCTTTTTGGAACTTTGAAAGAATGGTCACCACCTTCAATGACATAAAGCGTTGCCGGCAAGCGATGCTTCTTGACTACTGCGCGGATTTCCTCAGACGCGCCGAAGGCGTCGCGTGAGCCTTGAACAAAGAGCATTGGCGCGCGGATATCTTTCAAGTGAGCATCGCGAAGCTGTTCAGGTTTGCCGGGCGGATGAAGTGGATAACCAAGGAAAACCAAGCCCGCGACGTTAGTTGCCTCGAGACCGATAGGAGTGCTCTTTATCTCTGATTCAGGAACTTGGCGGGACTTAGTACCCAACTTTGGAGGGCGCCGACTTGTCAGCTCATTTGAAAGCGGCGTCAAGCCGCGGCACTCCAACGCTGCAACCTGCGAAGCAATGCGTCCGCCCATCGATTTGCCGCCAATCACCAGACGATTTCCTTTCAACTTCTTATGCTGGTTTGCCGCTTCGATCACGGCGCGATAGCACGCTTCGAGTTTCGCTTTCGGATCGGGAACGCGACGGCCCTGCTCCAGGTACACAAAATTGAAAGTCATCGCGTCAAAGCCACGCTCGGCCAGACCGTTCGCGAATAAGCGCATGAACGGGCTCAACTGACCTGCCCCGGCGCCATGGCCCAGGATTATCGTTATAGCTGCGCGTTCTTTCTTCGGAGCCGCATAGAGTAAGGCGCTCACACTATCGCGCTCGTTGATTGTTACTTTGAGCGTATCTGGATTTATGGTCATCGCAACATGAATACCAACTAGGGCAACTTGTCAGTCAACAGAGGGCCGAGCTTCTCTCTTAACTTTTCTGCTTCATCGCGAACCGTGGCGCCGCTGGTGATGAGCGGTTCGGGTTTCACGTCCCACTGAGCATCGGGACCATAAAGGTAGAACGCATCCCAGACAATTCCCGGCGTTTCGTATTGAGGGTTCTCCTGTTTCGCAAACCAGCTCCCCACGGTCTTCTTCTCGTCCCAGAAATGCACCACCCTGGAATCAGTCAACACGCCGCCCGTCCAACCCCACCGCGAGCGTCCATCCGTTGGGAGCATTGAAAACCAAATCACATAGACGCGCAATTTCGACGAAGGATTCTTTTCGAGGATTTCTTTCTGCACCCGCCGGGCGCCGGCAAGACATGTCGGTCAGGTTGGCGAAAGCAAAAGCAGAAGACGCGGCGTACCTTTATCCTGATTGAAACGCGCACGCAGATCTTCGATGCCGTTCAGGTCCGTCAACGTGACGTTAGAGTCGGGTTTGTATGAACCGATGACACTAGCGATGATCGCAGCGACGGCAACGACCGCTAGAATTGCCCATCTCCAGCGTGAGTTTTGCAATGTCACCAGTTGGTTGATCCCCTTCCGATGTAAAGCAAACTGTTAGTTTGCGTCGGTCCGGTGGAACCCGCTTGAAGATTCCGAAACCAAGCAAACTAACAGTTAGCTTTACATTTCACTCGTACCAGATTTCGATTTCGTAGCCATCCGGATCCTTGACGAACGCAAACCTATTTGGAG
>DIYZ01000186.1:90818-102130 GCA_002427845.1 Chloracidobacterium sp. UBA6041 | reverse complement strand
CTTCTGCTCCTGCCTACTGTCTTTTCAGAATTCGTCTTCGTCCTCATCGTCGTCTAAATCTTCTTCTTCAACGATGTCCAATTCCACCGGGTCGAGTCCGACTACTTCCAATTCGATACCGCACTCCTCACACGAAACGCTTTCACCCTTATCCGTGTCCGTATCCACGTGGACATCGGCATCACACTCGGGACATGTTCCAGTCGGCACTTCTTTACCTCCCGCAAAAATTATTCAGGCAGCGATACACCCGGGATTATCCGGTGGTCCTGGTCAAGATTATGATTGACTGGCAACAATCTAACCGCGCCTGTCAGTTTTTGCAATACTCTTTTCACGGTATTTGGTTAGACGATATTTGCTTTTGTTTGGTATCTGAGACGCACGGGCGGAGGTCTCTTGCAATTCGTTACCGCGCCGCTAATTCCGGCAGCAAACCCGGTGAGAAACGTCTCGCAGGAACTGTGGTTGTCCACAGCAACTCATTCCGTACCCTGCGGCAAACGAGGACGTGTTAACATGGCCACCGACTGTTTAGCGCCGCCTCGCACGGTTGTCAACCAGAGCCGATAATTCCCCCATGCTCGCGTTTATAAAACTGCGACAATTCATTTTCGCGTTGATGCTTTGTGGCGCTCTGGTTCTTTTGCTTTCCTATTTTTCACTTGGAAGAAATCGCAAAAACAACCTGCCGCTGAGCCCAGCGACGCGCAGCCCGGCAACATCCGAAAGCCCCAGCGCGCACGATCTACCACATTTCGTTTCCTTAGATTCAGACAACGACGGCATTCCTGACGCCGCCGAGCTCCAAAGTTTCGCGGATCGCGAGAATTTCCGCCGCTGGTTCACACTAATAGCCGAAGGCCAGTTTTATCATTTGAGCGATCAATGGAACGCGGAGCAAAGAGACTGCGCCGGGCTGGTGCGCTTTGCCTGGCGTGAAGCTCTACGTCGTCACGACCGCTTGTGGTTTCAAAAAATGGGCCCCGGCTACACACCGATCGCGCCCGATGTTGCGCATTACAACCTCGAGCAGGGACCGCTGGGAGAAAAACTCTTCCGCACTAATTTTGGCGCGTATAAAGAAGGCGAACTTGTTAACGGAACATTTTCGGAATTTGCCGACGCCCGCACTCTCAAGAGTTTCAACACCAAATTCATTAGTCGCGATCGGCATTATGCGCAGCCGGGCGATTTGCTGTTTTTCTATCAACCCTGGGTGCAGAAATTTCCCTATCACGTAATGATTTTCCTCGGCACTGCAAAGCTGACGGGCGAGCAGGCGGCCGACTGGGTGGTCTACCACACCGGTTCTTCGCCAACTGATCAAGGAACGGTGAAGAAGGTCGAGCTTTCGGTACTTGACCACCATCCGAACAAGCGGTGGCGTCCCGTTGAAAGCAATCCGAATTTTCTCGGTTTTTACAGGCTCAAAATTCTCGACTAAAGGTTCTCGACTGGCCCGAAGGAGGCTAAGCCGTGTTTGAAGTCAACTCCCGCTCTTATCGTGTTCTAACCGCTTCGCTGATTTATCTGGTGGCGATCGCCGCTGCGCTCACCATCGCCACTCTGCGCTCGCGCGCCAAACAAAAAACGCCGGCTGAAACAGAGTCGCCAACCGCCGAAATTGCAAGGCGCCCCGCGGGCAAACCATTTTTTTCGCTTTCAACCCACCGCACCTTCGGAACGGCCGATAACGCGCGTCTCTGGGTGGACTACCAGGGCGTCGATCATCTGGACTTCCGCGTTTACCAGGTGAAGGACCCGCGAAAGTTTTTCACTGATCTTAAGAACCCACATCAGATGGGCGAACAAGAAGAGCAAGAGGTTGCCAGCTCGCTCCCCCACCGCAAATCGTTTCTGGAGCGAGTACGCGGCTTCAAGCGTTGGGCCTACTCGGGAATTAAAACATTCGTGCGCGCTCAGCTCAAACACGATTCGCGCCAGACGTTCAACCAAAAGTTTCGTGCCGAAGCAGAAACCGTGCGCACGCCCCTGAATGTTGCCGACTATGCGCGCGTGCCGTTATTGAATCCGGATCTGCTGGTAAGCAGTTGGCGCGAACCGCTGCCGCCTCTGGAAACCGCATACGATCAGCGCATGATTCCGTTGGGTAAACGCAGCCCGGGTGTTTATCTGGTCGAAGCTGTCGGTAACGATCTGCGCGCTTATACGGTCGTCGTGGTCACTGATCTGACTATGGTTGACAAGACCACGCGTGATGGTGAGCTTCTCATCTACACCGTTGATCGCAAGACAGGAGAACCACGAGGCGGCACGCAAGTCGAAATCGTTAAGGAGAAGAAAACAATTGCCACGGGTGTGACCGACAGCCAGGGCATTCTCAGAACAAAGATCGAAAAACCAAAGACCACGGCGAATAACGCCGACGGCGAAGAAGCAGGCGACGGTGAAGACCCGGCTACTGAAGAAGTGGATTCCAAGTCTCTACTGATTCTTGCTAAGCAAAGCAGCAACTTCGCAATTTCAGATCTCGGCTCGTTCTTCTTCAGTGGCTATGGCGACGAGGAAGACAGCGAGAACATCAAAGGTTTCATTTACACAGACCGTCCCGTTTATCGGCCCTCACACAAGGTCAATTTCAAGGGAATTGTCCGCGGCATCGACTCGACCGGAGCTTACAAACCCATCAGCGACAATACGGTGAACATCACCGTGGAAGATCCCAACAGCGCGACGATCTTCAATAAGGAACTCCCGGTATCTGCGCGTGGCACTTTCAATGGCGAAGTAGATATTTCTGAAGAAGCTGCACTGGGCAGCTACCGCATCGTTGCCGAGGTGGAAGGCGGTTCAGCCAGCGGTGGTTTCGAGGTTGCGGAATACAAGAAGCCTGAATATAAAGTGACGGTTACCGCCCCGGGAAAGTTTGTGCAAACGGGGCAGAAGGCAAACTTCTCTATCGACGCCCGTTATTTCTTTGGTTCGCCCGTCGCCAACGCGGAAGTCAAATACTACATCTATCGCTCGCGTTATTACGCCTGGGGTTATGGCGAGGACGATTCCGATACTACGGGCGACGAGACAGAAACTGAAGATGAGTATTCGCAGTTTTACGGCGGCGGCGACGACATGGTCCAGGAGAGTGAAGGCACTCTCGATGCGCGCGGTCATCTGAACGTGGAATTTCCCGTGCCGGAGTCAGACCAAACCGACACGTCGGATTACAGCTACCGGCTGGAGGCGCAGGTTACTGATTCTGCGCGTCGCACAATTGACGGCAGCGCGAGCTTTGTCGCCACCCGTGGCACCATCGTAGCCAATGCGGATCCCGATCATTATGTCTATAACAAAGGTGACGTAGCCAAGATCCATGTGAAGACCAACGACTACGAAGGCAAACCCGTTTCCGCAAAAGTCCAACTCCAATTTGTGCAACGCACCTGGACCAAAAAAGAAAAGAAAGCTGACGAAGAAGAAAATTCATACCCCGAGTATGAAATGCACGAACGCGCAATAGCCTCCGCGGATGTGCAAACCGATTCACAAGGGCAAACAAGCTATGACTATACGACCACCGAAGCCGGCAACATTTCGATAAAGACTGTGATCAACGAGGGCGGCCGCCAGGTGGCTTCAATCGGTGGCTATCTGTGGGTCACGGACCGCCAGTATGCATGGACCGATTCTTCGTATTACAGCGAAGACTACCATTCCATCAAGCTTGTTCCCGACAAGAAGTCTTACAGACCCGGTGAGACGGCGCACATTCTGGCGATTCTGCCAACTGACAATGCGCACCTGTTGGTAAGCACGGAGCTGACCAAAGTGATGTCGGTTCAGCATGTCAGCTCGCCGGGGAAATCGATCGTCCTTGACGTTCCCATCCAGGGCAGTTACGCGCCAAACGTATTCCTCAACGTGTCCTACGTAAAAGGCGGCGATATGTACACCAGCGATCAGCGACTCGTCGTACCGGCACGCGACAAGATGCTGAACCTCGAAATCATCTCAAACAAGAAAGAATACAAGCCGCGCGAAACAGCGTCTTACACGATCCTGGCGCGCAATGCGGACGGCGCGCCAGTTTCCGGCGCCGAAGTGAGTCTCGGTGTTGTTGATGAAGCGATCTATAGCGTCTCTCCGGATAACTCCGGAAATATTCGCACTGAGTTTTATGGCATGCGCTACAACAGCGTCGAGACGCATCTGTCGATTACCTACAACTTCACGGGCTTCGCCGGCGACAAACCCATGGACCTCGCGAAGAATAAGCCTTCATATCAACTTGCAGACTTCAAGAACGAAGGCGAGCTGGTCCAACCTACAATCCGAAAAAACTTTAAAGATACGGCATTCTGGCAATCTGACGTAGTAACAGGCGCCGACGGCCGCGCCACCGTGAAAGTTAATTTGCCGGACAACCTTACGACCTGGCGCGCCACCGCGCGCGGGGTGACTGTCGACACGAAGGTCGGCGCCACGAAATACAAAGTTGTGGCGCGCAAGGATGTGATCATGCGGCTCGAGACGCCGCGGTTTATCACCCAGGGCGACACAGTTACGCTCTCCGGAATTGTTCACAACTATCTCAACGCAGATAAGTCAACGCAGATTTCACTCGAGGTCGACGGTGCCCAACTGCAAAACTCCGGGAAGCAGACCGTGACAATCGCCAAGCAAGGCGAGCACCGCATTGACTGGCAAATCTCCGCGCCAAACGTTGGCGAGATCAAGCTGCTCGCCAAAGCGCTCACTGACACAGAATCGGATGCTGTTGAATTGCCGC
The DNA here is from genome assembly GCA_002427845.1 of Chloracidobacterium sp. UBA6041. GTDB lineage: Bacteria > Acidobacteriota > Blastocatellia > Pyrinomonadales > Pyrinomonadaceae > PSRF01. Next base: position 97,380 of record DIYZ01000186.1, on the reverse strand, counting down.
TTACGGTGATGCCGCGCGGTCTCCATCAAGTGAAGAATGAGGCAGCGGCTTTTTCCGATGACGCTGCCGAGAAGACTTTTTCAGTGAATCTTCCGCAAAACGCCGACGCGCGCGCGCGCAACTTGCGCATAGAGGTTGCGCCTTCCGTAGCCGGAAGCCTGTTTGGAGCGCTCGACTATCTGACAACTTATCCCTACGGCTGCACCGAGCAAACAATGTCCAGCTTCCTTCCCAACGTGATCGTGACGCAAGCATTGAAAGACATTAAGACCTCCTCGATAAGCAGTTCAAACGATCTCGGCAAAAAAGTAAAAAAGGGTTTGGATCGTCTCTATGCTTACCAGCACAACGATGGCGGCTGGGGCTGGTGGAAAGATGATCAGAGCGATCCATTCATGACCGCCTACGTTGTCAGCGGTTTGCAGTTGGCGAAGCAGAGCGACTATCAAATCGACGAGAACCGCCTTTCCAGCGGACGCGAAAAACTGAAACAGATGCTGGATGCGGGTACAACTGAATCCGGAACCCAGATCGATCTGGAAACCCGCGCGTTCATGGTTTATGCGCTGGAGGCAAGCGGCGGCGGCGACAGCCGTTATCTCGAGAAAGTCTTTGCCGAGCGCGGCAATCTGCAACCATATGGACGCGCCCTGCTGGCACTAGCGTTGAAACAACGCAAGGACGAGAAGCGCGCGCGCGAAGTGGCTGCTGAGATAGAGCGAACGGCGAAGGGGGACGATTACTCAGCTAACTGGGAATCGAGTCGCAAAGCAATGCTGGATTTCGCCGAGCAGAATGACACCGAGGCGACCGCGCTTTCGTTAAAGGCGTTGGCGCGAATCAAGCCCGACAGTCCGCTTTTGCCGCGCGTCGCGCGTTGGCTAGTTTCAAGTCGCCGCAATAGTTTTTACTGGGAGTCAACCAAGGACACAGCCTTCGCGATCTTTGGCCTCACGGACTACCTCAAAGTGAGTCACGAGTTGTCTCCGGATTATGACCTCGAAGTTTATCTCAACGGGGAGAATGTGCTGACTCAACACGTGTCGGCGGCGACGGCTTCGCAAACTTTCACCATTAAGCGCAACGCTGCGGACGTGGCCGCGACTAATGAAATACGAATCGTCAAACGCGGGCGGGGCATGACCTACTTTTCAGCTTCGCTCGATTATTACACCGGCGAAGAAGACGTCCCGGCGCGAGGTTCGTCAGATTTGAATATCACGCGCGAGTATCTCCGTCTGCGCGTGGTCGAGGACGGCTACAAGCTGAAGTGGGCCACCGAACCGTTGCGCGGCGAGATTCATTCCGGCGACCTGCTTGTCGTTAGAATGAGACTCAATGGCGCCAAGGCTCGCCACCTGATGATTGAAGATCCGATTCCCGCCGGCGCTGAACAAGTTGAAAGCGTGGGCAATCTAAATCTTGATTACTCGTCCGGCTCTGACTGGTCAGACTGGTACAGCTCGAGAGAATTCCGCGACAACCGCACAGTGTTTTTCCTTGATTACTTTGACGGCTCAACGACGTTGCAATACGCGATGCGCGTTCAGGCGCCGGGTGAATTTCGCATTGCGCCGGCGCGCGCCGAACTCATGTACCGGCCGACAACTCAGTCAAACACTGCATCAGGAAGGATGTCTTTCCTGGATAGAAAATGAGAGACGCGCGTGACCAGCACCCACATACTCTCAGTTTGCCGAGGTCAAACCAAATGCTGACAGAAACATTTCATTCGATAGTCACGGCGGCTCGCAAGATCTTCGGCAACTGGCGCTCGATGCTGCTACTCGCAGTTGTTTACGCTTCACTACTGGCCGCCCTCTATTTCTTTGTGGCCGTTAGGGAAGCCAGCATTGCCCAGGTAACCCTGACTTTTGCGCTCGCCATCGCCGCGCCAGTTCTTTTCTTTGTTCTTCAAAGTATGGTCGCCAGCGACCCGGAAGCGTTGACTGTCGGTTCCTTATTACGAAAATCGCTGACGAGTTTTTGGAAGTTAGTTTTGATCAGTTTGCCTTTAATTGCGCTGGCAGTTCTGATCGCGTATCTCCTCGGGAAAGCTCAGTCCCACTTCGCCGCGGGCGTCAGCGACGTCGCCGCCCAAATTTCCCATCCGTCGACAACGATGGCCAGGGCGCGTGAGGTTGCGCGGCCTATTAACTGGAAAGCCGCGCTGCTCTCGAGCGTTCGCTACCTGGCCTTCGGACTTGTTTTGCCGCTCGCGGCGATTCATCTTTGGCTTGCGACCACGCATGAAGGCCTGGGTGGGGCTATTAGAAAACTCAAGACCCACATTGCGCGCGCATTCGCTCCGCAGTCTGTCCTTATATATATAGCCGGCTTTCTCATCTTCGGCGTCGTTCCCTACTGGCTACTTTTCCGAACAATACCCACAAAGCATGCCTGGCTTGAGATTGCCTTGCTTGTCACGCGACTGGCCATAGTTTTCGCCCTGACGCTTTTTGGCTGGGTGATAACAGTGAGGGCCCTATCAATTTTTTCCGCAAACCCGCCGAATGATCCAACCAACGAGGTTGCTTGATGCTCGCCCGTTCTTCCTTCATTAATCGCCTTTCCGCCGAAGCCGGCGGCGCAAACTCGCCGCGCTTTCTGCTTTTTAGCGCTCTCACAGCTTGTATTCTCATTTCAGTTTGGACGGTTGCGCTAAAAGCGACACGGCATTCGGGCTTGTTCGCATCTTCGCCCGAATGGCTTAACGAGGACAGACTCGATCAGCAACTACAAACGGCGGCAACTGCCGCGCTGGGCGATCGCCTGGGGGCAGTCATCGTTATGGATCCGCAAACCGGACGCGTGCGGGCAATAGTTAATTCCCAACTGGCATTTGAAGAAACCTTTCGTCCCGGCTCGACGATTAAACCCTTCACTGCATTGGCCGCACTGAGGTCGGGAGTAATTGACGAAGACACGCGCACTCTTTGCCGCGAAAAATATTCGCACGAAGACTTTCACACAACCTGCGCGCATCCCCGCGAATTGTCTCCGCTTAATCCGACCGAGGCGATTGCCTACTCGTGCAATTATTACTTCGGCAAAGTGGGCGAGCGGCTGGACGAAAGGAGTTTTAATTCCACGCTTAACGAATTTGGTTTCGGGAAACAAACCGGTGTTAATGCCGGTCGCGAGGCGGCAGGCGTACTGTTGCACAACGAGTGGCACTCGCAGAACGCCATCGGTGAGGGCGATTATCTTCAGGCAACCCCGATTCAACTCCTCAACGCCTACGCTGCGCTCGTGAATGGCGGTCACTTGTTCACTCCGCAAATCTCTTCCGCAAGAGATTTTGTTCCCGAACTTCAGGCAAGCATCTCGATCAAAGATGAGCATCGCCGGTTAATTGTCAAAGGAATGCGCGGCGCCGTTCGCTATGGCACCGCCGAGTCAGCCAGCCTCTATTCGCTGCCAATGTATGTCTTCGGCAAAACCGGCACGGCCACACAGATCGGCGGATTTCGCACGCAGGGATGGTTCGTCGGATTCGCGTCGGACACGGACGAAAGCGCAAAAGGAGACGCGGAGTTGGCGCCGGAAAAAGTGAAACTTGCGGTACTTGTTTTCTTAACGAAAGCCCATGGGTCGGAAGCGGCACAAATTGCGCGGCCAATTTTCGCAGCCGGGGTTCGCGCATCAGCTACGGAAAACGCGATTGCGAAACAGCAGGAAATTGAGTTGAGCAATGCCGGCGTGGCTCGTAATCTCACTGCCACTTCGTCTCCGGGCGTCGCTGCCGCCCCTGCCCTGGTTCGCGTTCACCTCGTTCGCGAAAACATCACGCGCCAGCTTTCTCTGGAAGACTACGTACGCGGCGTGGTTGCGGCGGAAGGCAGTATCGAAAGCGAGCCGGAAGCGCTGAAAGCGCTCGCCATCGCGAGCCGCACGTATGCGCTCAAGAATATTGGCCGTCACGCGCATGACGGTTATGACTTCTGCACCACAACTCACTGCCAAAGATTTCGGCTCCTGGATTCAAACTCGACACGCGATGTTTCTTCGGCGGTCGCCGAAGCAGTCGACGCAACCAGAGGCGAAGTGTTGCGTGATACGAATAACCAGCTCGTCGATGCTTACTTCAGCGCTTCCTGCGGTGGCGCTACCGCAAACATTGGAAATGTTTGGGGCGGCAATGCACCGCCCTACCTAAGAGGTGTGCGCGACGAGTATTGCGCGGGCGAAGCACACCATAGTTGGACCGACGTCATTTCTGAAAAGCAATTGCTGGCGGCGCTGAAAAGCGATCCGCGTACGGATGTCGGCGACCATCTTGCGGGCCTCAGTGTGTTACGCCGCGACGCCAGTGGCCGCGCCGAGCTGATCACCATTGAAGGCGAGCGCCGGTTAACGGTAAGAGGATGGGATTTCAAGATCATTGTCGGCCGCGCACTCGGCTGGAATTATCTTAAAAGCTCGCGCTTCGAGATTGCTCGTTCGGGCTCCAATTTTGTATTCCGCGGCAGCGGGTTCGGACATGGCCTTGGATTATGTCAGGAAGGGGCGCACGTCATGGCAACGCGTGGCGCGAGTTACCGGCAAATCCTGGCGAAATATTTTCCTTCTACCGAAATCACCAATGCAGACCGACACCCAACCTCGGCAGACCTGATGTGGCGCGGCGAGCCGCACATGTTCAGTGCAAAGATTGATCACAGCGCGTCTCAACGCGCGAGCCCCGCACGAGCGTTTCGTCAAACTCTTCGGAGCGAAGACTTTCGCATTAGCTATCCGGGCCACATTCCCGAACGTGAAATTGAAACGCTGCTGAACACTCTGCAAGCCAGCCGCAGATCGCTTATTGGACGCGCGGCGGCCGCTGGATTCACTGTTCAGTTTCCTGTCCTCGAAATCTTTATTAACGAAACCACTGGCGATTTTGTTGGTCACACCGGCCAGCCCGCGTGGGCGGCCGCCGCGACTAAAGGGACTCGCATAGAACTTCAGCCGCTCGAGACGCTCAAGCGCCGTCGCATACTCGAAACGACTTTGCGGCACGAGCTGGTACACGCGTTCGTGGACGCGCTTGGTCATGGCCGCGCGCCGCGCTGGCTGGCTGAAGGCTTGGCACTGTACTTTGCCGGAGAAGGTCAATTGGTCGCGCGTTATCAACCACGCCAACGCCTGACGTTAGAACAAATTGAGAAGCAGCTTGCCGAAGCCAACCCCGCGAATTCTCCTAACGAAATGCGCACGGCTTACGCCGCCGCCTACAACGAAGTCAAGCGTCTGATTGAAACGGAAGGCGAAACTAATGTTTGGCGTCGGGTGGCCAAATGAAAGCTCGAGCCGAATCAGTTGCCGAGATAATGCGATACTTAAGTGGAAGCCCGTTGCCAAAGAAGCGCTCGTTACAGAACCGGGAGCGGTAGCGACCGGATCCTACACTCAACCTGCAATCGACGATTTCGCGGCAGAAAGACCTGTAGGATACGGTTGAATGTAGGATCCGCTCGCTACCCCGCTCCCGGTTCTGTAACAATTCCCCACGCTGCCTAATGGCATCAACTCAATGAAACTGCACCAGTATCTGAGCCATCAATCTCTTTTTATCGTTCGTTTGTTTTGTTACTCTTTATTCAAATGCTCAAATCAATTCATCGCCTGATTACAATCTTGTTGGTGGTCCTGCTTCTCGCGTCGCCGTTTGTCGCTCAACACAAGCGCAACGCAGCGCCGAAGAACCCCGTAGCGCCCGCGGCAGCTCCCAAACCAGCGCCAACTTTTGACACGCTTCTCTCAGCCGACAGTTATAAAATCTACGGCGAGATAAGAGGCGCGGGAGCTTTGATTCACTCATCAGCCGTTAACGATCTTCTCGATCCGGTGATGAAGCTCGCTGGTCCTCCCAAAGAATTTATGTGCCGCGATTTGTTTCTGGTCCCGCGCTCGTGCCTCGGCGTTGGAGCGCGCGTCCGGAGCAGCGGGTCCGGGCCGGCGCGAATGGCAGCGTGCCGGCGAATGACAAGCTAAGGGAGTTTTTGTCTCGGCTCGGTCCGGTAATAGACCCGATGACTTACGCACTTTCAAACGACGGCCTTGGTCCGCTCCACGAGTTGCACGTCCCCAAAAATTTGCTGTTGTTGATGATGGCGGGGATGTCGAGTGAGGTTAAGCAATCACCACTTAACACCAATGAAGCAGTGGCGAAAAGTGCATTGCGAGTGGTCGCCGGCGCGGAAGCCAATTATAAAGAGACCAAAGGGGACGGACACTACGGCACGCTGGACCAGTTGATCGAGGAAAAACTTATCAACAAAGAAATGCTGGAGAAATATGGCTACAGGATAGAGTTAACGGTTTCAGGAAACAAATTTGAAATAACGGCGGTGCCGCTTGAGTATGGCCAAACGGGTAGGCTGTCTTACTTCGTTGATGAAAGCGCAGTGTTGCGCGGCGGCGACCACGGCGGTGGCGTTGCCACTATCGCCGACCAACCCGTGCAGTAAAGACAAAATATTGCTGATCAGATTCAAACCTGATTACACTCAATACTGATAAAACTCGGATTGATCACATTCAAGACTAATTACCTCATGGTCAGGAAGGGGGGTAT
>DIYZ01000186.1:44224-90571 GCA_002427845.1 Chloracidobacterium sp. UBA6041 | reverse complement strand
CCCCCGCCTCAAGTAACAATTCTCTCAAGTCTAGAGGCTGGCCTGTTTACAGATTCTCAATCCTGACTGGTTCAAGCGTTTCCGCAATTTCAAATCCCAGCACACGCGAATAAAAATAGAGTTCGCCGTCGAGCGCGCGTTTGATGTTTTTCGCCTGGCGGAATCCATGTTGCTCGCCTTCGAAAGGAAGATATGCTACCGGAATTCCCTTCGCGCGCAATGCATCAACCATCATCTGCGCCTGGTTAGGCGGCACCACTTTATCCTCGAGTCCCTGGAAGAAGATCACCGGACATGACAAGCGATCGGTAAAGTTTATTGGCGAACGCTGGTAATACGTTTCTCTGCTTTCGGGATACGGGCCCATGAACCCTTCGAGGTATCGCGATTCAAATTTGTGTGTCTCCCGCGCGAGTGCTTCCGCATCGCTGACCCCGTAATGGCTCCCGCCGGCATTGAACGTCTGCCGAAAGGTGAGCGCGCAAAGAGTCGTATAGCCGCCGGCACTCCCGCCGGTGATCATCAGCCGGTTCTCGTCAACCTCGCCTTGTTTCACCAGGTAGCGCGCGCCGTTGGCGCAATCGTCGACATCAACGATGCCCCACTTGCCCTTCAATCGTTCGCGATAGCTCCGTCCAAATCCGCTGCTGCCGCCGTAGTTCACGTCCAGCACCGCGATTCCCCGGCTGGTCCAATATTGAATACCGAGACTCATGGCAGTTGTCGCCGCCGAGGTAGGCCCGCCGTGGCTTTCCACTAACAGCGCCGGCCGTTGCCCTTCAGGGGCGCGGTAATCGCGGTTCTTTGGTGGATAAAAAAATCCATGGGCCGTCAGTCCTTCTTCTGTAGGAAACTCCACTGCGCGCGGCTCAGAAAGATATCCCTCGTCGATCTGCAGGCTACTTGATCGGCGCAAGACTGCAAACGTTCCCGAGTTCAAATCAAAACTAACAATAGCTGCCGGCTCGGTCGGCGAGGCAGCGCGCATTACCGCGTTTCTTTTCGAAGCGCGTACGTATCGTACGTCGGTGTAGGTAGCATTCACCGGCGTAAAATTTTTCGTTTGCGTGTCGATTAGTGCGAGGCGCGAAATGCCGCTTTCGATATAGGCGCAGACGATTCGTTCTGCTGCGCTTTTTTCCACGTGATTCTCTGCACCATTTTCCGCAGAAGCGAATGCGTAACACGACATGCCCAGGCCCCACTGGGGCATGCCAAACTCGGCCTCCCTCTCGCAGACCGGCTCAACGGTGCCGTCCGGCGCGATGCGGTAAAGGTTCCACCAGCCACTTCGGTCTGACACAAAATAGAGCGCGCCGCCGAGAGACCATTCCGGTTGAAAAATGGACTTGTTACTACCGCCGGCAACGCGCTCACTGCTTTCGAGTTGGCCATCCTTGCCAAACGTGCCGATCCAAAGCTCGGTGCCGTCCCACGGCATATTGGGATGATTCCAGGTTAACCACGCCAGCCGGGAGCCATCCGGACTCAACCGCGGGGACGAATAAAAGTCATTGCCCGAGACGAGTACCCAGCCGCCGTCGTCATTGCTTGCAAAGTTCAGGCTCACCAAAGTGTTTATTGCTTCTCTACCACTGACGGTGTGATCTTCGCGCACGCAAATCAGCCGCTTCCTTTTGTCATCAACGAGCGCATCGGCATAACGCCTGTCAATCTCGGGAGTAATTGCCCGGGCTGGCGCCCCATCGCGCACCAGATAAAGTCGCTGATCCGAAAAATTTGAAAAGTAAACTGAACCGTCCCGAACTGCGTAATCCCCTCCGCCATACTCATGAACGCGAGTTCGCACATTAAACGGCGGCGGAGTTATGTCGCTGATGAATCCATGCGCATCTCGCTTCACGATCACGCCGCGCCCGCCTTCAGTCGGACGCATCTCAACCCAGTAAATGTCTTCACCATCAATTAGCGGCTGTGATAGGCCAATGGATCCGCTAACAATCAAGTCGGCGGTTATCGGAGATTTCCAGGAACCATAGGGCGCAACGCGGGGCTCGGGCATCAAAAATTTCCTCCATATGAACTTTGTGTGGGCGTGAGTGAGCGATTTTACTGATTTTCTGTGAGACTAAAAGTTAAATAACAAGAGAGCCGGGTGAAATGGTTTGCGAAAGCTTTTGTTACGGCGTCGTGAAGTCTTTGCAAGATTACTGCAACCATGGCCCACAGGACCCGGGCTAATATCCCGCATCGTTAATTCTCCATGGGAGAACTGAGATAAAGGCAAGGGCGCCGGTCTTGGGGGAGGTCGGTGCCCATGGTCTTTTTTGACTCCGACTACTTCCTGACAGGCACAAGCTTCACACCAGCCGCTTCTTTTTGCACCACCACCGGATTCTTTAAAGATAGGCCCGCGGCATTCAGCGTAACTGTGTAGTTGCCGGGCGCAACCCAATCAAGAGCTTCTCGTTCCGATAGGGTCGTCACGCCGGCGCGTTCGGCCACGGCATCACTAACCTTGTCCTGACGTTTCAGATCCCAGTTAACCCGATGAACGCCCGCGCTTCCTGGACCCTTAAGCGTGCGCACCACATTCCCCTTACTGTCATTGATGATCAGCGATACCTCCTGGCCTGAATCCGAATGTAAATAATAGGTGATGGCCGTTCCGAAAGGAGGATTCTCCGCGCGGAAAAACGTGTCGCCATTCAACTCCTCAATCGTCGCTCCGTAAGTGTAGCGCGTTTTAAAGAGCACTCCCGGCTTCACCTCAAAAAGATGCGCGGGTTGTTGCAGTACGCGCTCATTCATTTGTTCAAACGGCGCAATGTCAGTCACCCAAATTGCCCGGCCAAACGTGCCCACCACGAGATCGTGATCGCGCGCCTGGATCGCCAGAGCGCGCACTCCCACTGTCGGCAGGTTGTTTTTTAGCTGCAGCCAATGGTGACCGCGATCAATCGTCAAATAAAGGCCAAACTCCGTGCCTGCAAATAGCAGGTTTGGGTTTACCGGATCTTCACGAATAACGTAACTGGATCCGCCTGGCGGCAAGTCACCAGTGATATCGAACCAGCTTTTGCCATAGTCGTTCGTGGCATAGAGATAGGCCTTATGGTCCTCGCGCGTGTGCGCGTCGTAAGCCACGTAGGCCGTGCCCTTGTCAAAATTGGAAGCTTCGATTTCGCTAACCACGGCGTAAGTTGGTGTGCCGGCCGGGAAGTTTTCGGTAACATTCATCCACGAGGTGCCGCCATTGCGAGTGACGTAAATCGGGCCGTCATCCGCGCCCGTCCAGATCACCTTCGCATCAAGCGGTGATTCTGCAATAGAGAACAATGCGCCGTAACTGTGATAGCCGGTGTAAGTTTGCTTGTCGCCATTCCAGTCGTTTCCCTGCTGCGCGGTGAGATCCGGGCTGATGATCTCCCACTTATCGCCGCGCTTGGTAAACTTGAAAAGATAATTGCTGCCGAGATAAAGGACTTCCGGATCGTGAGCAGAAATGATCATCGGTGGTGTCCAATCGTAGCGGAAGGCGTGCAAGCCGCGCTTCTTAGCTTCATCCGCGTTTGGCAAAAGCTCCTTGCGGTCCCACGTTCGCAAGTCTAACCGCGAGAAGTTGCCAAACTCCTGGACCATGTAGATCACCTTGGGATCGGTTGGATCGGAGTGAATCGACATACCATCGCCATTGAAGCGGAGCTTGATCCAATCGTAGTTGGTAATGCCCTCGTTATCGTGAGTCTGATTAGGACCAAGCCAGTGTCCTGTATCCTGCATACCGCCTAACACGTAATAGGGATCCTGATTGTCGACCGCGACTTCGTAGAATTGACCAATCGGCAAAACAGCCTGCTGCCAGGTGGCGCCTCGGTTGTAGGAAAGATTTATGCCGCCATCACCGCCAATAATGAGGTGCTGTGGATCAGACGGATCGATCCAAATGCTGTGCAGATCGTTATGCACATGTTTCATGTTTGCCTTGGCTAATGTCTTGCCGCCGTCTGTAGAAACCATCAGATCGAATACCGGCATCCAGATGCGATTGTCATCGCCGGGATCGACGTTGAGGCGATCGTAGTAATAGCTGGTCATGGTGGAGTTCATGCGCTGCCATGTTTTGCCACCGTCGGCAGAACGAAAGACGCCGCCGGTATCGATGGTTCTCTTTCCGCCGGGCGCGGGTTCGCCGGTGAGAATCGCGGCGTAGACGATCCTGGGATTGTTGTGGGCGACTGCAATCGTAATCTTGCTCTTGTCCTCTTTAGGCAGGCCGCCTGTAAGTTTGGTCCACTTCTTTCCGCCATCAACACTCTTGTAAATACCGCTTTCTGGTCCTGACTCAGCCATGTCGCCGCCGCCAAAACGAAAGCGCTGCCATGCCGCGGCGTAGAGAACATCCGGGTTTTTCGGGTCAGCTTGCAAGTCGATGAATCCCGTCGTGTCGTTAATGTAAAGAACCTTGTTCCAGGTTCTTCCGCCATCAGTAGTCTTGAAAATTCCGCGTTCGCTATTTCGGCCCCACTCGTAGCCCATCGCGGCAACGTAAACCGTGTCGGGCCTGGTTGGATGAATTACGATTGCGCTTATCTGCCGGCTGTCTCCGAGTCCCAGATGACTCCAGCTCTTGCCGCCGTCAATAGATTTGTAAACACCGTCGCCCCAAGAGTTGGCGCGCGTGTTTGCCGGCTCGCCTGTTCCTACCCAAACGAGATTTGAATTGGACTTTGCCACCGCGACTGCGCCGGTGGAAGCAGAAGTTTGATTGTCGAAGATAGGTAAGAGCGTGGTTCCGTTGTCGGTGGTTTTCCAGAGACCCCCGCCCGCCGTGCAAACATAAAAAGTTTTTGGGTTGTTCTCATCGCCAACCACCTGCCAGACGCGACCCGCCGGACTGGACGGACCAATCAAGCGCCACTTGAATTCGGAGAGCAGGTTGGAATTGAGTTGACCTGGAACTGACTGCGCTTGGACCGCCGGAGCAATCGCCAACACAGACAACGAGAGCATGAACGCAGAAAGCCGCTGCCGCGAGTTTGTCAAAGTCTCTTTCCTCACTTGGACTATTTTTGATCAGGAGAAGCGTTGAATTCTTAACTGCATTTTGTGATTCAGTCAACGAAAAGAACTTGGGCGAAGTATCCGCAGATTACGCTGATTACACAGATTTGGACAAGGGCGGTCGAATTGAACGTTCTCTACCCTACCTCTAATTACACTTCTGTTTTGGTATTGACCAAATCGTTATCTGTGCAATCTGCGTAATCGGTGGATCAATTCCGATTTGACGTTGACTCACAACTGAAACGGGATAACAATTCGCACGCAAACCATCACTTCCCTGAAAGGCAGATCCACCATGCGCCGCTCGCTCATTGTCATGATCGCCCTATCTTTGTTGCTCGTTTCAGTTCCGCGACCCGCATCGCGCGCGCAAACGTTTCGCCCGGTTGTTCGCGGCAGACGCGGCGTCGTTGCGGGCGGTCATCCATTGTCGGTCGAAGCTGGCCTGCGCATCCTGCAAAAAGGTGGCAACGCGGTTGACGCGGGGGTGGCAACAATTCTCGCGGCTTCAGTGATTGAGTTTTCCCATTTTTCTTTCGGCGGTGAAGTGCCCATTCTCATCAAACTCAAAGGAAAAAACGTCGGCGTCGTTGAGGGCATGGGCCAGGCGCCGATGAAAGCCACCCGCGAGTTCTTTGCCAACCGCCGTAACGATAAAGACGTTTCCGCCGCTCCCGATTCTGCCGCCGCGCAACGGAGCGGTGACAGCCTGGCAATGCCCACGATGGCCGGCGCAAAGTCCGGATTGATTCCCTCCACCGGTCCGCTTGCCGCCACCGTTCCCGCCGTACTCGATGCCTGCGTTACCGCCCTTGATCAGTTTGGCACGAAGTCACTCGGAGAAGTGATGCAGCCCGCCATCGAACTCGCGGACGGTTTCCCCATTGATGAGTTGCGCGTTCAATACATCGATACTCGCGCGCCTGTTTTCTCGCAATGGCCCGATGCGAAACGCATCTTTCTACCCAACGGTGAAGTGCCGAAGGTTGGAGACATCTTTGTCCAGGCGGATCTCGCACGCACGCTGCGCGAGATTGTCGCCGCGGAGAAACGGGCCGCGAAGAATAATCGCCACGAAGGGTTAATGGCGGCGCGCGACTATTTTTACAAGGGGCCGGTGGCAAAACGCATTGGCGATTATATGCAAACGCATGGCGGTCTATTGGCAGCAGAAGATATCGCGCGCTTTCATGCGCGAGTGGGTGAGCCGGTAAAAGCGGACTATCACGGTTACGAAATTTACAAGGCAGGCTTCTGGACGCAAGGACCGGCGCTTGTTGAAACGTTGAATCTAATCGAGAGTTACGACCTGAAGGCGATGGGTCACAACTCCGCTGACTACATCCATACGCTGACCGAGTCGCTCAAGCTCGCACTCGCCGATCGCGATCGTTACTACGGCGATCCCGATTTTGTGAAGATTCCGGCAACGGAATTATTATCCAAAAGCTACGCAGCGCTGCGCCGTTCGCTAATCGAAAAAGAGCGCGCCTCATTAGCACAACAACCCGGCGACCCGCTGAACATGAAGGCGTTGCTCGCGAGCATCGCGCAACACGTCAGCCGCGCGTCGACAGTTCCTGAGAATGAGCGGGCCAACGACACCACCTGCGTCAACGTAATCGACAAAGACGGAAATCTTTTCAGCGCCACTCCGAGCGGCGCCTGGTTGCCGGCCGTTGTCGCCGGTGACACCGGCGTGTTGATGGGCCAGCGCTTGCAATCGGCGCTGACCGATCCGAATAGTCCAAATGTGGTCGCGCCCGGCAAGCGTCCGCGCATCACGTTAACGCCGACGCTTGTTCTAAAAGGCGGTGAACCGTTCATGGTTCTGAGCACGCCGGGCGGCGACAATCAGGACCAGGCGCTCCTGCAGGTTTTACTAAACATTATTGAGTTTGGCATGAACCCGCAGGAGGCAGTCGAAGCCGCGCGCTTTGACACGCAACATTACGTCAGCTCGTTTGACGATCATGAATTCCTGGCGGGTTCGTTGAATCTCGAATCGCGCATTGAGGAGAAAACGATTGCGGATTTGAAAGCGCGCGGCCACAAGGTAAACGTGCAATCCGCCTGGGGAACGCTCTCTTCACCTACAGTGATTGTTTATGACTCTAAGAACGGCGTCTCCTCAGCCGGCGCCGACCCGCGGCGGGGACGATATGCGGTTGCCTGGTAGGACGGGCTTGGTAGGATAGGCATTCCTGCCTGTCGTCGCTTGAGTCCCGGCTCAGCGCAGGGCATAAGACGCTCGATTGCGTGCTTAGACCACACAGCGAGGTCTAATACGTAGTTCGACATCGCCTTGCTTGCGAGCATTAGAGAAACCATGCGAATACTATTCGGATTACTGTTAATTATCTTAGCGCCAGCACCGCTTGTTGCACAGACAACAGACGGCCTTCGATCTCAGCCGTTCGTCTTTACTCACGTCACTGTGATTGACGCCACCGGAGCATCAGCCAAGCCCGATATGACGGTCGTGATTATTGGCGACCGCATTACCACACTCGGCAAAAGCAGGAAAGTTCGCGTGCCGGCAAACGCACAAGTGGTGGACGCGACCGGCAAGTATTTGATTCCAGGACTGTGGGATATGCACGTGCATGTTTTTCGTAATGCGTCCCAAAGACCGCCGAACGAATACTACTTTCCTTTGTTCATCGCCAACGGGATAACCGGCGTGCGCGACATGTGGACGAAGTTGGATAAAGTGGCGCAGGTTGAGCTATGGCGCAAACAGTTTACCGAGAGGCCGGGAACCGTGCCGCGCTTCGGGGCGGTCGGCACCATCGTGGACGGTCTGCCCGCGACGTGGCCGAATTCCGACACCGTGTCAACGGCGGATGAGGCCCGGCGAATGGTGGACACGCTCAAGGCTGGCGGTGTTGACTTCGTCAAGGTTTACTGGAATCTTTCCCGCGAAGCGTATTTCGCTATCGCCGATCAAACGAAGAAACAGCGCATTCCTTTTGCCGGACATGTGCCAATCAGCGTCAGCGCGTTGGAAGCTTCCGACGCTGGTCAAAGAAGTATTGAGCATCTCGACGGCATCTCGCTTGCATGCTCAACCGAAGAAGAGCGGCTGAGTAAGATCAAGCCCAGCGATTTGCCTCCGGGAAAATATCAGCAACAGGTATTCGATACCTATGACGAGCAAAAGTGCGCCCGCCTGTTCTCCCATTTCGCCAAAAACAGCACATGGCAGGTGCCGACGCTGAGTATTTTCCAAAGATTTAATATCGACCCGAACACGCTGGCTAACGACGAGCGTCTCAAGTATATCCCCATGGCAGAGAGAGAGGAGTGGAAGAGATTCATCACTCGCCTCGAAAAGCGAACACTGGAGCAGAATGCCCAAAGACGTTTGCAAGTGGCTTTCAAGTTGATTGGTGGAATGCGCCGTGCGGGAGTGGAGTTCATGGCTGGAACGGACTTGGGGAATGAATACCTTTACCCCGGCTTCAGTTTGCACGATGAGCTTGTTCTGTTAGTCCAAGCGGGGCTGACGTCGATGGAGGCACTGCAAGCCGCCACACAGAATCCGGCGAAGTTCCTCGGCAGGTTGGATTCGCTCGGTACGATCGAGAAAGGAAAGATTGCCGACCTCGTCATGCTCGATGCCAATCCGCTCGAGGACATTAGCAACACGCGACGCATCAACGCAGTTGTTGTGAACGGTAGATACTTGCCGAAGGAGGCTTTACAAAGGATGCTTGCTGAAGTTGAAGCTACCGCTAACAGAGTGAAGCCGCGTTGAGTGGTCGAGCGATGTCAACAAGCGCTTGCAGCGGACCGGAATCAGCATGTCTCTCATCGACAACTTGCCGCGCCAATAATGAATGGGGCAGTTGTCGCCGGGCCGCTGAAGCGCAGCGTTAGACGCTCAGATTGATTGTGTTTAGGAGAAAGAGCATGAGGCGCAGAGACTTTTTGAAGCAAACTGCCATTGCCGCGGCGGCGCTCTCTGCTTCATCACTTGGCCCCTTAGCTTTCGGTCAAAGAAGCTTGGAACGCAGAGGGACTCCTAAGAAGGTCATTATCGTCGGCGCGGGGTTGGCCGGGCTGTCGGCTGGTTACGAACTGACACAGGCAGGTCACGATGTAATGATCCTTGAAGCCCGCGCTCGACCAGGCGGTCGGGTCCACACTTTGCGCGACGCCTTCTCCGAAGGGCTTTATGCGGAAGCCGGTGCCACTCGTATCCCGAATCACCACCACTTCACCCTCAAGTACGCCGAATTCTTTGGGCTGGCTCTCGATCCTTTTCAGCCGCCCGACTCGCCCACCATTTACTGTGCCCGTGGGCAACGAATCAGGGTGGAACCGGGACAGGATGTGGAATGGCCTTACCAACTAACGCCTGAAGAGAGAAAGCTCGGCCTGAGCGGAATAAGGCAGAAATACATCGGCTCTATGTATAGCGAGTTGGGGGATGTCACCGATCCGGGTTGGCCACCTGACGCGGTGAAAAAGTATGACCAGATGAACAGGTCCGATTTCTGGCGCAGCCGCGGGGCATCACCGGGGGCCATCGACCTCTTGAGCTGGGGAGGATTTGATGACCGGGCCGACACAGTCTCTGCCCTGTTCATGCTTCGGAACGCGGCCCTCAACCAAAAGTTAACCCGGTTTTACAAGATCAGAGGTGGCAACGATCTTCTCCCGAAAGCCTTCGCCAACCGGCTGGCCGAAAAGATTCGTTATGCCGCGCCCGTTGCTCGCATTGAACGGGACGGGCAGGGCGTCAAAGCCGTCTTCCTACACGCCGGTTCGTACCAGACGGTGACGGGGGATTATCTGATCTGCGCGGTCCCGTTCACCGTCCAGAAAAATATCGAGGTCTCGCCCGCTTTCTCCGTCGAGAAACAAACGGCCATAGAGCAGTTGCCCTATCGCTCCGTGTCCAAAATCTTCTTGCAGTCGAGAAAGCGGTACTGGGTTGACGAGGGACTCAACGGCTTTGCCACGACAGACCTTCCCATCCGCGAGGTGTGGGACATGACGTATAAGCAGCCGGGCACGCGTGGCATCCTGCAAGCCTACCCCATGAGCTATCACTCGCGGCGGGTGGCGGCGATGTCTGAGAACGAGCGAATAAGCTTCGCGCTCGAACAGGTGGAGCTCGTTTACCCCGGGATGCGTGAGAACTTTGAGGGCGGCGTAACGAAGTGCTGGGACGACGACGAGTGGGCACGTGGCGCCACTTCCTTTTACAAGCCGGGGCAGATCAACTCGTTGCTGCCGCACGTCGCGCGACCCGAAGGAAGAGTGCACTTCGCCGGCGAGCATACGTCAGTGTGGATTGATGGTTGGATGCAGGCGGCGCTGGAATCGGGCAACCGCGTGGCGCGGGAGGTGAATGCTGCGTTGTGAAGAGTGCCCAATAGCCGCCACCGCGTCTAACCTGTTGCGGCGGAGCGCGGGATAACGCGGCTCTCAAGATTGTTTCTCGCGGCGCAGGTTGGATGCTGATCGCCCGCGCCCGCTGAACAGGAGCGCTATGCGGCTACCTGAATGATAAGCTTAGTCTGTGCGCCCCCAGTGAGTAGTCAATTGAACTATCCGGCTCTAGTCATCAGCAGTCTTGCGCTCGCCTTCACCATCATTAGCTTTTGGTGGATGAATTGGAGACGAGGAAAACTGATTGTTGGGGAACCTCGCTCGTATGCCGCAAGGGGTTCGCAAGCCGATAATCTCATCATTACCCTCCCGCTTGTCTTTTATAATGACGGGGCCGCAGCGATCGTCGTGCAGAATCTCCGACTTTTGCTTTTGCATGAAGGCCCCGAGGCTCAAGCTCTATTTTTCAATGCAACTCTTGAAAAGCTCCTGAAGGATGAAGGGCGTGCATTCGCGACGCAATTCCCGGTGCGGGGACGTGAAGCAGTAACGTTGATCTGCGAATTCCAAAGGGGCCCGGGAAATCTTTTGTTTGAAGCGAAGCGCTACCCAATCGAACTCCAGGCTATTCTTGATGACAATAAGAAATGGAAGAAGCTGTGTGGATTCGATCTGCGCGTTACCGAAGCCGCCGCTCCTATTCTTAACAGACAGTACGTAGCTCATGACAACCAGGCCCCATAAGCGCTTGCAGCGGACCGGAATCAGCGTGCCTCTCATCGACAGCTTGCCGCACGATGGAGTTGTCTCCCGGCCGCTGAAGCGCGGCGTTAGGCGGTTACCTTATGCACGAGAATAAGCGTTGGATAATTTTGTTATGAAAACCACTCCACGTCTTACCATCGCAGTTTTAACCTTTATTGCCGGCATCTTTACTGCTGCTGGCTGGTCTGCTCACATTGGTCGAAAGGTTTGGTCGCCGCAGGTTTTTGCCTGGCGCAATTTCTTCAAACCGCAACCGATTATCGAAGAACAACCAGGTTCGCCTTTGCGTATTGTTGACACGCGGTTTTACTCGTTCATGGCCATCGGTTCATCCATCGGCTCTGTGCTGAAACTCGATTTTAAGAATGTCAGTAATAAACCTATTCACTCGTTTACTGTCAGTTATTACTCACCAGATCCGTTAGATACGGGGAGTTTCGGTTGTCAGCCTCAAGCACTTTTGCAGCCGGAGCAGTCGGAAACTACCGGCGTTAGTTCTCGCGGTGGAGATAGGGTTAAGTTCTCAGTTGATTTTGTCCAATTTGCAGATGGCGATGTATGGTACTCCGACCCGCCGAAGGCTACCGTAAAACCCGAAGGAGTACGGGCTGGAGCGCAAGCTGCTACCAAACACCTTCTCAAAGTCCTGGAGTCTGATGGGGCGGCTATGGTAATGGACGAATTGCCGCGAATACGCGTCGATGTACATTCGCCTGATTTTTCAACCATAGAAGGCTTCGGGTATTTTGGGTTTTACTGTGGCATCACAAATATAGAAGTGCGCGTTCAAAATGCTTATCAAAAAGGTGGTTTATCACAAGTGGAAGATTTATTAAGGAGGCAAGATTACTGATACGCCTACCGAAGAAGTGCGCATGATCAGTTCATTACTCTCACGAATCGTTTCCCCGACAGCATTGCTCTACATATACCTCGTGCTCACGCAGATCGGCCGCGGCGTTTATTTCGGGAGCGGGAAGGAGCCTCCAGCCCGTTCATCATGCCTTATTATTTGCTCAAGAGCCGGGGTGCAAAGGGGCTGCTTATTATTGTGGGTTTTGTAGGTGCTTACGTTGGTGCGTTAGTTGTGGGCATCGCATTGTACGTGCTGTGTACTCCGAGCGCCGGCTGATTCCTGGGCGATGCCCAGCACTTCGTTGGACCCGGAGCACGGATAGCGCCTTCTTTAACTTGTTCTTTGGAAGCGCGCCGTTGGATGGCCCTCAAATCCTTCCCGACGTATAATCTGCCCCGGAGGTTGAGAATGAACTACAAGGTCGTCATTCACGAGTCAGAGGAAGGCTTTAGCGTTTCGTGTCCTGGTTTTCCTGGTTGCTGGTCTCAAGGCGAAACCGAAACGGAAGCGCTCGCAAACATTCAAGACGCCATTCGTGAATACCTCGCTGCCATCGACGACGTCGTCAAGGGCCAAGATGTCCGCGAAGTGAAGGTCGCGGTCTAGCCGTGCCGAAAATTCCCGGCGTCAATCATCTCGATGCCGTCAAGGCATTGGAGAAAGCCGGTCTTCGCGTCGTGCGCTAAGGCAAACATATAGTGATGTCTGATGGCGTTCGAATTGTCACGATTCCTCGCCACAATCCAGTAAATGCTTTCACGATGGGCGGCATCGCGCGTGATGCTGGTCTTAGTGTGGAACAATTCCGGAAACTCCTCTGATGACGAACGCCATCCAACTCTCGTTGGATCCGAACGCCATAGCGCCTTCTTTAACTTGTTCTTTGGTTTGCGCGTTGTTGATAATCGCCGCACCCAGTCAACTCGGGCGTTACGCGCTCGTTTTGGGACAGAGATAGGAGGTGATTAGATGTTTAGGAGAGTGCGCCATAAGCCGAAGCTGGAAGATAGACTTAAATGCGCTTGGTGCGGTGACGATATTGCCGATGATGTAGAGCTATTCGGTATCGGAGCCAAAGCCAGGCCTGATATTGATCTCGCCGGCCAGGAGGGGACATTGATCGATATCTTTCTGGCGCGGAAAGATCGGAACGTCCAGGCGCTGGTTGTAACCAGAGATTCCCCCGCAAAGAGAGAGGGTCGGGATTTGCTGTTTGTAGCCTGTGGCGAAAGTTGTGCAGAAGCATTGAGGCAGGCTGTGGGGAAAGAGATCGAACTGGCGTAACGTTTAGCTTAGGACTCATGGCAGGTGACGGTGGTCAGCGCGCATAAGAAACGCTCGCAGCGGACCCGTCGATGGCGTGCTTCTCATGATGATTACACAACCGGGAGTGCTTCTATAGTTGAATGCCGTTGGCTCGCGGCGACCTACTTATGACCTCGCACCTCAATCTGCAGGAGTGGTTCGGCGGCATCGATATCTACCTGTTTGACCAACTGCTAAAGGGTCGCCTTACTCCCGAGATGCGCGTGCTCGATGCGGGCTGCGGCGGAGGCCGCAATCTTATCTATTTCTTGAGGAGTGGGTACGACGTCAGCGGGGTTGATCAGTCGCGCGAGTCCATTGCTCAGATTCAATCACTGGCCTCGGCACTCGCTCCTCACTTGCCCGCCGGTAACTTCCGTGCGGAGCCTATTGATCAAATGTCATTCGACAACGCCAGCTTTAACGTTGTAATCAGCAGCGCTGTCCTCCACTTCGCGAGAGATGAGGAGCATTGGAAAAGTATGGTGGAGGAGATGTGGCGCGTGTTGCATCCGGGCGGAATATTCTTCGCCCGCCTCGCCTCGACCGTCGGCATAGAAAAGAAAGTAGAACACATTCAAGGGCGGCGCTATCATCTTCCTGACGGGAGCGATCGATTTCTGGTTGATGAACAGATGTTGCGAAGCACTACAGAATCTCTCGGCGGCGAGTGGCTTGAGCCATTCAAAACAGTAGTTGTCGCGGACATGCGCTCGATGTCCAACTGGTGTCTGCGGAAAACGTGACTTCTACGTCGCAAATACGCTGGTGATGAATAATGGCTGACAAACTGTTTCGAATAATTCTACAAGTGGCTGACTTGGACCAGGCCGCCGAGTTTTATGCTAAGTTGTTGGCGGACAAAGGAAGAAGAATTCCGCGCGCTTCCCGTCACTACATTGACTGCGGCCCGGTGATTCTGGCGCTTGTCGATGTCACGGCCGGCGGCGCGGAGGCTAAACCACTTCCCGACAAGATTTATTTTGCGGTAAACAACCTTGAAGACGTTTACAACCGTGCGCGCGAACTTAATTGCCTTTCGACGGAAGACGTTCACGGCGCCAGCGCTGGCGAGATCGTTGTGCGGCCATGGGGGCCGCTGAAGACCGCCGGTGATGTGCAGGCCGCGAAGGCGCCGGTGATTCTTTCTATGTTCACGATCCCTGGGGCAACGGCCTTTGTTTCGTAGACGACCAGACGCTTTTCACCGGCCGTTGAGTAACGACGGATTTCGGTCGGTTTTTCATTCGACTCGTAAAACGCAACATCAAGCGTTCCACTTTAATCCGGAAAATCCTTGCTGACCTCAACAACAATTCATCGGGTGCGCGCTGCGCGTGGCTTTCATCCAGGTCTGACTCTTCGACGGATTATGCGCCTGAGCGCGATCGTATTTTGTCTTTTTGTTCTCGCCAACGTTGCTCAAGGCTCCCCCTGTGCGCGATTAAAGTCCCAACCGGAGGCGTGGGTCAACGCGAAAGTCGATGCGTTTGTCAGCGCGGCGCGCGCTGCATATCAAAGCGACAATGCACTTCCGGCTTATGAAAAAGTCCTGGACGGGATCACCGCTTCGATTCGCCAGTGCAAACTTGCCGAAGACGACACATTTCGCAGCCGCTATGGCGTATTTGTCGAGTACATGCAAGCGGCTGCACTCGACCGCCATCCCAATCATGAGCTTGGCTTTGTCGTTCCCGACGAGCAGTACTTCGCGGAGACCCGCCAGTATGTCGAAATTCCCGAGTTCTTGATGGACCAGAATTTCTTGCAAGCTGTCAGCCGTTACGAAACATTGGGACGAGCAAAATCTTTTCTGCGTCAGCTCAATTCCAGGAGAGAAACTTCTGAGAAACTCATTTTTTTCAGCTACACTTCGCGCCATCTGGGAACGCCGGATAACGACGACAGTTATCGCAGACTCTTGATCGTCGTTCCCGGAAATGCGGAAAAGGGTGTGCCCGATAAATGGGTCCAATTTGGAGTAACCGATCCCGCAGCGCGCGTGCGGGTTCGCAACGTATCGGTAGTCTCAGCGCTGCCCGGCGCAGATCGAACATCCAACATTTACTTTAAAGATTCCTTTCGCACCTACCGTCGTGGCCATCCCATTACCATTGCAGGCCGCTGGGAGTTGGGCGAACACGACGATAACTGCGTGCAATGTCACAAGAGCGGCATTCTTCCGATCTTCCCCGTAGCTGGCAGCGTGGATCCAGCCGAGCAGGAAGCGTTGCTGGCGGTGAATCAGCGTTTCCTTACCTACGGCTCACCGCGATTTGGTAGTTACCTGGATGAAAGGAAATTTGGCCCCGGGCTGAGCTCAGCGAGTTTGGAGGTCCGCGAGCAGCGCTTCGGCAAGAGCTTTACGGAATCGTCTGTGGCGAAAGCGATGACGTGTGATGCTTGCCACAATCATGAGCGGTTGGGCGCGCTGAACTGGCCGGTGGATCGAGTGGTGATCAGCTCGTTTGTCACCGGAGGGCAGATGCCCCTGGGCCACCAGCTCAAAGTCTCCGAGCGGAGAGAACTGTATAACAAACTGATCCAGGAATATTTCGCAACTGACAAGGCCAATCCGGGCATTCTAAAATCCTGGCTCCTGAGTAAGCTTCAGTAGAAGTTCACTTTGTTCGCGCGCCGCGATTCATTTTGATCCGCCATGACTAAGTCACGCATGGAAGCATTTAGCGCATTGTATTTGCTGGTGTCAATCATGTGGCTGGTTCCCGATCGGCGCCTCGAAAAAACACTCAACGGATGAACCGTAAACAATAAAAAAAGCTTGAAACGGGAGCACAATCAGTGGCATTCTCACCGCGCTAACTTCGCACCAGAATCAAAAGCAACTCAGCCTTTTCTCATCACCCTTAACTGAAAGGAATCCCCTATGAGATTAGCGAAAACGATCACAATGCTCCTGGCAAGTTTGTTACTGGCTGTTATCGCGACCGGTCACACATATCACCCCGTTCCTATTGTCCCGAATCCCGTGCTTTACTTAACTGGAACGGAAGCCTATTCAACAGGCGGCAAGAATTGGATACGCTACAAATACGACGTGCTCAACAAAGCAGACTACCCGCCCGAGCTTTTCGCTGCCGCACCCGCTCTGCCGCCCTGCGGCAACAACACGAAAGCCTCTCGCACCTGGGTAGACTTCTATGATCAGCGCGGGAAACGGCTATACGGATTTTGTGCCCTGGCCAAGTCGGCAGATCTCGGCACCATCTGGTTTGCACTGGAGGAGGGCGTCGTGCCTCCGAGTTACATCTATATCGAGATGACTGATCGCCAGACCAATACGAAATACAAATCCAATCTGGCGGACACCGTCCTTTAGCCCCTGGCGACGCGAAGCAGCAATCACGATGGATTGGTTGAATGCTATTCAATGGCCCGCGATGGTAGTTACGGCAATCGCCGCGTGGTTGGTGGCGTCGCAAAGGAAGCTTAAGAGGAATTGGGGATTCTGGTTCTTCCTCTTGAGTAACGTGCTGTGGATTTTGTGGGGATTGCACGACCGCGCCTATGCGCTCATCGCTCTTCAGGTATGCCTGGCTTTCCTTAACATCAGAGGAGCGCTGAAGAATACTGCACAGTAAGGGCAAACTGTTAGTTTGCGATCATCTCTGATGACGTCGGCGATGCGTTGAAGATCGAGTTTTTTGTCCATGCCAACAACGCGGAGGGTTTTCTTCGAGCTTAGATAGAACGGGTGGCCGGTTGTTGTAACTGATGATTGAAGAAGGAAACTTAACAGAATCGACGAGAAAGTAGTCGAAACGCTTCCGCAAGCGCCAAAGGCGCGAAATGCAACAGCCTGGGGCAGCGCCCCAGGATACGATCTTACTGGATTGATAGAGCGCTGAAGACGCGACATTCGTGATTTGTCCGATTCATTTCGCACTTTCAGAGCTCCTGCCATCTAAACTTACTCCGGTCCCTGGGGCGTTGCCCCAGGCTGTTGCATTTCGCGCCTTTGGCGCTCGGAAGATTACTCGGCACTTGCGGGATTAATCGCTTCAGCCGCTTGAAAACCAATCTGACTGTGTGTGCCGTCGCAAAAAGGTTTGTTCGAAGAAGCGCCGCAGCGACAGAGTGCAATGCGTGGCTTGTCAACGGTAATCTTGTTTCCCTCGGTATCGAAAAGATCGACCGGTCCCTCGACAATGTATGGTCCATTTTTCGACGGACGAATAGTTACATCAGCCATTCAATCCTCCTTAACTTCTTGTTTGTGAAATTGCGTCGCTCATTCTAACATGGCCGTCCTGTGTTCAGAGTCCAACCTTTAGGTTGTCGCTCGACGGTAGCGGCAAGCTAAAGCTTGAACTCTCAACTGCTTCATAGCTTCATGATGATCGCTGCGGCTTTTGCGGCGGGTGTGATCAACTCTATTGCCGGGGGCGGTACCCTGATTACTTTTCCGATGCTGATTTGGCTCGGTCTTGATCCCAAGGTTGCCAATGCAACCAGCACCGTGGCTCTTTGGCCCGGCCTTTTTGGCGGATTGCTCGGCTATCGACGCGAACTGGAAAACAGTTCGGCAATTCTCTTAAGACTCGGCATCACGAGCGTGATTGGCGGCGCAATTGGCGCCTGGCTCCTGATCTGGACGCCATCTCCGACGTTTGCCCGCTTAGTTCCCTTCCTGATTCTCTTTGCCACGATTCTCTTCATGGCCGGAGGGTCAATCAATCGCCGCCTGCGTTTGCAGCCAATTGTCGCCGAACCCATAGCCTTGTGGTGGTTGGGAGCGATCGTCTTTCAATTTTTTTCGGCAATGTACGGCGGTTACTTCGGGGCCGGCAACGGCATCCTGATGCTGGCGGCGATGGGAATTCTCGGCCTGCATGACATTAACCGCGCCAATGGGATCAAGAATTTTCTGGGCATCTGCATCAACAGTATTGCCGTACTGAGCTTTGCGCTCAAAGGTCTCGTTGTCTGGCCTGACGCGCTAATAATGGCCGGCGCTGCGACGCTTGGCGGCTATTTTGGAGCGCACATGGCGGTGCGCGTGCAGCAGGCTAATATTCGTCGCGCAATTATATTGATTGGTTTTGTGATCACGTTTGTGATGCTGTGGCGACTATGGCACTAGGTTCTCGCGAGCTGGATTCTGAGCGCCGTTAGGCGCTTGATGTTTATAGCTCTAGTTGCAGACTGTCTCCGAAAGCTCCTTTAGGAGCGGAACTCTATTTCGCTCCTACCGGAGCTTGGTTATGTTAAGCGAGCGTGGCTATAAATATTTGACTCCTAACGGAGCCTTACTGCCGTTCGGCGAGAAGATGATCTGATAGAGACAATGACTAACCCTAAAATTATTAAGTGCAGTCAAAAGCTTCCTCGGGAATTTTACACCCGCGCAAATGTCGTAACGATAGCGCGTGAACTGCTGGGAAAATTGTTGGTTGTTCCAGCGCGTGACGGCACGCGTGTTTCCGGAATGATTGTCGAAGTCGAAGCTTACCGCGGCCCGCTTGATCGCGCGGCTCACTCATACGGCGGCCGCCGTACAAAAAGAACTGAAACCATGTACGGCGTAGGCGGCACCACCTATGTCTTTTTTGTTTATGGAATGTATTACCAATTTAACGTCGTGACGAACGCTCGAGACATTCCGCATGCGATTCTGATTCGCGCTGTTGAGCCGGTAGAAGGAATTGCTTTAATGCGCAAGCGGCGCCACCGCCAGCCCGATCACAATCTGACGAATGGACCCGGCAAGCTCTGCCTTGCGCTCGACATTGACCGCCGGCTCGATCGCGCGGACTTGTTGGGAAATAGAGTGTGGCTGGAAGAAGGGGAAAAGATTCCCCGCTCGCGAATCATGTCCGGACCGCGTATCGGCATTGATTACGCTGAAGAGTGGGTCGACAAACCCTGGCGCTTTTGGATTCGCGACAATCCTTTTGTCAGTAAAAGGTAGTTCCAGAAAGCGGCGAACCCAGACGGTTCATCAGCCGATTCACCATAGTCAGAAATTGAGTTTCAGGGCGAACTGGATCAAGCGCGGGTTGTTGCTTGTCGAGATGATGCGTCCGAAATCGCCGGGGTTAATGATCCGCCCGGTGTTGGGATCGATTGACGTTGCAGGAACAGCATTCAAGTTGTTGATCGGGTTGGCAAAGTTGACGTGATTGAAGAGATTGAAAAACTCTGCGCGAAATTCGATGTTCTTTGACTCCGCAAATGGAAAGCGCTTGATTAGCGAACCTCGCCAATTTTGGTTTAGCAGGGATAGAAGACTTTCGGAGTGCGGCGCCCAGGGATGGTGCGCCACAAAAAGCGGTGTCAAGCCACCGCACTCCAAAATGTCAGTCGCTGCCGTAGTGGATTTCCATGTGACGAATTCGACGGCTGGCCAAAATTAAGACGAGCGCAGTTACGATGACCAAACTTGGCACAGCGATCCACGCAGGTGTCGGCTCCGCAACCACGGCGAATGGTCCTTCCGAAACAGGCACGGGCACGAGCGACTGGAGGTAATGAATGACGCTGATCTTTTTCAGCAAAGGAGGCAGCAGGAAATTGAGCCACTCCCAACCGTAAAGCACGATTGCGGGAATAATGGGGTTGCGGAAGAAGAGTCCCACCACCAGAAAGAAAGCGCCGTAGCCAACACATGCCAAAATCGTGACGCCGGCATAAGTCAGCAATTGTCCCAGACCGGGCCCCTCCAGAAAGAAGCGAACACTGTCGGAATAGAAATGCGGCAAGTAGAGCAATAACATGCAAACTATTGTCGTTCCGGTAAACAAAATAATAGACGTGACCAGGCCAGAAAGGTATTTGCCTAATACCAGCACCTCGCGACGGACCGGACTCAAAAAGTAAAAATGCAAACTGCGATCGATAATGTCGCCGCGAAACAGATTCATGAAAATCCACGCACAACCGAAAAAGACAACTGTGCGCAGAATGAAGCCGCCATAATAAAT
Organism: Chloracidobacterium sp. UBA6041; assembly: GCA_002427845.1. Lineage (GTDB taxonomy): Bacteria > Acidobacteriota > Blastocatellia > Pyrinomonadales > Pyrinomonadaceae > PSRF01. Next base: position 70,330 of record DIYZ01000186.1, on the reverse strand, counting down.
CGCGAAGATCATGTTGTATTGAGTGAAATCCTGCCACTCGCGGCCGGGCGGCGTAAATGGAGCAAGCAACGCGAGCGGCACTACAGGCAGCAAGGCCAGCAGGTAGAGCAGAATTGATCGCCTGCCGAGGAAGTTCTTCTCGATCTCGAGCCGAAAGATTGAGCGAATCTGGCGCAGCCATAGAGACCAGGGCAGCGGTTGCTTATCGATCTTCGCGGGTATGATATCTAAAGTTGAACTCATAATTTTGGAGTGCGGCGGCTTGACGCCGCTTTTTGGAGTACGCTGGCCGGTCAGCTCTATGCCAACTGGATCTTTCCTGTGATCGAACGAAAGCGGTGTCAAGCCACCGCACTCCAAATTAGGAACCTCCTCCTTCCGAGCCAATCAAATACTGGTAAACGGCGCTTAAGTCGTCATCAACCGGCGCGATCGATTCAATATTGATTTCGCCTTCCGCAACTACGCGGTTAAGCAACAAATAAAACCGGTCGGCATCGCGCGTTTTCACAAAGAGTCCCAGACGATCGTCATGAAGCCGCGCCTCAACCACGTGGTCCTGATCGAAAACATAGGCCGCTAGTTTCGAAGGCTTATCGCAACGGATGAGAATCTGCATTGGGTGCTCTTCCATCTCGTCGCGAACCCCGTGGATATTCCCCTCCGCCACCACGTAGCCGTTGTTCAGCAGGATGACGCGGTCAGACATCATGTCCACTTCATGCAGAATGTGGCTGGAAATAATCAGGTGCAGTCCCTCGGCCGCAAGTTTACGAAAAAGCGCAATCGTTTCGGCCCTGACCATGGGGTCCAGCCCATTTAGAGGTTCGTCGAGAATCAAAACGGCGGGCTGATGGGCGATTGCCTGCGCCAGGCGGATACGTTGCCGCATTCCCTTGCTATAGGCCCCGATCTTCAGGTCGGCGTCTTTCAACAGGCTTACTCGTTCCAGCGCGGTAACCGTGAGCGCGTTCGCGGTTTTGCGGTCCATCCCGTGCACTAACAAAAACGATCTAATGAATTCCCGCCCGGTCAGTCCCCGCGGAAACGAATCAAACTGAGTGCAGTAACCAAGCTTGCGAAAAAGTTGTTCCGGTTGGTCGGTAGGAATTCCCAGAATAGTAATGCGCCCACGACTCGGACGAAGCAGCCCCGTCATGAGATTCATCAACGTCGACTTCCCCGCCCCGTTTGGACCTACGAGGCTGGTGATGCCGGGCGCAATCTGAAGATTGACCCGGTTCACGCCGAGGATCTCTCCATAAAACTTGGAGACATCGTCGCAGACGATCATTGTTGCGGAGTCTTTCATTTGAATTTCGAATTTCGAATTGCGGATTTCGAATTTACCTGACCCTTCCAACAAGCTCCTCAATTGAAACCACACGTCACATCACCGATGAATTTCGCAATCCGAAATCCGAAATCCGAAATTCAGCGAACAACCTCGTAAGCCTTCACCTTTCTTGAAAGCAGTGCCAGGCAAATTGCACAAATCACAAACAGCACAAACCAGGAAGCCCAGAGCGGCGGTTCATTCATGATAATTTCGCGGCTGACGCGTCCGTCAAAATCTGTAATGTGTGCCGTCGTTCTGATGAATGTGCCAAACAGTCCGGCGGAAACATTTTTCATCAGCGCGCCCAGACTGATTATGTTGCCCCAGCGCGTCAGGAAAATATTGTTTATGACTTCTCCGAAGACCGAGGGAATAAAAAATATGCCCAGCAATGTTGCACTGGCGATAACGCGCCACTTTACCAGCGCGGAGACGGCCTGGGAAAGCAACGCCAGTAACAGAATCCCAACGACGCTGCCGATGAAGATCGCGCTGGCCAGCCACAGGTTGTCAATAAACCAGCTTGCGCCCTCGAGGTAAGCCTGGAAACAAAACAATAACAATTGCGGAACCCAGGTAATCGCGGAAAGCAGGATGAACAAGACTGACATCTTCCCCAGCACGTATTCGGTGCGCGAAAACGGCCGGCATAAATACAGCGGCAAGGCATTGTTGCGGAGATCGCGTGCGACCAGCGGTGGTCCAACGAAAAGCGTTACGAAGAAAGCGAAGCTGGCTTGCAGGTTAACAAAGGTTTGGAAGAAAGAAGCGTCAATCGGAATCAGCTCTCTGACGTCCACCTTTAAGATCGCCAGTGCGTTTACGTTGTGATGGAGATAAATAAGAATCGCTTCAATCAGCAAGGGGATAAAACACACGACGAAGAAAGCGGTAAAAAGTTTTGACCTAAAAACGTCGCGAAATGCGTGGCGCGGAATCACCAGAAAGCGACTCCATTGAGGGGTCAACTTTCCGAGATACTGCTTATAGGCATGCTCATAGACTGCCATGGCCGTTTTCCATTGCTTTCAGGAAGATATCTTCCAGGGAGTCGCGCTTGTAACTCATGCGTCTGATTTGCACGTCAAACTGAGACGCGATGCGATAAAGATCGCGCACCTCGATTCCTCCTTGTAATACTACTTTGACACGATGATCGCCGGTGATCGCGTAGTCGCAGCCGAGCTCGCCAATCGCAGTCGTAAACTTCTCCTGGTCGCCGCGCGTTTCCAACAGCAAAAATTTGCGATTGGATTTGCGTTCTTCCTCGAGATTGCAATAAACCGCCAGCCGGCCGTCCTTCAGAATCAGAATCTCCTCGCAACACTCTTCGACGTCGCGCAGGAGATGCGATGACAAAACGATGTTGGCTTTTCCGCTGTCGCGAATCTCGCGGACCAGTCTGATCATTCGTTGGCGCGCGGCAGGATCGAGACCGTTGGTTGGTTCGTCGAGAAAGATTAGCCGCGGGCCATGAACGATGGCCTGCGCCAGTTTCGCCAGTTGCTTCATGCCCAGCGAATAGGTGTCGAGACTACGATATCGAGCTTCGCCCAGACCGACGTAAAAAAGCGCCTCGTGTGCGCGCTCGAGGGCGGCTTCCGACGGCAAGCCGGAAAGCTCAGCCATCAAGCGCACGAAATGAACTGCGCTCATCCCGGCAATAAACGAATCGCGCTCGGGCATGTAGCCGATTAGTAACCTAATTTGTTTAGCGTCGGTGGTGATGTCTTGACCGAAGATGTGCGCGGTGCCCGAGGAAGGGGGATGGAACCCGAGCAGCGTATGAATCAGCGTGGTCTTGCCGGCGCCGTTTGGGCCAAGGAGGCCGATGGCCCGCCCGCGTAGTTCACCGCGCAGACTTTGCAGAATGGGACGCCTGCCAAACTTAACGCTCAGATCATTAAGATCAATGACCGGCGCGAAATTAGCAGGATCTCGAAGGCTTGCCTGTTCCTGAACCGTTGCCGCTACTGCCATCGTGCAGACTTTATATCCCCGTTCTGATAATTCCAAACAAAAGCGAGGCCAAAGGCCGTGCCCATCAGTACGAATGCACCGATGAATGCAAACGCTTCCGCGGCGCCTAAAGTTCTGCCGATTGCCAAAATTCCGATCAAAAAAACCGGGAGGTTCAGAACTAACGCAGACGCCACGGGAAAAAGTGCCGCGGGTCGGCAACCGCCGAGACGCTTGCGTAACCAGAACAGGGACGGCGCATATGCGAGCGAGAATAAGAGCGCTGCAATTATTACGGAAGTAACCGTCGCCGCTTTTACGTCGGCCTGGCTCAAACTCTCGCCTTCGACGACAAAGAACGTAAACAAGATAGCTGTCAGACCAAGCAGCCACGAGCCGAGGGAGATCGATACGAGTTTCATGACGTGATGCCGTTTCGGGTTTCGAGTTCCGAGTTTAGAGTTTAGAGTTTAGAGTTCCATGCTTCCGACGCGAAACGTGGAACCCGAAACTCCGAACTGAGTGTGTTTACTTCTTCTCGCGCATGCCCTGTTGAAGGATGTTTTGAATTTCCAACGAGTTTGGCACACCCAAGAGAGTTGCCGGACTCAATCCGAATGGACCACCTTCAGTGTTGGCAGCGAAAGTTATGCTATCGCCCTGCGCGTAGGCGTAAGCCAGCGTCGGTGGCAATTCGGCAGCCATTGACTTGATCGCCTGTTGCTGTTCCGGCGGCAGATTGCCGGCGGAGTTAGCTATGCGTTCCGCAAACGGCTGCACCAGAGGCGCCAGGTTGTGATAGAAGAGCGCCGAGAAGTTGGCGTTACCGTCTGATGGCAAACCGGCAGTGAATCGCTGTGAGCGCAACAGCGTATAGCCTTGCTCCTGCAAACGCACCGATCGCTCAACCATCGCGCGGCTCGGGCCCATCACCACGTAGCCATTCACATAGGTGTAATTCACTTCCACGCCGAAGTCGGCAGACTTCAGCGTGTAGTAAGTGCGGCCGCTAATATCGGCGTGCTCCCAAACAAGTCCGGTCTTACCAAACTTTGCTGCCTCCTTATTTATTTCGCCGACCAGGCGTTCCAGCGTCTGCTGGAGATGCGCGGAGTCGTTTACTTCAAACACCATCTTCCATGAAGGCGTCGGCAGTATTGGACCATCAATCGCGAAGGCAAACTCCCCGCCGAGTGGCGCAGCGATGTCTCTGCGAATATCCACTCCGTGATCTGCCTGCTGCTGATCGAGATTTTTCCGCAGACCGGGTGAAACTGTCTCCACCACTCCGAGCAGATCGTCGACCAACTTAACCGGATCCTTTACAACGAAGCCGGCCACAACATTCGCGTCCGGCGAAATGTATTCCAGCGAACCCATTGGGCCCGGCGCTGCGAGCCACGAGGGAATTCCACGCTGCGCCTCGTTGAAAGAGAGCGTCGCCTGAGTGTGCGTTTTACCTTCATCAGTTTTCTGATCGAGCACGAAATACTTGAGATTCAGAATTCCGAGTTGCTGCAGGGCGCTTTCACGCTGCTCGCCGCCTGCTTCCCTCGTCCGCACCGGCTCCGTCTTTTCAATTAGCCGCTCAAGATTGGCCGCTACTACCAGACCCGCACCCTCCTGATACAACTGGGCCACACGGTTGTGGAAAGGCGTCACGGTAAAACTGCTGGTTCCACCTTTCTGAACAAGCGTTGCCAAGGCTTTGAGTTGTTCGAGTCGCGGACTGGCCGCAAACAAATTGCCGCTGATCCACACATAGACGTCTTCGTGATTCTTCCGGCCCGGCTCGGCAGGGGCCACCGCGGCCGTCAACGGATCCTGAATAAAGCGCACCGGGGGTTTGCCTTCAGAAGCGCGCGCGTATTTGGCCATCTGCTGCTCGAGAAATTGCTGGAAACCCGCGGAGTTCTTCAGCTCCGCAAGTACGAGCGGCGAAACCGGCTCGCCCTTTTCATCCATTGAAACCGATACCGCGATTTCATCGCCCAGGTACTCGCCAAATTCACGAATGGAACTAATGACCTGATCCGTGTTCGGACCTCTATTGCCCGCCTGCTCTTTCTCCCACCACTGGCGCAATGCAGGATTTTGACTAATGCGTTCCTGCATAATCCGGTGCGACTCCACGATGCTCGAGGTCAGGTTGGGAAGCGCGGCGTAAACAACGGTGCCCTCCGGCATCAAATCGAGCAGGTGAGTTGAAGTACGGACTCCGGGTTGAGCGACTTTAGCCACGTCTTTGTTCAACGTAGCAAAGGCAGCCAAAGTCTCGGCGTAACGAGCGGCTTTGCGACTCCACGCCACTTCGTCTTTTACCGGGACCATCCCGATCGCGGCATTTGTCGTCGCCTGCTCTCCGCCGCGCAGAACGCGTTCATTGCCGGCGTGGTCCATGTGAACTTCGCCTTCAATCACCGAGACGCGCGAGCCTTTGGTGCCGCTGTTCACCGAAAAAATCGTCCCGGCAACAGATACGTGTGAATCGCCGGTATCGACGAAGAGACGTTGCTTGTCTTGTTTCGCGGCTTCCACCACGATCGCGCCCCGGTGCAAATGAATCGTGGTGCCTTGGGAGTTCTTTGTTAACGAAAACTCCGACCGATCCTTCATTTCGATGACCGAGCCATCGCCCAAACGAATGAAGGCATGCGCGTCTTTCGCGGTGCGAATACGTTCACCCTTTTGAAGTTTTTCGCCAGTAGTGACGGGCGCGCTGCGAGTGTCGGCGATCTGGTAAACCTGTCCTTCAGCGGCTTGAACAGTCGCTTCAAGGTCTCCACCCAGCGGCGCATACCGTTGAATAAAAGGAAGTAAAAGCAGGCCGACGCCGATGACCAGCGCTGCCGCGATTCCCCAGCGCAGTACGACCGGCTGAATGCTGTAGCGGCGAGTGACGGCGGCCTTTTTCGCCGGGGCCAGCCTGCGCGTGCGAGCGTCTTTCATTGCCTTGCGGCAGGGGATGCACTCGTGCGTGTGGTCCACCAAAAGCAGTGAACGGGCTTCAGACAAACTCCCGTTCAGGTAAGCTGGAATGAGTGACTGAAAATCAGCGCAACTTCCGATTCGCCCGCCCTCAATGATGTCCGTCGTACGTTGCCTGGCGGTTTCCACGCCGGCTTCAGCGGAGAGGCGCGCCCAAACACGCTCAGCTGCTCGATCAACGGTCGCTTGATCGACCGTCTCGTCACGCATTTCTGCGGTTGCTTTGTCGAGGATTTCGTCAAAATTATTATTGCTTTTCATGATGTTTCTCCAGATAGTGCCCAATCTCTTTTCGTAGCCTTGTGCGAGCGCGGTGCAGCACCACTCCCACTACCATCTGCGAAGTGTCGAGCATCTTCGCGATTTCCTGATTGTCATAGCCTTCGTAATAACGCAGCACAAACATTTCACCGGCGGTCTTGCCGAGCCGGGTGACAGCCTGGCGAATCAACGTTTGCAGTTCGCGGTCGGCGTGCTCGGTCTCGGGACTTTGAAACTTGCTTTCCAACCCTTCGGCATCCACATCGCTGAGTCCAACCGATTTCGCGCGGCTGCGGCTGCGCATTAAGTCAAGCGAGGCATTGATAGCCGCCCGGGAAAGGTAAGCTTCCGGATTTTCTCGAAGGTCGTAAGTTTCCCGGCCTTTAACGAGCCGCAGGAAAACCGTCTGCAACACATCTTCAGCATCCGCCGGGCTGCCAGTGATGCGATGCGCGGTGCGAAAAACGCGCTCGTGATGCGCGCGGAAGAGCGTTTCCAGCTCGCCGGGGGGTTGTGGAAGTGGTCTCAAAGTTCTGATCGCGGCTGCCTGCACAGTGTCCTCCTGAAAATCGTTTCCACTATTAGAAACGAATGCCAGAAGGATTTGTTAACAATTTGGAAGCAGATTAATTGGGGTTTTTGGGAAACATTTTAGTTGAGGTAAAGGAGTCTGGCCAGATTAATCAGACGGGAGGCGCGTAATGGAGCAGAAGCGGAGGCATGCCCCCTTCCTAACCTTGAGACTTTCGAACTTGATCCGGTTTCTCTTGCTCCAAAGCTGCTCAAGCCAAAGGCAGCTTTCAACTCGGAGCAGCTCAGGATTGGGAAGGAGGCATGCCCCCGCTTATCTGGATGCACATAAGGGGTTGGGAAGGGGCAATGCCTCCCCTTCTCCCTGCCAAATCTTAAAACAGTGAACCAGCATCACCCGGCAGCATTGCTTTTCTTACCAGCGGAATCGGCGGACCACCATACTTCAAAAACTCGTCATGAAACGATTGCCATGCCTGCTTGCCTCCGCGAGAAGCAGTCCAGTCTTCACGCAGTTTGCGGATCATCAGCTTGCCCATCGTGTAATTGAGATAGGCCGGATCAAACGTGCCGCGCGCTGCCTGCTGGCGCGCGTTAGCCGCATCCTGGTAGCCCTGGTCCAAAAACATTCGTTCGGATTCCTCGACCGTCATCTTGCCGGTGTGCATCTCGATCGCCGACACAAAACGCACATTGCGAAGCAGCGCCTCGAGCAGTTGGCCGATATGCATCTCGGCCTCGCCGTTTCCGAGTCCTACTTCCCACATCATTTCTTCAGTGTAATGGGCCCAACCCTCGGAAAATGCATAGCCGACAAATAGTTGGCCCAACTTTGAAGAAGATCGGTTTGCATGAAGAAACTGCAAAAAGTGTCCCGGCCAAACTTCGTGGACAGAAGTGAAGAGCAAGCTGCCCACTCCCGGAACATACGCGTCCTTTTCTTTCTGGGACCAGGCGGGATCCGGCGGCGCAATGTAATAAATCGACGGCAAGCCCTTTTCGTATGGGCCGGGAATGTTGATGTAGGCAAAATTCCAACGACGATACGCGGGGGCCTCAGCGACCTTCGCTTCTTCCGTGCCCGGAATCGTGACTACTTTCTTCTCGAGAATAAACGACTTGAGATCGCCGAGTTGTTGGCGAGCCATCTCCACTGGTCCACCAGTGGGTTTATGCGACTGAGCTTTGGCAACACATTCCGTAATTGACACGCCGGGTGCATACGTCCCGCAAGCTTCTTTCAACGCCGCCAGATTACGGTCGAGGTCCTGACGGCCTATCGCCGCCAGCTTATCGAGCGGGACGTCGACCCGCTCGGTAGCCTTGAGCATTTCGCTAAACTTCTCCGGGCCGAGGGCGAAACTATTGGTAGCTGAGGCCTCTTGTGATTTGAACCAATCATCCATGTCCTTCATCGCCTTGATGGCGCCCTCGTTCGCTTCTTTAAAATCCTTCTGAAGCTGCTCGTCTTTAACTGAAGCGAAGATGGCCGGTACGTCCTTTTCGTAAAACGAGATGAGACCGCCGTAACTGGTATGCCCGATGTTGACGAAAGTCTTTGGCAAAGGCGTGCGCAGGTTTTTGCGAATCTGATCGACAGCGGCGGGGATTGCCTTCGCGTAGGAAGTATAGGCGCGCAGACGCTGATCCAGCGGCGCGTATTCACGCGACACGTAAACGTCAGGATCGATACTGTCCGCATAGAACTGCGGAGAACGAAACGGCCACTCCGCAGACTGGAGCCAGAACAGATCGCCGTCGATTACGGACGCGACGTAATCGCGCTCAAAACGTTGCCTCTCATCCAGCGCCGCATCCTGAAAACCGGCGATGCGATCTTTCTCCGCGTGCAGACGCGTTATTTCTTTCTTAATACCATCCACGCTCCAGTCGGGAAGCTTGCCGTCAAACTCATGCCGGCCCGCGCGCACCGCGAAATCCGGATGCGCCACGAAATACGCTTCGAGGAAGTCGTTAACATATGAATCCCACGATTTCGAGCTGCTCCGGTTCATGGTCTGCTGATTAGTTGGTGGAGTTGTTTGCTGGCACGCACTGGAGAGCAAAAGAAAGGCAAAGATCGTGGCTAAAATAAGGCGCAATAGAAGTTTGGCTGACATTCACTGCAATTCCCTTCAAGCTGTTTTTGATCTGGAAGCTAAGTGTATGAGAAGAGCCGAGCGCAGGCAACCCGCTCCTGACTTTAGGAGGCTGCTTGGAGATTTTCCATTTGCTATTTCTCAAAATTACTCATTTGTCATTGGTCTAACAGTTTCCAGCGCGCGCCGTTTAGATAGGGCACTTGTGCCCCGACGCGCGGGCGGACAAGCCCGCTTTCTAAACGATGCGCGGCTGAGGTAACGCCATTTGTCACTAAGCGGTAATGAATGTCGGCGATGGCAAATGAGAAATGGAAGATGGGAACTCTTGCGCATAGTTCTATTTTCGTTCGGTCACTGCTTCAAGTCGCTTGCGCGCTTCCGCTGCTTCCGGGCTTTTCGGATAACGGCGAAGAAGTTCCTGCCAGCCTTCGCCGTCGTAACGGAATCTTTTCTCGCGCGCGTCGAAAATAAAAGTGAGACCCTGCCGGTTATAGCGATCAAGTCCGTTGAAATTTAGGAAGTAGCTAAACTGCGGCGCGCCGCCGGCGCTCATTTCTTCTTCATCGAGACGGCGGGAAGCGTCACGCGAGAGATGTGCAGCCGCCTCTTCCGCCGCCTGCGTGTAAATCAGCAACACTGCAGGACGGAGTGGGGAAAGCGTAAAGTTGTCCAAAAAGAGTCGCGCGCGCGCGATACGATCGAAATCCTGCGAACCCTTAATGAGACGCAGCAGTCTGGCATCGTCTCCCGCGCGTGTTCGTGAAACAACAGCGTCGCGCTGGATCCATCCGCTGGTCCGGCTATTGACATTGACCCGATAGAAAGCAACTCCCGCCCGGTTGCTCCTCTCGCCTCGAATAGCCACCAGGCCACCGCGGCCTATTCTTCTGAGCAATCTTCCGTAAAACTCCGGCGTCGCGCGTAAAGCCGAGAGCCGTTCATCCACGACTATCGCGACACGTCCACCGGCGGGCGGCCGTCGTTTAGCAATCGCCGTTGCCGGCGCGGCAAATAAAGCGCAAAGCAATATCAGTGAGAACTTCCGAAACCGTTGATTAGTCACAGCCCTGCTCCCCTCTTCGAGATGAGGCAAATCAAGGGTGAACGGTGATGTGCGCGTGCGGCGGGCGGCTCGGGTTTAGCGAAGAATTGCAGCGGGCGAGTTTAGCGAGAGGCGCGGCGACGAGTCAGATTTGCACTCGTTAATTTTGTGCCTGCCTGAGCCGCCAGGATGCGTTGAGCGAAGCAGGCGTGATGAAAGTGACAGATGGCTACAGCCAACGCATCGGCAGCGTCATGCGGCTCCGGAACGTTTTTAAGCGAGAGCAGTGTCTTGACCATCTGCTGGACCTGAAACTTTTCGGCGTTGCCATGGCCGACTACGGTTTGCTTCACGAGTCTGGGCGAGTATTCGTGAACCTCGAGCGCCGCACGCTCGGCTACCAGCATTGCCACGCCGCGGACCTGGCCCAGTTTCAACGTAACCTTAACGTTGGTCGCAAGAAATCCGTCTTCAATTGCACAAGCTTGCGGGTTATGGCGTTGAATAATCTCTTCGAGGGCGTTGGAAATCTTCAGGAGGCGTGCGGGAAACTTCTGCCCGGAAGCGGCCCGGATGGCACCACATTCAACCAGACTGTAGCGCGGGCCATCGCCGTCGATGACGCCCCAACCGGTCGTCTCGCTGCCAGGATCGATTCCCAAGATGCGCATACAAAGGGTGTTGTTACGGTTTAGAGGATTCCAGCTTTAGCTCGCCCGACATACCACGAACTCAACCTAAAGCTTGAACTCAGAACCGAAAACGCTGGGCAGTATACTACAGCGCAAAGGACAGTCCCGGACTTTTATTAAACGGACACAGCCAGACTCTTACCAGTTCTCTTGCATTAGTTTGGCGGCTTAGAACATTTCGCTGGATCTCCGGCTGCTTATCTTTTTGACGATGGGTGGATATGACGGCTATTTGAAGAAATGGATATTCAGGTAATCCAGCACGAGAAACGCTGCAGCGACAACCGCGATTGTGCTGAGGATAACGGTAGTTACGAGTCGACGACTGAGCGTTACATGCTTGCAATGGGGACATCGATTGGTCGAATGGCGCAGGCGCTCGCCGCATCCCGAACAGTATCTTTTCCCTTTGTTCTTCATCTTTCTTTGTGGGGCACGAAACGCCTACGGTCTGATAATAACGCCCCATGGTCCATCACCGGCTTTGATCGTGGCGACCACCCAACTGCTAGACAGATCGACTGGTGCCAGGTTTCGCGTTGAGCAGGCCGTAGCGAGGATTACAAACAAGCTTGCGCTTGCGAAAAATAAGAGCCGCCGGCTATTTTCCTGCCTTGTTCGTTTCATCCGGTCCGCTCCCGGGATAGCGGCTGATCCTTACGACCTCGCAACCAAACTTACGTTGACTTGCATCGTTACCTGCCCTCTGCCTGAGGAAAAAGATCCGCCAGGGCTTTGCAGGCCAGCGACTGCCACTCGTCACTTCTGAGGGCCCAGTTGAAATTCTCGTAGTGGAGCTTGCCATCCTGTGGCGGAGCGGTGAAGTCATAGCTAGCTGGTTGCCGAAATTTCTCCGGACTAACTGGAGATAGATCAAGACTTTTTCTTTGCGTTTGGAAACAGGCAAACATTCGCTGCTTCAGCTCCTGCGCTCTTTCGTCGAGCAACAAAGTAGTCGTCTCTCGTTCCGAGCCGGGCAAAAACTCGGGCAACTTCGCTTTGAAGTCCGCGCTCGGATGCAGCGCCATCTCAAACAACGCCGGCGGCCTGAAGCCGTTCTTCTTCATCAGTCGCAGTGCCGCATGAGTCGCAAATGCGGTTGCGTCGTGATCGGGGTGGCCTCCTTCATACGGATGGGTGACGACAATGTCCGTGGCAGACTGCTGCAGAAAGGTGGCGATCTTTTTTGTCAGGTCGGCTAAGTACTGGGACGCACATTGGTCAACAACTTCGAGATCTACGACCCGGTCTTCAGGCACGTTGGCAATAGCCAGCGCGCAAAGACATTCCTGTTTGCGTGCTTGCGCATATTCAGAACGATCTTTGAAGCCGGCGGCCGTGGCATCCTGCATGTCGCGCGGCGCGCCATCGGTAACATGAAGAACGGTAACGTCTACCAACTTGGAAATGAGACAACCGGCCCCCACAACCTCATCTGCGGGATGCGCGACAATCACCGAACAACGTATCGTGGGAGTTAAGGGGCCCGTGCCAAAAAGCCTGGAATGTGGCGAGCGACCTTTCTTTCGTTGTCCTGGCTGAAAAGGCTGGATCATCCGACGCAGTTGCTCCGTTCCTGGTTTGCGGCAGCGGCAACTGCACTTCAGCCCAAACCTTCGCATGGAATCGAGACATGCGTGTTTATGTCCGATACGAATTGCGCTGCCGCCAAATCCAAAGCTCGGCCCAAAAGATTTGGGGACAAACGGCGCAGGGTGAGCCCGGCGTGAATGAATGCGAAGCTTTCTGTGTTTGCCCGCAGTCTTTTATGCTTTGCACCGCTTTATCTAGTCAACCCTCATACCAGAGCGGTTAGGTTAGGTATCGACCTGTTCAAAGCGACATTGCTTCGGTTTTTTGTCGGGTCGCCAACGGAATCTGGAATCTGTATTTTGGCCCGCTACGACTCGGTCGTCCGGAGCGAACAACACATGCGTATTGAAGACGCTTACGGCAGCCGCCATAAGAAGAAACAAAAACTGTAACCCATGTCCCCGGACTTTTTTGTTACCTATCTCCCCGACCGCTCACAGCACATCATTTCTTATTCATTTCAGCCACCCGCGCTTTGATTTCTGCTAACGAATGACCGCCCATTAAACGACGTAGCTCATCACTCACGCCTCCATCTACCGGATATAACATGATAGGGCCATTCCCTTCTGAGCGAAGCTGTGTACCAAATCGCTGTGGACGACCAATGTTCATCAAGAACCGATCTTCACTGGCTGCGGCTAAGGACAACGTGTCTCGATCGTTCTTGCCCTTGCTGATGGCAACAACCCAGAATTCATGCGCCAGCAAAAAATCTTCCGGCTCTTGCCCGTGCTGAAGAACTGTTGCGGCGCAGTCGTAATCATTAGCGGTCTTTAAAAGATTTTGCGTGTAGAGTTCTTTCACCCGTTTTAGCCGCGCTTTGTCACGCGGACCGATGAAGGCCAAATCAATAGACTTCCCTTTGGGAGGGGTACGGTCGGATTGGTCTTCATCGCACAGACGCTTTAATTCCTGGTTATCTTTGGGGGATTGCATCGCACCCGATTGAGCCTGCACAGGAGGGAGTGTGAACAAAGGGCGAAGCGCAATACTCCAAAGTGCTAACATGATGAGAACGAGTAAGAGTTTAGTGAAACGATTCAACATCGCTTATTACCTTTTTGTTTCAGCGTAGATTCGAGACATTGCGGCTTAACGCCCGGCATCAGCGGCGCCCACGAACCGACGCCAGCGACAAGCCTTGCCTGAGAATAGTGCTATCGGATCATGATCTTTAGACAATTCGCCGAGGCAATAACTTGAGATGAAGTTGAAATGTTTCGCCTGAGGTTTGAATAGCCCGGCTAGTGTTATCGGTTTTTCCGACCTCACATCAAAATTCCCGGTGAAGCTCTGTTGGACCGAATGAGCAGCACCAATCCCATAGCTGTACACCTCGAAATAGATGCTCAGAAGCTGATCAGTTGCTAGAACAACGTCGTAGTTAAGATCAACGGAATCAAAGACCCCTGGCCACTTCTCGTAATGGCGAAGATCCTCTTTTGTCGGTGGAATTAACGGCCATTGGTACTGCTTGGTCACGAGATCTTTGATTCGACGATTAAGCTTCAAGATTCCAACACTCTTGCTCCCTTCGATGTGTGGGTACACGACGTAGATTTTATAGCGGCGGCGTTGATTCTCCAGCCCGACGGTTTTAGGGACGATTTTCAGCCCTTTGCCGAAAGTGACTTCTAGCTCAGGCGTGGGAGTTATGTTCGGTGATGGAGTCTGCGGGTTTTGTATCTTACTCTCGCTAGATTGCTGCACAGCATCCCGAGAGACAGTCTGCACGTTGGCATGATGCTCGCCACACCCCAGCAACGAAAGTGAGAGAACCAACACGAATGAGGATTTATCAAGATTCATTATGTTGTTGTTTCGGATAAACAGGTGGCGCATAACGTATTATACCGCTGATCTGCGGCGCAAGTGCGGATTTGGTGGTGTTATGCCGCGGCCGCTCGGCGCCGGTCTCAGATCCTTTCAATTGACGTCTGCCAGGCCAGTCGGCTCATTTCCGACTAATCTGGTCCAGGCTGCATTGCTTCGGTTTCTTGTCTGGTCGCCAACGCAAAAACTTTGTGCCGTGACGAAAGCGGCCGCCAGTGAAGTGGTCATACTGAACTTCCGCCACCAACCTGGTGACCAGTGGTTCCCATTCACTCGTCTTCTTGGTGCTCCAGCGACTTGGACCACCCGGCGCTTTTCCCGTAAAGCCCGGCGGTTCGATCAGCGCCTCGAGCTTTTTGGTTAACTCTTTCTTCTGCGCTTCGTTGAAGCTTGACGTGTAACCAACGTGCTGCAGCAGGCCGCTGTCGTCGTATAAACCAAGGAGCAGAGAGCCAACCACTTTGCCCTTCGAGGCATAGCGAAATCCGCCGACCACACAATCGGCGGTGCGCATCCGTTTCACCTTTTGCATGCCATCGCGCTCGCCCGATCGATAAGGAAGATCCAAACGCTTGGCGATAACGCCATCGAGTTTGACGCCTGAAGAGGAGAGCCACTTGCGCGCGATGGCGATGTTTTTCGTCTTCGGAGAAAGTTCTATGCCGGGATTTTTTGCCAGATACTTCTTCGCAAAGCTCTCGAGCTTTTCGCGGCGCTTCGTGAGCGGCAGTTCGGCGATGGCTTTGCCTGCGTCGTCAACAAGCAGATCGAAGACGATGAAATGCGCCGGCGTCTCCCGCGACAACTTCGCTACGCGGCTGGCTGCGGGATGAATGCGCTGCAGCAGATCATCAAACGAGAGCCCGTCCTTTACGGGTATTACCAGCTCGCCATCGATCACAAACTTCGAGGCTTTCAGTTTGAGCAATGCCTCAACGACTTCGGGGAAATAACGCTCGAGGGGTTGGCCGGATTTCGATTGCAGTTCAACCGTCTTCCCGTCACGGAAAGCAAGGCAGCGAAAGCCGTCCCACTTCGGCTCGTATTCCCAGTTGTCGCCGGCGGGAATTTCGTTCACCAGCAGCGCTTCCATCGGCGGGTAAGGTGGTTTGATTGGCAGCGTCATTCTCTTGGGCACCGGAACACTTTCAAAACCCGCTGAGCGCAGAAGCGTATCGGGAAGAGCCGCGTAGCGGCAGAATGTTTATAGCTTCGACTCCGGCAGCCACTTCCAGGAGAATCAGGCGGTTTGATTAGTACGTCGCGACATATCTCTACTACAGAACCGGGAGCGACTGTGTGAAAACAGGTGAATCCCGTTCAAAGAGGCCTCTCCTTGGAGTGCGGCGCCTTGACGCCGCTTTTGGTTGAGAGCCATTCAACGTTGAAAAGCTGCGACAGGTCGCAGCACTCCAAGGAGTGGCCTCTTTTCTAGCGGTTTGTTTTTTGAGTTTTCACGCAGTCGCTACCGCTCCCGGTTCTGACTTTGTGTTGCTCTGAGTCGGCTTGAGCGCGCGAACAAACTCTTCAACAACCTGAATCAAATCGCCGCGACCAGCGGTTCTCTCAACGCGACCGTTTCTTTCAATCTCCGCCACGATTGCGGAGCCCACCACAGCCGCATCAGCGTAACGCCAAACGTCGGCGACCTGCTCGGCGTTTGAGATGCCGAACCCAACCGCAACCGGCAGTTGACTAACGGCGCGCACACGTTTCACCAGTTTCTCAGCTTCGTTGCTCAGCTCAGTAGTTGCACCTGTCACGCCCGTACGTGAGACTGCATAGATAAATCCACTCGCTTTCTCCGCGATGATGCGCAAGCGCTCGTCGGTCGACGTCGGCGCAACCAGGAGTATGAGATCGAGAGCGTTCGCCGATAGTTCCTTTGTAAACTCGCCAGCTTCTTCCAGCGGTAAATCGGTAAGTAAGACCGCATCCACGCCGGCGCGTGCGGCCTCCGCGGCAAACCGCGTGACACCAAACTGAAGTAGTGGATTGAGGTAGCTGAATATTACTACCGGTACATCCATTTCCCGGCGCGCGCCCTTCACCACTTCGAGAATCTCCGCGACACTGATTTGCCGGCGCAGGGCGCGTTCCGAGGCTCGCTGTATCACCGGGCCATCGGCAATCGGATCGCTGAAAGGCACTCCCAGCTCAATCACGTCTGACCCGGCGCGCGCCAGCGCGAGCAGCAAGTTGCGTGTCGTCTCGAGATCCGGATCACCTGCCGTGATGAAGGGAATCAAGCCGCGCTTGCCTGCGCTTTTCAGATGCGCAAAAGTTTCGCTGATGCGACTCAAAGCGATGCTCCGTTCAACTTTTCGGCAACCAGGTCCACGTCTTTGTCCCCGCGCCCGGAAAGGTTGACGATCATGACCTGCTCTTGTTTCATCTCGCGCGCCATTTTCAAAGCGTGGGAGACAGCATGCGCCGATTCCAACGCGGGAATTATTCCTTCAAGTTTGGCCAGCGTTTGAAAGGCTGCGAAGGCTTCATCATCGGAGGCGGAAACATATGCAACGCGTCCGCAGTCGTGAAGATAAGCGTGCTCGGGACCGATCGAAGGATAGTCCAGACCGGCGGAAATGGAATGGGTCGAGGCGATTTGGCCGTCGGCGTTCTGTAAGACGTAACTCATCGTTCCGTGCAACACGCCCGGTCTGCCGCCTCCGACTGTGTTGAAACGCGCGGCATGTTCCCCAAGCGTGCTGCTCCGGCCACCTGCCTCAACGCCGACCATTTTCACCGCGTCATCGTTTAGAAAAGGATGAAACAGTCCAATGGAATTCGAACCGCCGCCGACGCAGGCAACCAACACGTCCGGCAGTCGCCCTTCCAACTCCATGATTTGCGCGCGTGCTTCGCGTCCAATCACACTTTGAAAATCGCGCACCATCAATGGGTAAGGATGTGGGCCAAGCGCGCTGCCAAGCAGATAGTGAGTGTTGCCCGGCGAGGTGGTCCAATCGCGCATCGCTTCGTTGATCGCATCTTTCAGAGTGCGTGCGCCCGCGTCTACCACTCTAACCTCCGCGCCGAGCAATCGCATGCGAATGAGATTGAGTGCCTGCCGGCTCGCATCCTCCGCTCCCATATAAATGACACATTCGAGCCCAAACAACGCACACACAGTTGCCGTAGCCACGCCATGTTGTCCGGCGCCCGTCTCTGCCACGATGCGTTGCTTGCCCATGCGCCGCGCGAGCAGGACTTGTCCCAGGGCGTTATTAATTTTGTGAGAGCCGGTGTGCCCCAGGTCTTCCCGCTTGAGATAAATGCGCGCCCCACCGGCAAACTGAGTCAAACGGCTGGCGAGAGAAAGAGGAGTGGGCCGGCCGGAATAGGAGCGCAGCAGCGCCGCAAACTCTTTTTGAAACTGTTCATCCGAACGCGCGCTTTCATAGGCGGCCAGCAGTTCTGCAAGCGGCGCCATCAAGGTCTCGGGAACAAAACGACCGCCGTAGCGCCCCCAATATCCTTGCGCATTAGGCTGCTCTAGATCCATTTGCTCAATCCCCTTCTGTTTAGAGTTCCGGTTTAGGTCTAACTCTGAACTGCCTTGCTCAAATTGAACCACTACCGTGGCGTTGCACAAAGAGTAATTGAACCAGTCCGCGCAGCGGACTAAGCCGGAAACGCGTTTTTGTGCAAGGCCCACTACCACTATTTAAGAACTGCCCGCCCCTTGCGTCGCGGCGATGAAGGCGCGAACTTTCGCGACGTCCTTGAGGCCGGGCGCGGTTTCCAGTCCGCTGCACGCATCCACGGCATAAGGCTGGACAGACTCTATCGCCGCCGCAACGTTGTTTGCGTTAAGGGCGCCGGCAAGAAATAGTTTCGCCACCAGTGGTCGCGTGCGCGCCGCGACGGACCAGTCGAAGCTTTGGCCGGCGCCCCCGTAGGCGCGCGTGGTAAAGCCATCAAGCAGGATACCGTCGGTCTCATATTCGGCCGCTTGCTCCGGCGCAAAATTGTCGTTCACGCGCAATGCCTTGATAACGAAAAGTTTTTTTAAGGCGCGGCAGTACGAAGCGGGTTCATCACCGTGTAGCTGTACCGCCTGCACGCCGGCTGCGTTCGCCAGCCGCTCGACTTCTTCCGGACTGGCTTCGTTAACGAAAACGCCTACGCTCACGATCGTCGCCGGCAACTGCTCAATGATGCGACGCGCGTCTGATGGCTCGATATAGCGGGGACTCTGGCGATAGAAGTTGAATCCGAGCGCATGCGCGCCGGCAGCAACACTCGCCAGAGCGTCGTCCAGGTTCGTGATGCCACATATCTTGACGCGAACCATCTTTTTATTCTTCAGCCTGTCTAATAATCGCCCGCAAAGAATCTTCCGGATTCTCCGCACCTACCAGGGTTTCACCAATCAGAAAGCCATGATATCCGGCGTCGCGCAAGCGCCGTAGTTCAGACCCGCTCTTGAGTCCGCTTTCACTCACTAGCACGGCGCTGCGCGGCGCTTCGTTGACCAGCGCAAGCGAAACGTCAAGGGAAACTTCGAACGTGTGCAGGTTACGATTGTTAACGCCGATGAATGTTGCTCCGGTTGCGGATGCACGGCGCATTTCTTCGGCGGTGTGCACTTCCACCAGCGCGTCCATCCCTAGTTCAGTTTCCGCGAGCTCGCGTAGTCGTGTCAGCGTGGCGTCGTCGAGTAACGCGACAATCAGCAGCAAAGCGTCGGCCCCCGCCGCGGCCGACTCATAAACCTGGTAGTCTTCAAAGATAAAGTCCTTCCGCAAAACAGGAAGAGATACGGAGCGACGCACGGCGCGCAAGTCCTCGAGCGAACCATGAAAATAATCTTCTTCAGTTAGCACAGACACTGCCGCGGCGCCGCCACGGCCGTAGGACAGCGCCATCGCCTCAACTGGAATACGCAAGCCGAGATTGCCTTTCGAGGGCGAAGCTCGTTTGATTTCGGCGATAACATTGATCCCTTTGTTTTGATTGAGCGTGTCACGCAGCGCGGGGCGCGCGGCCCGCGCGCGAACTTCGAACGCTTCTGCGCGCAACGACTCAAGCGAGACTTTGGCTTTCGCGTGAGCCAGACGCGTGCGCTTGCTTTCAACTACAGTCTCCAAAAAGTCGATCCCGGTTTTCATGCGTTCGTTGCTCTCACTAACTCGGCAAGCTTCGCCGCCACAGAGCCCTCATCGATGCTTGCCGCCGCCAGCCTCGCTGCTTCGCGCAGATTCTTAGCGGCCCCACAAATGAATAGCCCGGCCGCGGCATTTGCAACGACAAGGTCGCGTGCCGCGTCGCGTCGCTTTCCGGAAAAGACCTCTTGAATGATGCGGGCGCTCGCCGCTGCGTCTCCGGCCGCAAAATTTTCGAGCGAAGTATGTTGCAGACCAAAATCCTCCGGCGCGAGTTCAAATTTCTTAACGGAGCCATCATGGGCCTCGGCGACCATCGTCTTGTCCGCCAAAGTCACTTCATCCAAGCCATCCAGTCCATGCACCACCCACGCGCGCTTTGTTCCCAATGCCGCCAGCGCTTGAGCGAGCGGCTCAACCAGCGCAGCACTTGAAACACCCACGAGTTGATATGGCGCACCCGCGGGATTTGTTAGCGGACCAAGCAAGTTGAAGATTGTACGCACGCCCAATTCGCGCCGGATCGCCGCGACGCGCGCGGTAGTGCCGTGATAGAGCGGCGCAAACAGAAAACAGAAGCCAAGCTCGTTGAGACATTGTTCGGCAGTTTCTGGTGACGCAGTGACATGCACTCCCAGGGCCGTCAAAACGTCAGAGCTCCCGGAGCGACTGGTAACGGCGCGGTTCCCATGTTTCGCGACGGGAAGTCCGGCGCCCGCTATCACGAAAGCCGCAGCGGTCGAAACGTTGAATGTTTTTGCATTACTCGAGCCTGTTCCGGCCGTATCCAAAAAAGTTTCGTGACGGGACCTAATTTGTACGGCGCGCGCGCGCATCGCCGTGGCGATGCCGGCAAGTTCTGCAACTGTTTCGCCCTTCATTGCCAATGCCACCAACGCCGCGGCTACTTGCGCGTCGGTGGCAGCGACATCCAACAGACACTCCAGGAACTGCGACGCCTCCCGGCGTGACAGATTTTCGCTGTTCATCAAACGCGCGACAAAAGCGCCCAGTCCTGAATCCTGCGGTGTGTAGTCCGCGCGACTGGCGCCGGATAAACCCGCGGCGTTTTTGTTCGATGATGCTTCGCTCATAGTTTAAGAAAGTTTGCCAACAACTTCTTTCCCGACTGCGTCAGGATCGATTCGGGATGAAACTGCACTCCTTCAATTTTCTGTTCGCGATGGCGCAATCCCATGATGACTCCATCGCGGGTCTCGGCAGAAATCTCCAGACAGGATGGCAAGCTTTCACGTTCGACAACCAGCGAATGATAACGGCCGGCCTTAAAAGGAGATTCGAGACCGTGAAAGATCGACTTCCGGTCGTGAACAATTTCCGAGCTTTTGCCATGCACAACGGTGGCAGCTCTCACTACCCGGCCCCCGAACACTTCTCCAATTGCCTGATGGCCCAGGCACACTCCCAGTATCGGCACTCGGCCTGCCAAACGCGTTATCAGCTCCAGTGTAATTCCGGCGTCAGCGGGACGGCCCGGGCCCGGCGAGATCAGAATACGCTGCGGAAGACTGGCTGCAATTTCCGCGACTGTGATCTCGTCGTTACGCCGCACTGCAACGTCTTCCCCAAGCTCGCCCAAATACTGGACCAGGTTATAAGTAAACGAATCATAGTTGTCGATTACTAAAATCACGCGTCATCCTCCGCCATCTCGATCGCGCGCAACAATGCCTGCGCCTTGTGAACCGTTTCCTCGTGTTCCCGCTCGGGTACTGAATCGGCGACGATGCCGGCCCCGGCCTGCACGGAAGCTTCCGTCTTATTCAGCACAATTGTGCGAATGGCGATACAGGAATCCAGATTGCCGGCGTAGTCTGCGTAAAGCACCGCTCCTGCATAGACGCCGCGCTCTTCCGGTTCCAGCTCCTGAATGATCTCCATCGCTCTCACCTTCGGCGCACCGGACACCGTGCCTGCCGGAAAACACGCCGCGAGCGCCTCGAAGCGATCACAGCCGTCGCGCAGACGCGCACTTAAACTCGAAACCAGGTGTTGCACTTTCGAGTAGCGCTCGACCGACATCAGGTCCTCCACTTTAACTGACCCAAACTGCGCCACCCGTCCCAGATCGTTGCGTCCCAGATCGACGAGCATAATGTGCTCAGCAACTTCCTTCTCATCGTTACGCATCTCCTCGGCAAGCCTGTCGTCTTCAGTTTCGCTGGCGCCGCGCCGGCGTGTGCCCGCGATGGGCCGGTAATCAAGTTGCTCACCGCGGCAGCGGACCAGCATTTCCGGAGACGCGCCAATGATCGCGTCGTCGCCCATTTTCAGAAAGTACATATAGGGCGACGGGTTGCTCTTGCGAAGAGCGCGGTAGATTGAAAGCGGGTCGGCGGTAACTTCCGTGGTAAATCGCTGCGAAAGAACTACCTGATAACAATCGCCGGCCAAAATGTATTCTTTGACGGCTCGCACCGCCGATTCAAAATCGGGTTTAGCCCAGTTTGAGCGAACCGAAGTTTTCCTGATGTCCTGGGAGTGGGAATCTTTAGCCGGACTGGTCGGGGATTGTGGGCCCGCCCTGGTGAGAAGTTGTTCGAGGCGCGCGGTTTCTCGAACCGCCTTGTCGTAGAGCTCTCGCAAACTTACTCCGCCTGGTTCCGCCTCTTCTGTAAAAACGGCGGAGACAATTTGTATTTGTCGTTGACCGCGATCGAATACAACCAGCGTGCGATAGAACATCAAGAGTGCATCATCACACGCAGACTCCGGCTCGTTCGCGTCGTCTTTCTGCGGCGCCGGCTGAAGACCGAGGTCAAACCAACGCGCGCATTGATAGCCCAGGTATCCGACGGCGCCGCCCGCAAGCGGCGCGAGCTCGCCAGGGTTCGCCAGTTTTCTTTGACGAAAATGATTCTTGAGATATTCCGTCGCACATTCCGAACGCGTTTCCAGGACACCGTTCCGTTCTATCAGCGTCTCGCTGCCGCGGCCGCGAACAAGCATCTGCGGATTGGCGCCTATGAAAGAATATTTAGCTACGCCTTCGGTTCCCTCGACGGATTCAAGCAGAAAAGCGTAACGAGCGCTTCCCGCCATACTCACAAAAACTTCGACGGGACTCCTTGACTGTTCGGCGACAGTCCTCGATACAGCGACGACATTGCCGCGCCTGGTTTCGCGCTCGAAATCTTCGAACGATGCCGGTTGAACTTGAGAGCTAAGCGAATTCACTGATCCACCAGTTGCTAATGAAGTTTAGAACCCCATGCGGTACGTTGTTATCAAAAACAGAAACCCACTGCCGGAATTATCCTCCTGACAGCGGGTTCTTTAGAAACGATTTGTGCGCCTGCTCTACTTTCGCTCGCGCTCCTCGTTGAAAGCTACGCCCGCCACCCGGCTGGTGACGCGCCAATACCAGTTGGCGTAACGCGGGGCTGCGGGAATCTGGTAAGCGTTGAGCTTCATAATCGTGCGGCGTTTATATCCGACGGCACTGGAGCTTGTCAAATTATGCAGAAGAAAAGGTAATGCGTCACTTTGAAAAAGATTGTGATTCGCGGTCCAAGTTGAAGAATTATAAAACTCGAGAATTTTCAACCTCGGGCAGAGACTAATACAGAACCGGGAACGGACCGGGGGTGGTGGTAGCGAGCGGAGGCAATATTCAAGATTGAATAATCTTCGGTGTAATAAAGTTGAATTTCAGTATCCGCTCGCTACCCGCGAGCAGTTCTGTAAAAGTAGTGGTTTTTCTCAAACTGACCCACTACCCGATAGCCAAAGCGCTCAACAGTTTATTGACCTACGCATCCCAGGCAACCAGGTAGTCGTGCAGCGAGTGATACATCGCCTCAAATGAATCCGCGCAAAACAAGATTGGCTGAAAGTGTGTTGGGTCATAGTCCTGATTAGACGCTGCCTCTAAATCGAGCGGCCGCAGCTCAGCCTTGTGCATTGCACGTAATTCACCAGCCGAAGAAACCAATCCCGTGCCGTACGCTTTAACGCTGCCCTCTTCGCGCAGCACGCCAAATTCAATCGTGAACCAGTAAACGCGCGACAGCTTGTTCAAGGCTTCCAGCGAGGCGGTCCGCTGAACGGCTTTACCAAACAGGCGATTGAGTTCCGCGAGCCGTTTGCTCGCCAGTGTCACCGCGTGTCCAACAATCTCATGCACGACGTCGGGCTCAGGTGTGTAAAGCGGTGTCGAGTGATGGCGAATGTACTGTGTGCAAAGGAACGTTCCCGAAGCCAGCGACTCAAGAAAAACGCGTGGTTCAACCAGGCCCGCGACCGGCTCAAGGCGAAAGCCGCTGATTGCCTGGACCTTGTCGTTTATTTCGCGCAACTGCGGAATGCTATCGGGACCGAATGCCAACCGTTCGACACACGACAGGTATTCAGCGCAC
This sequence comes from Chloracidobacterium sp. UBA6041, assembly GCA_002427845.1. GTDB lineage: Bacteria > Acidobacteriota > Blastocatellia > Pyrinomonadales > Pyrinomonadaceae > PSRF01. The sequence goes on along the minus strand of DIYZ01000186.1, from coordinate 46,497 downwards.
GCGTGAGCTTGCTGGGCCGGCTTGAGCGCCTCCCAAACTACGCGCCACACGTCATGTTCCTCCGCTGTGTAAGGCGCATCCGGAATGGGCTGTCCGGGCTCATAGTCGAGCGCGAGTTGCGCTATGCGGTTGCGGCGTGCGCGATAGTCCTGATCGCGAAAGCCCGGATGGTCGGGACTAAGTTGCACAATTTTATTGCGGTCGGCGGGACTTTCCTCGACGTCGACAGCAACCAGACGCATGTCAGCGTGGTCTGCCAGTAGCGAATGTTTGTGTTGCCCGGACATGGTTGAGAACCTCGCTCTTCAGCTTGGGGAACTATACATAAAAAGAACCAGCCACGTTTCCCTGCATCGGAAGGAAAGTGGCCGGTTCAAAATTTCTGTTCTTAGTGGCTAAATCAACTTACGCCGAACAGCGTTCACCTGCCTTCTCTCGCTTCCGCGAGCCCCAATAATAATAACGGTACAGGTAGTAAAAGCTGTGCGTGAAATGATTCATAGTCGTAACAGGAAATATCAATTCCAAAGCAAGTTAGCCCGGCGCTTTCAGCTTGTCAATATTAAAACCCTTTCCATCGGCACTTACCTTGCTGCCAACCACGAGTGGCAACGTATTAATCGCGTTAAGTAGTTTTTGCCGGTCCATAAACAGACATGAGACTGCGGCGTCCGTACCGTATAACTACATAGGAGCAGCGCTCAAGCGAAAGAAGCAGCCAAAATGAAAAAATCCTACGAGCAGAGCAGGTCTATCTGGATGGAAACCGCTGACTTGCCGCCTGAGCCATCTCTGAATGAAAAAGTGAGCGGGGATGTTTGCATCGTGGGCGCCGGGATTGCGGGCATGACAACCGCTTACCTGTTGGCACGCGAAGGCAAATCGGTTGTCGTGATTGATGACGGGCCAGTTGGCGGTGGCATGACCGGAAGAACCACCGCGCATCTGGTTAACGCGCTGGACGACCGTTATTTCGAACTCGAGCGCTTGCATGGCGAGGAAGGCGCACGGCTTGCGGCCGAGAGCCACACGGCGGCGATAGATAAGGTTGAAGCGATCGTTAAGGACGAAGCAATCAGGTGTGAATTCGAACGACTTGATGGTTACTTGTTTGTGCCGCCGCGCGACTCTAAACAGATCCTCGATGATGAGTTGGAAGCGGCGCATAAAGCCGGATTGACCGCCATCGAAAAGGTCGAGCGTGTTCCCTGGGATTCTTATGATACCGGCGCTGCCCTTCGCTTTCCGCGCCAGGCCCAGTTTCATCCGCTCAAGTATCTGGCGGGGCTCGCCAAAGCCATCAAACAAAAGGGCGGGCGAATCTACAGTCAGACCCACGCAAAAGAAATCGAAGGCGGCAAGAAGGCCCGCGTGGAAACAGAAGGTGGCGGTGTCGTTACTGCCGATGCGGTCGTCGTAGCCACGAACACTCCGGTTAACGACTTAATTGCGATTCACACCAAACAAGCTGCCTACCAAACCTATGTGATAGGCGCGCGCATTCCAAAAGACTCCGTAACGCGCGCGCTCTACTGGGACACGCCCGATCCCTATCACTACATACGACTAGAAACTCTGGGCCGCGGAGCGTCGGCTTATGACGTTTTGATTGTTGGCGGGGAAGATCACAAAACTGGCCAGCAGGACGATGCCAACAAACGCTTCGGCGCGCTTGAGCGCTGGACGCGCCGGCGTTTTCCGATGGTCGAAGGCATCGAGTATCGCTGGTCGGGAGAAGTGCTGGAACCGATCGATGGTTTGGCGTTTATAGGGCGAAATCCTTTGGACAAGAAAAACGTTTTTATTGCGACCGGCGATTCGGGCAATGGGATGACGCATGGAACCATTGCCGGCATTCTGCTAACCGATTTGATCCTGGGTCGCAAGAATGGGTGGCAGTCGATTTACGATCCGTCGCGCATCACGTTGAAAGCCTTGCCGGAGTTTGCGAAAGAGAACTTGAACGTCGCCTGGCAGTACACGGATGTTGCGGTTGCGGGCGACGTTGAATCCGTGGATGAGATTAAGCCCGGTTCGGGCGCGATCATTGCGCGTGGGCTGAGCAAGGTGGCGGTCTATCGCGACCCACAGGGACAAACGCACGAACGCTCGGCGGTATGCCGGCATCTCGGCTGTGTCGTTAACTGGAACTCGCTCGAAAATACCTGGGATTGTCCCTGCCACGGTTCGCGCTACGATGCGCTGGGCCACGTCATCCAGGGACCGGCTAACAGCAATCTGCCGCCAGTCAGTAATGAGTGATGCGTAATGAG